>CAZVKM010000096.1:3221-12030 GCA_964627685.1 uncultured Solibacteraceae bacterium | reverse complement strand
ACGTAGCCCAAGCCCACCACCCCGATCCGGGCGGTCTTCTTGTCCAGGGATTCCAGGAGGGCCTCGGTCAGGGAGGTCGTGGCGGAGGGGCTCATGCGGGTTCCTTGGTGAGCAAGTGCCGGGTCAGCCAGGCGCGCTGGGTGACGGCGAGGGTGATGAGGAAGGCGGCCACGGCGGCGACCAGGGCTCCGAAGGTGCGGCGGGGACCGCTCTTCACCGTCGGCAGGTTCCCCTGATCAAGCATCATCAGGGTCGGGATGTCGTTCTGGGCCTCGAGCCGGCCCTGTTGGAGTTGGAGGGAGAGGGCGGTGACCACCTGGCGCTGGCGCTCCAGGTCTCCCCGGAGCTTCTCCACCCGGACCTGCACCACGGGATCCACACCCGGGCGGAAGCCCCCGGGGGCGTTGAGTTCCTGGAGGTTCAGGGAGCGGTTCCCGCTGAGGTACCCGATCACGTCCCGCTCGATGGCCTTGTACTTCTCCTCGGCCTCCATGAGCTGGCGCTCCGCGAAGGAGCGCTTGTGGTCGCCCAGGCGGCGGGTCAAGTCGGAGAGGTAGTCCTCCAGGAAGGCCGCGGACTGGTTCACCACCTGCTGGCTCAGGGAGGGGCTCGTGGTCTCGACCCGGACCCGCATCATCCCGGACTTCAGGTCCCGGGAGATCGTCATGATCCGCTTGAGCCGGGAGGCCCCCTCATCCAGCGTGGAGGCCTGGAAGTGGTCGAGCAGGGTCCGCTGGTAACTGCGCTCCTTGCGGAGAAAGGAGCCGGGGACCGTGTACTCGTAGGTCTCCTTCAACAGCTTGTCCACCACCCACCGGCTCTGGATGATCTCGGTGTAGGCCACGGTGGGGCCGTCCTCCGGACGGGTCATGGGCCCATCCCCTTCGGAGGTCGGGGCCCAGAGGCCTGCAGATCGGCTGGCCGGACGCTTGCCGGCATCGGCGAGGATGGTCAGCTCACTGGCGTAGGTGTTGGGCGAGAGCAGGCTCAGGGAGAACGCCAGGGCTCCCGCCAGGCAACCCACCAGGGCGGGCGTCCGGAGCACGGCGAGCAGATCCCCGACCCAGTGGGGCAGCGTGGCCTTCGAGGAGGTCGGGAGGGAATCCGGCCGGGGCCGGGGCGAGATCACATCACTCATCGGATGACGGCATTGATCAGCAGGGCCAGCGGCGTGAGGGCCTGGAGGTTGTCCTGCCAGTTGGACTGGGTGCGGAGGCGCTGGGGAACGAGGATCGCATCTCCAGGCTCGGCCCGACGGCCCATGACCCAGGAATCCAGGATCCGCCCATCGGCCTTGAGGAGGCGGATCTGGCCCTTGTCGGCATTGCGGGTCAGGCCGCCCGCCAGGGCGATCACGTCGGACACGCTGTCGCCGGACTTGACCACGAAGGAACTGAAGGGGCTGGCCACTTCCCCCACCACGTAGACGTTGTCCACCTTGCGGGGGATCACGATCTCGTCGCCATCCATCAGTTCCACGTCGCGACGTCCATCGCCCCGGACCGCCGCCTCGAAATCGACCACGAGGCGGTTCAGCCGGCCCTTCACCAGGCCATGCAGGAGCGGGGTCTGGAGCGCGGTGAGGCCGTCCCGGCTCCGCTTGGTCTCGTTGAGCCGGCCCAGGATCTCATTGATCCCGTTGGTGGTCGGATCGTTGGGATCCACCCCGGTGGCCTCAAGGTCCTTGCTGGTCAGGTCCTTGGCCTTGACGGCCGCGCGGAGGAAGATCCCGCCCGCCGGCATGGCATCGCCCGTGAGGCCACCCGCCCGCTTCACGAGGGCGCCGAGGGTGAACTTCTCCTCCTCGATGGTGTAGACGCCGGGGCGGAGCACCTGCCCGGAGATGTGCACGGTGCGGTGCATCTTGAAGCCGGGGACCTCGAAGAGGGTGATCTGGTCGTAGGGTTCCAGGACCGGATCCACCCCATCGTCCTTGCCCTGCACGACGCTCTTGCGCTCGTCGGAGAGGAGCTTGCCGAGGTCCAAGCGCGTGACCTTGCTGGTCTTCCCGTCCTTCGTGCGGGCGAGTTCCGCATAGAAGCGGTCCGCGTTGATCTTGGGGATGCCGGCCCGGAAGATGAGGTCGGAGGCGCGCATGCCCTCGTGCCAATCGTAGACGCCGGGCTTGGTGAAGGGGCCGAGCACCGTCACACGCTTCCAGAGCCGGAAGGAGGTCAGGTCGTAGAACTCGAGGCGATCCCGGCTGCCCAGGGCCAGGTTGTGGGCCGGGTCGCCCGCCAGCGCCTTCCCCACCTCGAAGGTGTAGAGGTGGGTGGTCATGTCCGGGAGGGTGCGGAGCAGTTCCCCGCGCCCCATGTAGGTGGTGGGCATGATCAGCTGGTTGGCCTCCAGGAGGTCCTTCACCTTCATGCCTGGTTCATAGCCGTAGAGGCCGGGGACGCGGACGTGGCCCGTCACTTCGATCTGCCCCTCCTGGCGATCCAGCCGCGCGAGGGCGCGCACCACGTCCCCCTCCCGCATCGGCACCGCCGCCATCCGAGCGGGCTCCTGCGCCACATTGCGCACGGTCATGGAGCCCGTGGAGGGATCCACACGCTGAAGGGTGACGAGCTTGCCATGGGCCATGGACTGGAGGCCTCCGGCCCATTGGACCAGATCTGCGAGGGTCTCCTGGGGAAGGAGCTCGACCAGCAGGGAACCCTGCTCAGGCACGCGCCGGAAGGCCCCCTCCACCCCGACCTTGGCCCCGGAGAGGGGGAGGAAGATGGTGTCCCCGTCCTTGAGCGCCAGGGCCTTCATGCCCTTGCCCAGAAAGCGGAGTTCATAGAGGTCGACGGATTCCACGATCCGCCCGTCCCGCATCAGCCGGACCTGCCGGTAGCTGCCGAGGGGAGAGGGTCCCCCCCCCAGGCCGAGGATGTTCACCAGGGAGGTGATGCTGGGAACCACATAGCTGCCCGGCTTGGTCACCTCGCCGAGGAGGAAGACCTGGACGTCCCGCACCTTGAGCACTTGCAGGTCCATCGTGAATCGGGAGAAGTTCCGGGAGAGGAGCATGCGCACGAGCTCCTTGGCCGCCCCCAGGCTGATGCCGTTGGTATTCACGGCGCCCACCTTCGGGACAACCAGCACACCCCCCTTGCCCACCTCGAGCTTCTCCTCGAGGTTGATGCCGCCGTATACGTTCAGCTGGAGCTGATCGCCCACGCCGAGGATGTAGCTGTCGGTGACCCGCATCTCCGAAGGCCGGGAGAAGGCGCCGCTGTCCCCGAAGAGGTCGGAAGCCAACACCACCGGGGAGGGCTTGGGGGCGACGGTCGGGACCGCCGGAGCCACGGGGGCGCTGGCGGGGGCCTGAGCCGGGACGGCCGGTTCCTGGACCTTGAGGGAGAAGTTGCCCCCCTTGGGCCCCTCAGCCTCGTTCCGCGGTGCGGCAGGTTTCGCCTCCTGCTCGATGGGCTTCGGCGCGGGGGCGGGAGAGGTGGGGGCCTGGGCCAGCAGGCCGCAGAGGGCGAGTGGCAGCACACGGAGGCAGGCGAGTGATTTCACGGTTTTTCTCCAATTCACCATCAATGACAGCGTGGATCCGTGCGACGAATCTTGGGGTGCAGGATGAAGAAAGCCTATCATCGTGCTCCCAAGGTCGCAAGCCTTCGATCCCCTCGTGGGCCCCCTCGCCTTGCTTTGTCTTTTCTCGATAACCAAGGTATTTACAACTCCGTCTGATTGACTTTGATCTGTTTTTTATTACCCTGTGTCCTGAGTCCTCTCCCACCCCGACCGCCGCCCCCCGGACGCCCATGAAGGCCACCTTCAGCCGCCTCGCCCACCTTCTGCTCCGCCCCACCACCCGCCAGGTGGTGAAGCTGCTCCTGGACGCGGGCCTCGCGTTCCTTGGCTGGCAGCTGGCCCAGACCCTCTGGCCCGGGACGCCCGAGGCGGCCTTCCCGGTGTGGCCCTGGGTGGCCTTCGCCATGGGGGTGAACCTCACCTTCCGGTTCACCCAGATCCACTACCGCACCTTCGGCACCGACGACGCCCTGAGGCTCTTCCTGGGCACCTTGGCCCTGGGCCTGGGCAGCTACGGCTTCCACCTCCTCGCCCCCAGGCTGGACCTGGGTCCCCTGCCCCTGGGCGTGGCCCTGGGCGCGGCCCTCTTCACGGGTCCCTTCTGGCTGCTCCTCCGGGCCGGGCGCGGGGCGATCTATGAGCGGTTCGGCGATCGAACGATGGCCGACCCCAACCTCCCCGCCCCCCAGGCCCTCCGCACCCTCATCGTCGGGGCGGGACGGGCCGGCCTCCTGGTGGCCCAGGAACTCCGAAGGCACCCCGAACTGGGCTCCATCGTGGTGGGCTTCGCCGATGATGCCCTGGAGAAGCAGGGGCTCCGGATCCAAGGCATCCCGGTGCTCGGCCACACGGCGGTCATCCAGGCCATCGTCCAGGAATACGGCATCCAGCAGGTGGTGCTGGCGATGCCCAGCGCCCCGGGCGTGATCAACCGCGCCGTCACGGAGGCCATCCAGCGGCAGGGCCTCCGCCTGAAGACCGTGCCCGGCATCTTCAACCTGCTCGGGAACCGCAACTGGAAGCCGGAGCTGCGGGACGTCAGCATCGAGGACCTCCTCCGCCGGGAGCCCGTGAAGCTGGACCTGAGCAGCCTGCAGCAGGCCCTGCAGGACCAGGTCGTGCTGATCACCGGGGCCGGCGGCTCCATCGGCTCGGAGCTGGTCCGGCAGGTCTGCGTGTTCCGCCCCTCCCGGGTGGTGCTGCTGGGCCGCGGGGAGAACAGCCTCTGGGAGATCGAGCGCGAAATCCGCCGGACCTTCCCCGATCAGACCCTCACCCTCGAGCTCTGCGACATCCGGAACAAGGTCCGCCTCACCAACGCCTTCCAGCGCTGGTGCCCCGGGGTGGTGCTCCACGCCGCGGCCCACAAGCACGTCCCTTTCCTGGAGATGTATCCCGAGGAGGGCATCGAGAACAATGCCCTCGGCACCGGCAACGTGGTGCAGGCCGCCGTGGAGGCGGGAACCCGCATCTTCGTGAACATCAGCACCGACAAGGCCGTGAACCCCACCAACGTACTCGGCGCCACCAAGCGCATCGCGGAGCTCCTGGTGCGCCGGGCGGCGGTGCACGCACCGTCCCACACCAAGTTCGTGAGCGTCCGCTTCGGCAACGTGCTCGGGTCCCGGGGAAGCGTCATCCCCCTGTTCAAGGAGCAGATCCGCCAAGGCGGCCCCATCACCGTCACCCATCCCGAGATGACCCGGTACTTCATGACCATTCCCGAGGCCGCGCAGCTCGTCCTCCAGGCCGGGGTGCTCGGGGAGACGGGGAAGGTCTACCTCCTCGACATGGGTGAGCCGGTGCGCATCGTGGACCTGGCGAAGGACATGGCCCGCCTCTCCGGCTTCACGCCCGGGGTGGACATCGAAGTGAAGTTCACGGGGATCCGCCCGGGGGAGAAGCTCTTCGAGGAGCTCTTCACGGATCAGGAGGACCGCGAGACCCACGTGCATCCCAAGGTCTTCGAGAGCACCCAGGAGCCCATGGATGAGGCCTTCCTCCTGCGGGGCCTGGAGGCCCTCCAGCGGGGGGTCCACCTTCCCGAAGGCGCCCGGCAGCGGGAATTCCTGGCTTGGCTGCAGGAGCTCGTGCCCACCTACCAGCCCAGCCCCGTGGGCCTGGGCATCTACGCCACCCTCGAGCCCCTCCCCGCTCCCGGCAAGGCTCCGCTCGCCATCCAGTGACGCGCGGCGCGCCGGGGCAGGGCTAAGCTGGTCCCATGGGCGTCTGCGACGAAGGCCACCTGCTGAACCTCGAGGAGGCGCTGCTGCGCCTCTGGGAGGCCATCCCCGCCCAGGACCGGCCCGCCCTCCGGGCGGACCGGGATGATCCCGCCCTGGATCGCAGCGCCATGGACGGGGTGGCCCTGCGCTCCATGGATGGGGATGGCCCCCGGCGCCTGGTCGGGACCCTGTATGCCGGAGATGATCCGGCCCGGTTCCCCGTGGGAGCCGGCGAGGCCGTGGCGATCATGACCGGCGCCTGCCTTCCACCCGGCGCCGATGCGGTGCTCCCCGTGGAGCGCCTCCGCCGGGACGGGGAGCGGATCCACTGCCTCGAAGCGCCCCTCCCTGGCGCCCATGTGCGGCGCCGGGGCGAACAGGCCCGGGCCGGGGAGGAGCTCCTGCCCGGACAGCTCCCCTGGACGGCCGCCTGGACCGGCCTCGCCGCCCAGGTGGGGGCCCCCATCCCCGCCCTCCGCCGCCCCCGCGTGGGCATCGCCCCCACCGGGGATGAGCTGGTCCCCGATCCCACCGCCTGGCAGATCCGGGATTCCAATGGGCCCATGCTCGAAGCGCTGGCCTTCCGGCTCGGCGCGGACGTCAGGCGACTGCCCCGCCTCCCCGATGACCCGGAGGCCCTGTCGAAGGCCATGCAGGGGTTCGGGGACCTGGACATCCTCCTGACCAGCGGTGGCGTGAGCATGGGGGAGCGCGACCTGCTTCCCGGGGTGCTGGCATCCCTCGGCGCCGACCTCCTCTTCCATCGGATCCGCTTGAAGCCGGGCAAGCCCATGCTCGCGGCACGCCTGGGCCACCAGGTGGTGCTGGGCCTCCCCGGCAACCCCGTGAGCGCCTACCTCAATGCCCTCCTCTTCCTTCCGGTGGCCCTGGCCCGCCTCCAGGGCGCCGCCTTCCCGGATCCCTGGCGGGATGGGGAGCTGCTGGAAGGGGTCGGCAACAAGGGGGACCGTCCCCTGCTCCACCCATGTCGGCGCACGGCCTCCGGCCTGCTCCCGCTCCCCAGCCGGGGCAGCGCCGATCTGGTCCGCCTGGCCCTGGCCGAGGCCTGCGCCTGGATCCCCCCCGGAGGCATGGGACCTGGAAAGACGCGATACTTGCTCCTGCCATGACCGAGCCCAAGCCCCTCCCAAGCCCCGAAGCAGACGCCGCTGCGGCCCCCATCATCGACCACGCCCTGCAGCGCCAGGTGCTGGTGTGCACCTCGACCTCCTGCAGGGCCAACGGGAGTGAAGCCGTGCTGGAGGCCTTCAAGCAGCAGCTCTCGGATCACCACCTGCTCTACAACAAGCACGATCGCCAGGCCCCGATCCAGTGCGTGAACTGCGGCTCGGTGGGCTTCTGCGCCATCGGCCCGGCCGTGCTCGTCTATCCCGAAGGGGTCTGGTACGCCCACGTCACGCCCGAGGACGTCCCCGAGATCATCCAGTCCCACCTCGTGGGGGGCGAGCCCGTGGCCCGCCTCGTCCGGAAGCGCTTCCCCGGGTGATCAGGGGCTCAGGCCCCCCAGATGTCGTCGGGCTTCCGCACCGCCACGGGTTCCAGGGCGTGGTCCAGGACCGGCACTTCGCTGCCATCGTCGAGCACCAGCACCGGATGATCCCCCATCCGGACATCCACGATCATCCGGTTGAGGTAGCGGGTCCTGGGATCCCGGTGCCAGGGGATGCCGGCGGGGTACCCCTCACGGTAGGCCTCGACCAGGGGCTCCAGCCCCTGGCAGAGGAAGGCCATGTCGCGCTTGAAGGCTTCGAAGAAGCCCTCCGGGCGCTGGTCCGGAAGGCCCGCGGCCCTCAGGAAGGAGGCGGGTCCCTGGGTCATCACGAACTCCCGCCCGCCGTTCACCCAGTCGCCGCCGGGCAACCAGGGACTCCACTTCATGCCACCCGTGGCCTGGAGGGTGGCCCGGCTGATGAGCGCCGCGGTCTCCCGCCGATCCCCGAGGTGGAGGAAGACCCCCATGTACGGCTCGTCCACGGCGTTCCCGACGAAGTCGACCCGACGCTGCGGATCGTCGTGGAAGATCACCGCGCGCAGCGGGAGCCGCTCGAAGCACGCGACCACCGCCTGGTGCGCCTCGTTCGGATGCTGGCCGACCCGCTTCCGGAGCAGCTGGACCCGGGCCTCGAAGGCCTCCTGCAGCGTGGCCAGGCAGATCACCCCATCGGGGACCCCCAGCTGGTTGAAGGGCAATCCGTGCTCGTGCCACTCCCTCGCCATGGCCGGCATGACCTGGCGGAACAGGATCAGGGTGGGATCCCAGTCCCAGTGCAGGTGGGGGTCGTAGCCGAGCTCCCGGCAGACCTCGAACCAGGCCCGCTCCGGGCTGGCCATGCCCAATTCGAAGACCCTCCGCCCGTCGAGGAAGAGCTTCAGCTCGGGGTCCTCCCTCCGGGCCGCGCTGTAGGTCAGGGCCAGTTCATGCTGGCCCAGCGTGGCCAGGGCCGTCTCGAGGTAGGGATGATCCTCTGAATCCAGGAGCTTGAGGGGCTCCTTCAACACCCAGTCCGCCGTCGCCATTGGAGTCCTCCCAGGCCGTGGTCTGAGGCCAGGGTGGGCCCGGGCGGGACCCTGTCAACGGGCCCGTCCTGGACAGGGGGCGGTCAATAGGCCTGGGTCAGGGCGATGCCACGGAAATAGTGGGTGAGGATGGCCTCATGGGTGGCCCCCTCCAGGGCCATCCCATAGGCTCCGGTCTGGCACATCCCGACCCCATGGCCCCACCCACGGCCCCAGAAGACGAACCGGCGCCGGGGCGCCTCCCCGAGGGTGGTGAAGGCGAAGACGTTGTCCTTCAAGCCCAGGAGCCCCCGGATGCGCATCCCGGTGAACCGGTGGGGGCGTCCCCCCCCATCAAGGACCAGCAGCTCGGTCACCCGTCCCTGTTCGTTTTGATGGGGGACCAGGCCCTTCAGCACGGTGATGCCCGTCCGATCCCGAAGCTTCTGGAGGAGATCCGCCTCCGAGAGCTCCACCCGCCAGTGGGCCGTGGGGTTGTAGCGGTCCAGGGCGGCCCCGTCGGGATCGAGGCGGCG
>CAZVKM010000096.1:0-3211 GCA_964627685.1 uncultured Solibacteraceae bacterium | reverse complement strand
CACCAGCACACGGGCCCCCTCACCGTTGCCGAGCCACTTGAGGCGGTCCCCCACCTGGGCCTCGGTGCGCTCCACCAGCCGGAGCCCCCCGCCGGGCAGTTCCTCGGCCACCACCACCTTCGGGGCGATGGGGAAGGGCTCCGGACCGCCCCGCTTCCGTCGCACCTGGCCATCCATGAGGAGGGTCCCCTCGTTCCACTCGAGGGGTTCCAGCTCCTGCCAAAGGCGAGACAGCACCACGAGGGCCTGCTGCCGGGTGGGCTCCACCCCCTTGGCCAGGGGGCCGGTGATCCCCCGCCGCACCAGGAAGGTCGCCAGGGCGCGGTCCGGCTCAGCCAGGGCCCCCACTCCGAAGTACACCGCATCCTGGGGCCGCTCCTGGCGCTCGGCGACGGGCCCGAAGCCCAGCGCCCGGGCCAGCCCCAGCAGGAGGGGTCCATGGAGGGCCGTGGTCTCCTTCAGCCCCAGGTGCCGCTGCAGGCCCTGGAGGATGGGCAGCACCTCCGCGTGGGTGGCCGGGCGGCCGATCCCCTCCGAGGAGAGCCATGCCATGGGCAGGGCGGGCAGGCTCGCGAGGCGGAGGAGCTCCGGCCCGAGCCAGGGTTGATCCGGATCCCCGCAGACAGGCTGACCGCTGAGGAGGGTGCGGGTGAGCGGCTTCTCCGCGTAGCAGGAGGCCGCGGCCAGGTAGCCCTGGTCTCCGCCGAAGACGAAGCTGTTGTCCACGGTGTGGCCGCCGCAGTTGGCCATGAAGAGGGCCTGGATGGGCTTCCCATTGAAGGTGGCCACCTGTCCCTGGGTCTCCTGCACGGCCCGGTCGGTGAGGCTCTGCTCCCCATCCCGGCCGCCGTAGACCTGATCCGCCACGGTGTCGAGGAGGTCGAAGCCCTCCCTGGTGCGCTTGCCCAGGTTGGCCACGGCGTAGGTCCGCGCGGCGATGGCCTGGGCCTTGAGGGCCTCCAGGGCCGGGAACTCCCAGGCCCCCATCTCCTTGGGCACCACCCCCCGAAGGTAGGTCTCCATGTCCACCTGGCTCACCACCGTGAGCCGGCCCTGCGCGTTCGGGAAGATCTCGAGCACGCCGCGGTAGCGGCCCTTGCCCTCCACCTTGGTGAGTTCACGCGCCGGCTCGAAGCGCACGCAGTCGCCCGGCAGGGCCCGGCGCTCGTACGTCTCCGTCACGGCGTAGAGGGCCCGGCCCTTCTTCCCCTTCACGGGCCGTGTCTCGCTGGCCACCCAGAGCTCCTCGAAGCCACTGTCCTCCAGCTTCTTCAGGATGGGATCCGCCTCGTCCACCTGCGCGAAGCGCCCTGTGAGGACGCGCCAAGTGTCCCCGTCGGACACCCGGCTGCGCTCGGGCGCCTCGCCCAGGGCCTTCAGCTTCTTCATCAGCGCCTCCGCGTCGGCCAGGCCCACCGCGGGTCCCACCTGCACGCGGTACTCGGTGGCGCTCTCCACCTCGCCCTTGGCGTCCCACCAGATGCGCAGCTTCTCGCCGTCCCGCAGCTTCATGAGGGGCTTGCCCTTCCGGCTCAGGACCTGCCCGCCGCCCTCCATGGAGACGATCCACTCGTTCTGCGCGACATCGATGCCCACCCGGATCAGCGGCCCCTGGGCCAGGGCCGGCGCGAGCACGGTGAGGAGGAAGGCGGGGAGCTGCGGGCGGATCATCCCTGCAGGGTATCAGCCAGCCGGTTCAGCAGGTCCCACCGCCGCCCCCGGAGCGCCGCCTCCCCCAGCAGCTCGCCGGAAGGGCCCAGGCGGTGGACCAGCAGGCCCACCGTGCACCCGTCCGAGGGCCGCACCGCCAGGAGGGGACCGGTGTACCCGGTGTGGTACCACCACCCCGTGGGCTCACCGGGAAGGGCCGACAGCGGTGGGGGTTCCGGGGGAGCAGAAGTCGCGGGGGAGGCCACGACGTGCACCCCGCCGATCCCTTCGGGGATGCGCAAGAGCGCCTCCGCGAAGCGCCCCGACCCACGCTGGGCGTTCAGCAGCCCCAGGCCCCAGATCTGGCCCTCCGCGGTTCGGGCCGCGAGCTCGGCCATCCGGTGGGGCCAGCCGGAACCCACCCAGACACGGAGGGCCGCGCGGAACTGGGCCTCCGTGGTGCCGAAGCCCGCATGCCCCTTCATGCCCGCCCGGGCGTTGCCATCATGGGGCGCCCCCGTCACCGCCTCGGGGAAGGCCTGCGTCGTGGCGGCCGACCAGGCTTCGCGATCCCTCCCCGGGGGAAGGTGGACGGGGGCCGGATCCCAGGGCCAGGGAGCCAGGCCGGAGGCCGCTGCCCCCAGCACCCGCCAGTCCACCCCCAGCTCGGCTTCCAGCAGTTCGGCCAACAACCGGTAACCCAGGTCCGAGTAGGTGCTCAGACCCACCGGGCCTCCGTGGAGCAGCGGATCCGCTCCCACGGGGCGCGAGAGCTGCCGGGCCACCCCTTCACCCGTGAAGGGCCTCCAGGGCGGAAGTCCCGCGCTGTGGCTCAGCAGCTGCCGGGCCGTGAGGGGCGTCTCCCAACCGGTGAACCCCAGCTGCCACCGCCGATCCATGGCCAGGTCCAAGTAGGCCAGCGCCAGCGGCGCGGTCACCAGGGGCTTGGTCAGGGAGGCGAGGTCGAAGGTCACTGCCGGTGCATTTCCGCCAGGCTCTTCGCCACCGCCTTCTGCACCTGATCGGCCACCCGCATCGCTTCCAGCCCCTCTTCCCAGGTGACCACGTCGCCGGCCTCACCGAGGCACGCGCGATGGAAGGCTTCAATCTCCAACTTGAGGGGTTCCCCCTCCTCGATGTCCGCGGCTTCGTTGCGGATCTCCGGGCCCTGCGGCCCGAGGACCAGCCCCATGAGCTCCAGCTTCTGGGCCGCGAAGTCGAGCTTGGCGTAGGCCTTGTCCGCGAAGGCACGCAGGGTCCGTTCCTTCTTCTGGGCCACACGGCTGGCGGTGACCGTGGCGAAGGCGCCGTTGGCGAACCGGAGGCGGGCGTTCACCAGGTCCGCGTGGGGCGTGAGGACCGGGACGCCCACGGCCTCCACGTCGGTCACCGGCGCCCCCACCAGCGCCCGCAGGAGGTCGAGGTCGTGGATCATCACGTCCATCACCACGTCCACTTCGAGGGAGCGCATCGGGAAGGGGGAGACCCGGACCGCCTCGAGGAAGCGGGGTCGGAAGCCGCGATCCACGAGGGCCTTCACCGCGGGGTTGAAGCGCTCCAG
>CAZVKM010000095.1:0-12058 GCA_964627685.1 uncultured Solibacteraceae bacterium | reverse complement strand
CATGATGCCGACGCAAAAGGCTGTGAAGGCGAGGCCGGTCACGCCAAGGATCAGAACGCCGCGGCCATCGAGGGTGGCGGGCGTCTCCATATCGGCGGCGGCGTCCGCCTCAACGCGGGTGCGCAGGGCCATGCGGAAGGTGGCGGCGGTCCACAGGCCGACCGCGATCACGAGGAAGACGGTCCGAAAGCCCGCGCCGGAGCCGGGAGGGCAGGTGGACGGGAAGCCCGCAGGCTCCACGCCCATCCGCCTGGAACGCGGAACGCACCAGATCCGGATGGCCCCAGGGCTCCGGCCCACCCTCCTCTGGGTGGGGCCGAAGCTCCAGGGCCTCCCCAGGCTGGGCGGGGGTGATCACCTCCAGCTGTTCGTGAACTGGTACTGACCCATGCCCTCGGGAGGTTCGGTCCCCCTGGTGTCGGTGTGCATCCCCGTCTACAACGGGATGGCCCACCTGGAGGAGGCTCTGGCCTCGGTTCTGGGCCAGACCCATCCGAACGTCGAGGTGAGGATCTTCGACGATGGCTCCACGGATGGCAGCTGGGACTGGCTCCAGGGCCTCCGGGATCCGCGGGTGATCCTCCACCGGAATGAACGGAACCTGGGGCCGGAGGGGAACTGGAACCAAGCCCTCCACGCCGCCCAGGGCCCCTACCTCAAGCTCTTCCACCAGGACGACCTCCTGGATCCCGAGTGCCTCGCCCGGCAGGTGGCCCTGCTGGAGGAGGATCCGGAGGCGGTGCTGGCCTTCTGTCGCCGGACCATCATCCGGCCCGATGGGCGCAAGCTGTTCAGCCGTGGCGGGCCCTGGGCCGGGGGCCGGGTGGAGGCGCGGGCCGCGGCGCGGGCCTGCGCCCTCCGCGGGAGCAACCTGCTGGGGGAGCCCAGCGCCCTGCTGCTGCGGACCTCCGCCGTGCGGGCGACGGGGGGCTTTGACGCCTGCATCCCCTACCTGGTGGACCTCGATTATTGGCTCCGGCTCATGACCCTGGGGCCCGCCGTGTATGAGGATCGGGCGCTGGCCTCCTTCCGCGTCTCGAAGCGGCAGTGGAGCGCCCGGATCGGCCTGGCCCAGGGGGCGGAGTTCGCCGCCTTCCTCGATCGCCTCGCCAAGGGGCCGCTTCGGGGGAGGCCCCTCACCCGGCTGGTGGGCAAGGGCATGGGGCATGTGCAGGGGGTGCTCCGGTCCCTCCTCTACCGGCTCATCTGAGGAGACGAGGGGATGGTCGAACCCACGCCAGGGCACCCGCGTCTGAGCCGTCTGATCCGCTTCGGCCTGGTGGGGAGCCTGAACTCCATGGCCGCCTACGCCACCTTCGCCCTGCTCATCCGGGCCGGGGTCCACTACGCCCCCGCCACCCTCCTCGGGAGCCTGGTGAGCATGCTCATGGGCTTCAAGCTGCACGGGGCGATCGTCTTCCGGCAGTCGGGGAAGGGCCGCTTCACCCGGTTCCTCCTCATCTTCATGGGGGTGTACCTCCTCTCGGTGGGCCTCCAGGCCCTCCTCCGTCCTTGGATGAACGGATACCTGGCCGGTGGGGCGGCGGCCCTCGTTACCATTCCCATCTCGTTCCTCCTGAATGGCTCCCTCGTGTTCCGACCGGACCGCGCTCCCGACAACTGAGGTCTCGTGCCCTTGGACGCCCCCCCCTGTCTCATCTGCGGAAGCCGGGATCTCACCCCGGCCCTCCAACAGTGCCGGGACCTCTACCTGGGTCTCCCGGCGGTGGTGGATTACGCCACCTGCCGCGTCTGCGGGCTCACCCAGCAGTCCCCGGTTCCTGATTCCACCGCGGCCTTCTACCTCGACTACCCCATCCACGTCCCCAAGTCCCGACTGTTCTCCCTGGCCCGGAAGCTCCTGATCCGGCGGGTCTACTTCGCCCCTTCCGCGGAGGAGGCGGGCTGCACCCTCCTGGATTTCGGCTGCGGGGACGGCGCCTACCTGGAGACCGTCGAGGGCCGGGTGGCGCGCCGCCTGGGCTTCGAACCTTCCGCCACCCAGGCGGCGGCGGTCTCGGCGCGGCTTGGGATCCCCGTGGCCAGCGACCTGGCGGATGACACCCTCGTGCCGGACGGCTCCGTGGACCTCGTGACCTCCCACTTCGTGCTGGAGCACCTGACGGACCTCCGGGGCACCTTCGCCTACTGGCACCGGAAGCTCAAGCCGGGTGGGACCCTCCATCTGGCGGTGCCGAACCTCGACTGCTTCGAGGCGCGCCTCTTCGGGAAGCGCTGGCACGGCCTGGACGCGCCCCGTCACATCAGCTTCCCCGCCGGGGCGAGCCTCGCCCGCCTCGCGGAGGGATCGGGCTTCCGGATCCTCCGAAGCGGGACGGGCGTGTTCCCCAATACGTGGGCGGCGAGCCTGGTGGCGGCCCTTCTGGGGAGGCACCACCAGGGGTTGTTCCTCCTGGCCATGCCGCTGGCCTTCCTGTTGGCGACGCTGATGCCCCAGTCCACCGCGGTATACCTGTTGAAGAAGGACCTCTGAGATGGCGGAATCCCCCAGGGCATGGCTCGAACGGACCCTTCTGCAGCTCATGCAGGTGGTGCTCACCGCCAAGCGGAACCGGCTCATCCGGAAGCACCTCCCCCCGACCGCGATGCGGGTGGGGGACTTCGGTTGCGGCCACTTTCCGAACCGCCACGCCACGGACCTGGTGGACTCCCTGGGTTCCGAGGATGTCCAGAGGGGCGGCCTCGGGGTGGCGCGGGGCGGGGCGGGGAGGACCTTCCACGATCTCGATCTGAACCAGTTCCCCTATCCCTTTCCGGATGGGCACTTCGACTACCTCATCTGCAGCCATGTCCTCGAGCACCTCGAGGATCCGGTCCGGACCTGCCGCGAGTTCTCCCGCATCGCCAAGGCCGGATACGTGGAGGTCCCCTACGGGTGCATCGATGCGTTCGTGCGCAACAACGATGTCATCCATCTCTGGCTCTGCGCCGCGGATCCGGCCACGGGCGGGCTCCGGTTCTCCCACCGCCGCACGGCCCTCGAGGCCTTCCCCCCTCCCGAGATCAGCCAGGCCCTGCGCTTCCTGCTCCAGTTCCGGAACCTCGGGCTCACCTGGGAGGGCGCCCTCCCGGCGACGTACCTTCCCCCACAACCGCCGCAGGGCTGATCCGGCCTGAGTCCCCCTTCCCCGCACCCATCCCCCAGAGCCCTTCGATGAACGAACCCCACGAGTCCCTGCACCCGGCCGCGGCGCCCCTGGGCGTGTCGGTGGTCGTGCCCGTCTACCAGGGGGAGCACACCCTCCCCGGGCTTCTCCGTGAGCTGGAACCCTTCGTCCAGGGGGCCCGGACCCCCGCGGGCCGGCCCTTCCAGGTCGTGGAAGTGCTGCTCGTCCATGACGGGGCCCGGGACGACTCGGCGGGCGTGATGTCGGCCCTGGCGGAAGCCCATGCCTTCGTGAAGCCCATCTGGCTGTCCCGGAACTTCGGGCAGCATCCGGCGACCCTCGCGGGGCTCGTGAGCTCCACCGCCGAGTGGGTGGCGACCCTCGATGAGGATGGGCAGCACGATCCGGCCCACCTGGGCGCCATGCTGGATCGGGCCCTCGAAGCCGGGGCCCAGCTTGTGTACGCCCGTCCCACCAACGAGGCCCCCCACGCCCTGTGGCGGAACCTGGCCAGCCGCGCCGCCAACGCCCTGGGCGCCCTGCTGGTGGGGGAACGCACGGTCCGGGGGTTCTCCAGCTTCCGCCTGATCCAGGGCGAGATCGGCCGGAGCCTCGCGGCCTACTGTGGACCGGGCGTGTTCCTGGACGTGGCGCTGTCCTGGGTGGTGGGGACCGTGGCCTTCTGCCCGGTGGCGCTGCGGGCCGAGGGGGCCCGTCCCTCGGGCTACTCCCTCGGGAAGCTGCTCTCGCACTTCTGGAGGCTCCTGCTCACCGCGGGCACGAGACCCCTCCGGATCATCGCCTTGCTCGGGAGCCTCTCCATCGTTGTCTCCTTTGGCATCACGGGCTATGTGCTGTGGGCCAAGGTGGCGCATCAGATCCCGATCCAGGGGTGGACGTCCCTGATCATCGCCATCTGCCTCTTCTCGGGGCTGATCCTCTTCGCCCTCGGGGTGATCGCCGAGTACCTGGGCATGACGCTCACCATGGCCCTGGGCAAGCCCCTCTACCTCGTGGTGTCCCGGCCCCGGAAGCCCTCGGGCCCGCCACGATGAGCCCCACCCTCGCCTGGACCCTCGGGGGCGGCGGTCTGCTCGGCTCCCATGTCCTGAGGGCCATGGAGGCCTTCCCGGGGGAGCTCCGGCCCTGGCGGAAGGGGCCGTCCGGCATCCCCTGGACCGATCCCGAGGGCAGCCTGGCCGCGCTTCGGGGGCAGGCGCAGGCCTTCGCGGAGGCGGTGCATGCGGGCCGCGGCCCCTGGGCCGTGATCTGGTGCGCGGGCTCGGGCATCGTGGGGACGCCCCAGGCCGTGTTGGACCAGGAGACCCGGTGCTTCGAGGCCCTGCTGGAGGCCCTGGGAAGGCACCTGCAGGGGGTCCCAGGCAAGGTCCTCCTGGCCAGTTCCGCGGGGGGCGTCTACGGCGTGGCCTCGGAGCATCCCCTCACGGAGCGGTCCCCCTGCCGCCCCATCTCCGCCTACGGCGAGAACAAGCTGAACCAGGAACGGGCCCTGCGGGCCTGGGCCCAGGCCCACCCTTCCGCCTCCACCCTGATCGCACGGATCTCCAACCTCTATGGTCCGGGCCAGAACCTGGAGAAGCCCCAGGGCCTCATCACGCATCTCGCCCGGAGCCACCTGCACCGCACGCCCATCACGATCTTCGTGCCCCTGGACACCCTGCGGGACTACCTCTACGTGGAGGACTGCGCCGAGCTCCTCCTGCGGGGGCTCCTGCGGCTGGGCCAGGCAGGGCGGGAGGATGTGCTCAAGCTCTTCCACTCAGGTGAGACCACCACCATCGCGGGCCTGCTCGGGGCCTTCACCCGGTTGACCCGGGGGCCCATGCGCATCATCTGCTCCACGGCGGCCAGCACCCGCCTCCAGCCGCTCCACCTCCCGTTTCGTTCCACGATCTGGGAGGATCTGGTCCCCTCCCACCCCACCTCTCTGGCGGTGGGCATCCAGCGGGTCCACACCCATGTGGCGGAGCGGTTCCAAGCGGGGCGGCTGCCCCCCACCTCCCGGGCCTGAGACCGGGTCAGGGTTCCAGCAGGGCCCGGGCCCCGCGGTGCTGGGGGTCCAGGCGCAGGGCCTCCGAGGCGGCGGCCCGGGCTTCCTCCCGGCGGCCGAGGGCCTTGAGGATCTGCCCTTGCCGCCACCGGAGCGCCGGCAGGCCGCCGGAGCCCCCTTCCATGGGACCGGCCAGGGCCTGATCCACGTGGCGGAGCGCTTCATTGGGATGGAGGCCCGACCGGGCGGAGACCTTCGCCAGCTGGAGGCGCAGGATGCTCGGGGCCTCCACTTCCGGGAGGCCGGCTTCCGCCACCTTCCACGCCTCCTCGGGGAGTCCGGCGTTGAGGAAGGCCTCGCTCACAGCCTCGACGCCCTTCGCCTGGCGGCGGAGGCCCGGAAGGAGGCGCAGGGCCTCGCTCCGGAGCAGCTGGTTCTTGCCGTCCTTGCCGAGGGCCCTCAGGGCGGCCTTCTCGTCGAGCTGCTCCAGCCACCCGGTGGCGACCTCGGGATCCCCCGGGGCGGCTTGGAGGGCCCGCCGGAAGGCCCCTTCCGCGCGGCCCCAGTCCCCATCCATGCTGCGGATGAGGCCCTCCAGCAGGTCCCCCTTGGCCCGGGAGACCGCCCGGAGGGACTCGGCGCAGGCGAGGGCCTTGCGGGTGGAGCCGCCCAGGAGGCCGGGGAGCTGCTGGTACGCCAGTCCGAGGCTCATCCAGGCCCGGATCAGGGTGGGATCCACCTCCGTGGCCTCCCGGAAGTCATCCATGGCCCGCCCGAGGCCCCTCAGGCTGCCCAGGTTCCGCTGTGCGACCGCCATCCCCCCCCGGGCCAGGCCCCGGGCCAGGAGGGCCTCCCCCAGCCGGGGCTGCAGGGCCATGGCCCGATCGGCGGACTCCAGCGCTTCGGGCCATCGGAGGAGGGCTGCCAGGGCCTGGGAGCGGGCCGCCCAGGCGAGGGCCTCGGTGGGCTGGACCTTCAGGCGGGCCTCCGCCTCCGCCAGCACCTTCAGGAAGCGGCCGGCCTCCAGATCCGCCCGTGGGGCATAGCCCTGGGCCAGGGCGGGGAGGGTGAGCAGAAGGCAGGGGGTGGGCCGGAGATTCATGGCTTCCAGAGTAGTGCTGCTACCCTGAGTTGGATTCACTGAACGAGGCATCCATGCTGCTTTCCGGCAAAAAGGGACTCATTGTGGGCGTGGCCAACAAGCGCTCCATCGCCTGGGCCATCGCCCAGGCCTGCCAGGACAACGGGGCCCGACTCGCCTTCAGCTATCAGAACGAGCGCCTGGGCGAGAACGTGAAGGAACTCACGGCGGAGCTGTCGGGGGCCCTGAACTTCCAGATGGACGTGACCGACGACGCGCAGGTGAAGACCGGCTTCGAGTTCCTGGAGAAGGAGTTCGGCCAGCTGGACTTCCTCGTGCACGCCGTGGCCTACGCTCCCCGGCAGGCCCTGGAGGGCGACTTCGTGAGCACCAGCCGCGAGGACTTCCGGGTGGCCCTGGATGTCTCCGCCTACAGCCTCCCCGTGCTGGCCCACGCCGCCAAGCCCCTCATGAAGGAGGGCGGCAGCATCGTGACCCTCTCCTACCTGGGCGCCGAGCGGGTGATGCCCAACTACAACGTCATGGGCGTGGCGAAGGCCGCCCTGGAGAGCAGCGTGCGCTACCTGGCCTCCGACCTGGGCCAGCTGGGCATCCGCGTGAACGCCCTCAGCGCCGGCCCCATCAAGACCCTGGCCAGCTCCGGCATCGGCGGCTTCTCCACCATCCTCGACCACCACCGCTCCAAGGCCCCCCTGCGGAAGCTGGTGGAGCTCGAGGAGGTGGCCGACGGCGCCCTCTTCCTGCTCTGCCCCATGGGCCGCGGCGTCACGGGCCAGACCATCTACGTGGACGGCGGCTACAACATCATGGCCATCTGAGGTTCAGGAGCCGTGGGAATGGGGGCCGCGTTCGCGGCCCCCGCTCATTTCTGGAGCCCCTTCAGGACCTCCAGCACCTCCTCCACGTGCCCCTTCACGCTGACCTTGGGCCACACGTGGCGGATCACGCCCTTGGGATCGATGAGGAAGGTGGACCGGATGATGCCCTCCACCTCCTTGCCGTACATGAGCTTCTTCCCGAAGGCGCCCAGGGGGGCGAGCAGGGCCTTGTCGGGGTCGCTGAGGAGGCGGAAGGGGAGTTCCTGCTTGGCGATGAAGGTCTGGTGGCTCTTGAGGCTGTCGCGGGAGATGCCGTAGACCTGGGCACCCAGCTTCTTCACGCGGGCGAAGGCGTCGCGGAAGTCGCAGGCCTCGGTGGTGCAGCCGGGGGTGCTGTCCTTGGGGTAGGCGTAGAGGACCGTCCACTTCCCCTGGAAGTCCGCCTGGGTGACGGTGCGGCCCTGGTCGTCCTGGAGGGAGAAGGTGGGGAAGGGGTGGTCGAGGAGGGACATGGGAGCTCCGCGGGGGGCTCCAGCCTAGCGCGACCTGGGGGCCTGGTCCCGCCAGTGCCAGGCGGCGGGGCCCGGGGTGCCTGAGAACAGGCCGGTGGGTCCCGGCTCGAGCACCAGGTGGTCATCCACCCAGTGGGTCGGGGCCGTGGTGGGGGAGGGGCTCAGCGCCCGCAGGCCGGGGCGGGGCGGGGGGCCCCCGGGGTCCAGAGGGCCCAGGTGAAGCTGTCCCTGGGCGAGGAGGGCCCCCTCGGCGGTCGCATCGGCCACCCTTCGGAAGCGCAGGCCCTGGAGGCGGGGGCCCAGGAAGTGCACCCGGCGATGCAGCTTCCACCCGTCGGGGCCGGCGGTGAGGGTGAAGGGGCCGCTGCCCTGCCAGGGCCGATCCCGCCGGGCGATGGGGATGCGGGCCAGGTCCCGGAGGAAGGGCTGTAGCGGGCGGTTGGTGCGGATCACCAGTTGGTGGGCCTGCACGAACACCGAGGCGCCGATGAGGATCTGACGCTTCGCGGGATCGGCGCCGGGGTTGCGCTGCACCTCCTGGAGCGTCCAGAGGGCGTCCTTGGGGGTGACCTGGCTGCCATCGGGGAAGGTGGCCTCATGGCGCAGGGTGAAGCGCAGCTCGCCCTTCCGGACCTCCCACCGGCGGGCGAGGCGGGGCACGAGCTCACCGGCGGGGCCCAGTCCCACGAGGGCATCCCCGGTCAGGGACTGGAGGATGGCCTGCTCCTCCCCCCGGCCCCGGATGAAGTCCAGGGGCCCCGGGTCCTGCCGGAAGGCCGCTTCCAGATCCTGGGCCAGGCACGAGGTGCAGGCGAGGATCAGGAGGAGGCCGAGGCGCATGGGGAATCCGGACAGGTGGTCCCATCTTGCCCCTCGCCCCTTCCGGATCGCAACTTCGCCTCGGTAGGCTGGAGGGCCGGAGGACCCTTGGCCGTACCTGATGCACCTACCCGAGGGCCCTGGTGGTGGCGGCTCTTCCTCCCGCACCGCCGCACGCTGGTGGTCGGCTTCGCCGCCACCGTGGTCTGCTCCACCGCCGCCTCCTTCGTCCCCTTCTTCTCGGGCAAGGCGGTGCATGCCCTGGAGGTGGGGAACGGGCCGGCCTCCCGGCACATGCTCCTCTGGATGCTGGCCGCCACGGCCCTGGCCGGCGTGGGGCGCTACCTCATGCGGAACACCCTCATCGGCCTCTCCCGGGAGATCGAGCGGGAGCAGCGGGAACAGCTCTACGGGCTCCTCCTGGCCAAGCCCCACGCCTTCTACGACCGGCAGCGGGTGGGCGATCTCATGGCGCGGGTGGGAGATGACGTGAGCACCGTGCGCATGGCCACGGGCCCCGGCCTCATGAGCGTGCTGCAGACGGTCAGCATCCTGCCCGTGACCCTGGCCCTCATGCTGCACATCTCCCCGAAGCTCACCCTGGCGGTGATGATCCCCTTCGCCTTCCTGGCCGTGGGCTTTTACGCCATCGGCCGGGCCTCGCACCGGGTGCAGCAGCGCCTGCAGCTTGCCTTCAGCGCCCTCTCCACCCACAGCCACGAGACCATCCAGGGGGAGAAGGTGGTGCAGGCCTTCGGGCTGGAGGACGACCGCATCGGCACCTTCCGGGAGTTGAGCGTCCGCCACGCCCGCCTCTCCATGAAGCAGACGGTCCTCTTCAGCGCCTATGGGCCCATGGCCATGCTCATCGGCGGCCTCTCCTCCCTCGTGCTCATCGCCTACGGGGGCAACCTGGTGGCCCGGGGCATCCTGTCCCTGGGGGACCTCATCGCCTTCAGCGGCTTCCTCGTGGCCCTCGCCTGGCCCGTCATGAGCCTCGGCTGGGCCGTGAACCTGTTCCAGCGGGGCCTCGCGGGGCAGAAGCGGATCGAGCAGGTGATGACCGATCCCGAGCCGGACCTTCCCGCCGCGGCGCCCGTCCAGGTGCCGGAGGGCGCCGCCGCTGTGGCCCTCATGGAGGGCGTCCACCGGTTCGACACGGGACGGGGGCTGGGTCCCCTCAGCTTCTCCCTGGAGGCCGGGGCCCGCCTGGCGGTCCTGGGGGGCATCGGCAGCGGGAAGAGCGTGCTGCTGCAGGTGCTCGCGGGGCTCCGGGCGCCGCAGGCCGGCCGCCTGGAGATCGATGGCCGCCCCCTGGGCCCCGAGGGGCTCCGGGAGCACTGGGCGGGCCTCGGGTGGGTGCCGCAGGAGGCTTTCCTCTTCAGCGAGACCCTGCGGGCCAACCTGGCCTTCGGCCGGCCGGAGGCCACCGAGGCCGAACTCTGGGAGGTGGCCCGTGTCACCTGCCTCGATGAGCTGATCCGGCGGCTGCCGGAGGGGCTGGACACGGTGGTGGGCGAGCGGGGGGTCATCCTCTCGGGCGGTGAGCGGCAGCGCACGGCCCTGGCCCGGGCCCTCCTCCGTCGGCCCCGCCTGCTCCTGTTGGATGATGCCCTCTCCGCCGTGGACGCCGAGACCGAGAGCCGGATCCTGGAGAACCTCCGCACCTTCCTGGGGGACACCACCCTGGTCCTCGCCACGCACCGGGTCTTCGTGGCGGAGCTCTGCGACCGCGCCCTCGTCCTCGAGGAGGGGCGGTGCATCCAGGCGGGCCCCCCCGCCGACCTGGCCACGGAGCCGGGCACCTATGCCCGCCTGAAGCGCCTCCAGAGCCTCGAGCGGGAGCTGGGAGCTGCGGCCCCTGCCCCCCGCGGGTAGGGTGGAGCCATCCCCGGAGGTCCCGTGAGGTTCCCGACCCTCTTCGCCCTGACGTCACTGGCCCTGCTGGGACAGGGGGCCGTCACGGTGGATCAGCTGGCCCAGGAGGGCCACTGGCTCAAGGACCGGTGGCCCCTGCACGCCCCCCTGCTCGGGAAGCCGGCCCCGGCCCTGGCCTTCAGCCACTGGCTCAACGGCGCCGTGGAGCCGGCCCGGATGAAGGGGCAGATCGTCATCGTGGACTTCTGGGCCACCTGGTGCGGGCCCTGCAAGCGCTCGATTCCCCACAACAACGAGCTGGCCCGCAGGTACGCCTCCCGGGGGGTGCTCCTGGTGGGGGCCTGCGGGGGAGGCGGCGAGGAGAACATGGGCGCCGTGGCCCAGGCCACGGGCCTGGCCTATCCCACCGCCCAGGTGAGCCCCGCCACCACCGAGGCCTGGCGGGTGAAGTGGTGGCCCACCTACGCGGTCATCGACCGGAAGGGGACGCTGCGCGCCCTGGGTCTGCAGCCGGAGTATGTGGAGCGGGTGGTGGAGGCCCTGCTCCGGGAGCAGCCGAAGTAGGGCTCAGCTGCCTTCGCGGAAGGTCACCTTGTTGATCTCGGCGAAGGTGGTGAGGCCGAGGCGGACCTTCTCGAGGGCGCTCTCGCGGAGGCTCTGCATGCCGGCGCGGCGGGCGGCGGCCTTGATCTCCCGGAGGCCGGCCTGGGCGGTCATGAGCTCCCGCAGCTCGTCGTTCATGCCGAGGAACTCGATGATGGCCTGCCGGCCGCGGTAGCCGGTGCCGTGGCAGTCCACGCACCCGCCCTTGTCGAAGAAGGTGCCGCCCGAGGCCCAGGCGGCGTCCAGGCCGTTCTCCTTCAGTTCCTGGGCCGTGGGGGTGTGGGGGCGCTTGCACTTGGGGCAGAGCACCTTCACGAGCCGCTGGGCCAGCACGCAGTTCAGGGCGGAGACGAAGTTGTGGACGGGGACGCCCATGTGCTCGAAGCGGCCGAGCACGTCGAAGACATTGTTGGCGTGCACCGTGGTGAACACCAGGTGGCCCGTGAGGGCCGACTGGATGGCGATGGCCGCCGTCTCGGGATCGCGGATCTCACCCACGAGGATCTTGTCGGGGTCGTGGCGGAGGATGGAGCGGAGGCCCAGGGCGAAGGTGAGGCCCTTCTTCTCGTTCACGGGGATCTGGGTGACCCCTTCGAGCTGGTACTCGACGGGATCCTCGATGGTGATGATCTTGTCCTCGGGGTTCCGGATCTCGCTGAGGATGGCGTACAGGGTCGTCGTCTTGCCCGAGCCCGTGGGGCCGGTGACGAGGAACATGCCGTAGGGCTCCTTGGCGAAGCGCCGCAGGCGGCTCAGCTCGTGCTGGCTGAAGCCCAGGATGTCGAGGTTGAGGGCCTTGAACTCCTCGGCCAGGTTCTCCTTGTCCAGGATGCGGATGACCGCGTCCTCGCCGTGGATGGTGGGCATGATGCTCACGCGGAAGTCGATGGCCCGGCCCCGCACCTTCAGCTTGAAGCGGCCGTCCTGGGGCTTTCGCTTCTCCGAGATGTCGAGCTCGCTCATGACCTTGATGCGGCTGATGATGGGCGAGGCGAAGCGGCGGTCGATGGGCTCGGCGGCGGGGTAGAGGCTGCCGTCGATGCGGTACTTGATCTGGAAGCCGTTGGCCGTGCTCTCCAGGTGGATGTCGGAGGCCCGGCGCTGCAGGGCGTTGAAGAGGGTGGTGTCCACGAGGCGGATGATCGGGGCCTCGTCCTTGTCCGTGAGGCGCTCCAGGTCCAGCACCT
>CAZVKM010000094.1:7821-12068 GCA_964627685.1 uncultured Solibacteraceae bacterium | reverse complement strand
GTGGACCAGGCCATGAAGGAGATCGGCCAGCGCTACGACTTCAAGGGCTCCATCTCGAAGATCGAGCTCCAGGGTGCCGACAAGCTCACCCTCACCAGCGACGACGAGACCAAGCTCAAGGCCGTGGTGGATGTGCTCCAGACCAAGCTCCACAAGCGGGGCGTGAGCATCCGCTCCATGGAGTTCGGCAAGCTGGAGGCGGGCTCCAAGGGCAGCGTGCGGCAGGAAGTGAAGATCAACCAGGGCATCCCCGGGGAGAAGGCCAAGAACCTGGTGGCGGCCCTCAAGAACGCGAAGCTCAAGGTGCAGGGCGCCATCCAGGGCGATCAGCTCCGGGTCACCGGCAAGAGCAAGGACGACCTCCAGGACGCCATCGCCCTCTTCAAGAAGGAACAGGAGAAGCTCGGCATCGACCTGCAGTTCACGAACTACCGCGGCTGAGGCCCGATGAGCCGCCTCGACCTGCTCCGCTACTTCCTCCCCATCCAGGGCAAGCTCTCGGATGTGGAAGAGGAGCTCCAGCGCATCCTCCGATCGGAAGTCCCGGTGGTGGAGAAGCTGGCGGCGCATGTTCGGGGAGGGCAGGGGAAGCGGCTGCGGCCGGCCCTGGTGCTCCTCTCGGCCAAGTTCGCTGGGCATCAGGGGAAGGAGGATGTGCGCTTCGGGGCGGTGTTCGAGCTCATCCACACCGCCACCCTCGTGCACGATGACGTCATCGACCACGCCCAGCTCCGGCGCGGGAAGCCCACCCTGAACCGCCTCTGGGGCAACACCCTCACCGTGCTGTTCGGGGACCTGCTCTACCTCGTGGCCATGGATGAGGCCATCCAGGGCCGCAGCTGGCGCATGATGGAGATCCTCGCGGAAGTCACCCGCCGCATGACCGAGGGCGAGCTCATCCAGAACGACGTGCTCTTCAAGATGGACACGAGCCGCAAGGACTACTTCGACATCCAGGAGCGGAAGACGGCCCTCCTGTTCGGCGGCTGCACGGAGACCGGGGCCGTGCTCACGGGGCGCAGTGCCGAGGACTGCGCGGCCATGCGGGCCTACGGCCTGGAGATCGGCCGCGCCTTCCAGCTGGTGGACGACCTGCTGGACTACACCGCCACCAGCGAGGAGCTGGGCAAGCCCGCCTTCAGCGACCTGCGGGAGGGGAAGCTCACCCTGCCCATGCTCACGTTGCTGGAGAAGGCCCACGACGAGGTGCATCCTCTCATCCGCCGCATCTGGGATCGCGGCGAGGAGGTGCCCATCCCGGCCGACGAGGAGAAGGCCCTGCGAGGGCTCATCGAGCGGCATGACGCCCTGGAGGAGACCCGGGTCCTGGCCCAGGGCGCTTCGGACCGGGCCGCGGCGGCGCTCGCCGGGGTGGACGGGGATGCGGGCCTGAAGAAGCTGCTCCTGGGCATCCCCACGATTCTGCTGGATCGCTCGAAGTAGCCGCTCAGGGGGCCTTTTCCACCCGGGCCAGGCTCGGGGGCCGCTGCTTCCGGAGCTGGGCCGAGGTGCGTTCCACCGCCTGGAAGGTGCGGATCAGGTTCCCCCCGGCCAGGGCCTCCAGGTCCCCGTCCCGCCACCCGCGGCGGATGAGCTCGGCGAAGAGGGCGGGATAGGTGCTGACGTCCTCCAGACCCTGGGGGTTGGGCCCTCCGGCGAAGTCGGCGGCCAGGCCCACGTGGGCATGGCCCGCCACCTTGGCGATGTGGTCGATGTGGTCGGCCACATCCTGGAGGGTGGCCCTCGGTTCCGGGTGGGCCTGCCGGTAGGCGGCCTCCGCCTGCTTGGCCTCGGCGCCCTTGAGGCCCTTGGTGGCCGCTTCGAGGCCCTCGTACCAGGCCTTCATGGTGCGGTTCACGAACAGCGGGACGAAGGTGACCATCACCACCCCGCCGTTCTTGGCCATCCGGGTGAGGATGGCATCCGGCACGTTCCTCGGGTGGTCCACCAGGGCCCGGGCGCTGCTGTGGCTGAAGATGACCGGGGCCTCGGTGGTGTCGAGGGCATCGCGCATGACCTCGGGGCTCACGTGGCTCAGGTCCACCATCATCCCCAGGCGGTTCATCTCGCGGACCACCTCCTTGCCGAAGGGCGTCAAGCCGCCGTGCTTGCGCTCCCCCAGCGCCGCGTCGGCCCAGTCCAGCGTCACGTTGTGGGTGAGGGTCATGTAGCGGGCTCCCAGGTCGTAGTACATGCGGAGCGCACCCAGGGAGTTCTCGAGGGCATGGCCCCCCTCCATGCCGATGAAGCTGGCCACCTTGCCGGCCTTCCGGGCCCGGGCGATGTCGGCGGCCCGCGTGGCGAACATCAGGCTCTCCGGGTATTTCGTGATCATCCGGCGGGCGATGTCCAACTGTTCGAGCTGGACCTTGGCGAACCCCGAGCCCAGCTCGCCCGGCACGTACACGCTCCAGAACTGGGCGGCGAGCCGGCCGGCCCTGAGGCGCGCCAGGTCCGTCTCATCGGGGGTCCGCTTCCGGAGGTCGTAGGCCTCCACATCCATGGGGGCCCCCTTGGCCTCCCGGATCTCCCAGGGAAGGTCGTTGTGGCCATCCACCAGGGGCACCCGCTTCAGGAGGGCCTGGGCCCGGGCCAGGGCGGCGGGGGAGGGGGCCTGGGCCAGCAGCGGCGTCAGGGCCGGGAGCAGCAGGAGGGGCAGGATGCGCACGGGGGCTCCGGAGGGGACGGGGCAGTCTACCCGCTCCCCAGGCCGATCATGAGCCCTTGAAGGCCTTCTTGATCCCCTTGCCCGCCTCCTTGGCGCCGGAAGCGATGCCCTTTCCGGCGGTCTTGGCGCCCCGGCCCACGGCGAGGCCGCCTTCCTTGGCGGTCTTCCCGACGGCCTTGCCGCCCTTCTTGAAGCCCTGCCCGATCTGGCGCCCGGCGTCCTTCATGTTCTGCTTGAAGTCCCTCCCGGCCAGGAGGCCGGACGCGAGGAGGAGGAGGAGCAGGCTTCGCACGCCTTCATTTTACCCCTCCTCCAAGGGAAGATGGGGACATGCACGATGACCACCTCGACGGCGGGGAGGCCCCCCTCCTCCCGGGCCAGCGCGCGGGCCTCTGGGCCCGGGAGCATGCCGCCCTCCTCCTCTTCGCCCTGCTCCTCCTGGTCGTGACGCCCATGCGGGACCTGTGGGCCCCGGATGAGCCGGACTTCGCGCAGTGCGTGAAGGAGATGCAGCAGCGGGGGACCTGGCTCTACCCCTGGCTCAATGGCGAGGTCTACACCGAGAAGCCCATCCTCTTCTACTGGGCCATGCGCGCCTCCAATGGGCTGATGGCCTGGCTCACGGGTGGCCTCGGCTTCACGGAGGGGCTGGCGGCCTGGGCCCTGCGCCTGCCCTCCGTGATCGCGAGCGTCGCCTTCCTGCACGCCTTCCAGAGGTGGGCCTCCCGGTTCCTCCAGGGCGGCGTCGCCCGCCTGGCGGTGCTGATCCTGGCCACCAGCCCCCTGTGGTTCTGGCAGAGCCAGTTCATCCAGATCGACCTCCTCTTCTCCGCCCTCCTCGCCTGGGCCTGGCTCTGCTGGATCGCGGGCTACCTCCTGCGCCGGGGCCTCCACGCCGAGGCGGCGACCGGGGAGGCGGATCGGTGGTTCCTGAAGGGGTACGCCTTCCTCGGCCTGGCCTTCCTGGCCAAGGGACCGCTGGCGGCGGTGCTCAGCCTGCTCGTGGTGGGCGCCTTCCTGCTCTGGCAGCGGGATGGCGCGGCCCTGCGGCAGATGCGGCTGGGCTCGGGACTCCTCGTGCTGCTGGCCGTGATCTCCCCCTGGTACCTGGCGGCCTCGATCCAGGGCGGCCGCGACTATGCCTATGCGCTCATCGTGCACCAGAACTTCGAGCGGGCCACGAAGGCCTGGGATCACATCCAGCCCTGGTGGCGGTACCTCGAATACCTGCTGGCCGACTTCTTCCCCTGGGTGCTGCTGATCCCGGCCCTGGGGCTCTACCTCCGGGGCAGCGGGGCCCTCCGGAACGTCACGGCCCGCTTCCTGGTGGTGGCGGTGGGGGTGCCCTTCCTCTTCCTCTCCTGGGTGCAGAGCAAGCAGGGGAAGTACCTGCTCCCGAGCTACCCCTTCCTGGCCCTCCTCCTGGCGGGGATGCTCCAGCCCCTGGCCGTGGAGGGGGTGAGCGCGGCGCGGATCCGGCGCCTGGGGGGACTCCTGGCCGGTGGCCTGGCGCTGGTGGCTGGGGCCCTGCTCGCGGTGGCCTTCGGGCTCGGCGGTGCCAAGCTGCAGGCCCAGGTCG
>CAZVKM010000094.1:0-7811 GCA_964627685.1 uncultured Solibacteraceae bacterium | reverse complement strand
CCTCGGGGGCACGGCCGCGGCCGGGAGCCTCTCCCTGCTGGGTCGCAGCCTGGCGGGCTCGGGACGCCACCTGGTGCCGGAGACGGCCCTCACCCTGGGGATGATCTTCCTCATCGGGGGCACCTGGGGCTTCCGACGCGTGGACCCGCTGAAGAACTTCTTCGCCTGGAGCCGGGAAGTGAAGCCCCTCCTCCAGGGGCGCCGGGTCGTCTACTGGCAGACGATCCGCAGCGGGGCCATGGTCTACACCGGGTCCCTCATGCCGGAGGTCCGGACCGTCGAGGGCCTCGAGCAGCTGGGCCCTGAGGACCGCATCGTCTCCATGCGCCGGGAGTGGGATCAGGACCTGGGCGGGATGACCGCGGAGCGGCGTGCGGGCTTCGAGGTCCTGCTCGCCCGGCCGAGCGGCGGGGGTGAGCTGCTCCTTCTGAAGCGGAGGCCCCGGTGATCCCCCAGGGGGCCCACTGGGTGAGGGTGCCCCGGTTCTTCGGGGACGCCATGATGATCCATGCCGCGCTCGCGCCCCTGCGCGCCGCGGGGGCGCCCCTGGTGGTGTGGGGGCCCGACTGGGTGGTGGATCTCTTCGAGGGCGCTGAGGGGTACGTGGGGGTGGTTCCCGAGTCCGGGCGGCGGTATGGGCTCGGGGAGGCGGTGACCCTGCTCCGGGCGCACCGTCCAGCCTCGCTCATCGCCTTCCCCCGGAGCGCACGCCCCATGCTCGGGGCCTTCCTCGCCCGGGTGCCCCTCCGCCTGGGCTGCGGGGACCTCGGCGTGCGGCTGCTGGCCACCCACGCGACCCCCTTCGAGGGGCAACCCGGCTCCTTCACGGACCGGTACCGCGCCGTCTTCCGGCAGGCCTTCCCCGACCTCCCCGAGGGGCCCTTCACCCCCTTCCGCCCCAGGGCCTCGGCCCTGGAGCGCGTGGCCCTCACGAGGCGGGAGCGGGGGCTCGGAGCCTATCTGGCCCTCATACCCGGGGGGAACCACCACCTCAAGCGCATCCCCCCGGCGGTGCTGGCCCCGGTCGCCGCCTGGGCGGTGTCCCGGGGCTGGGGCGTCGTGCTCCTGGGATCCGGCGTCCATGATCAGGCGGCCGCCGAGGCCATCCGCGCCCAGGTGCCTGAGGCCCTGGACCTCACGGCGCCGAGGCCCCTCTCCGAATCGGCCGCCTGGGCGGTGGGGGCCGAGGCCGCCCTCGGCCCCGACAGCGGCCTGAGCTTCCTCAGTGCCGCGGGGGGGGTCCCCACGGTGGCCGTCTTCGGACCCACCCGGCCCGAGTGGAGCACCCCTCCAGGCCCCCGGGTGAAGGTGGTCCGGAACGAGGCCATGGCCTGCCTGGGCTGCTTCCGGAACCACTGCCCCTTCGAACCCCGCATCCCGTGCATGCAGGAGCTGGATCCCGCCCTGCTGATCGCCCGCCTGGAGGCGGCCCTGGAGACCCCCCGATGAACCCACAGGTCAAGGCCATCCCCCTCATCCTCGTGGGCGTCCTCCTCAACGCCTTCGCGCAGATCTGCCTTAAGAAGGGCCTGGTGCACGGCATGAGCTGGGACCCTGCGGCCATCCTCCGCCTCGTCTTCACCCCCTGGATCCTCGCGGGTCTCGGCTGCTACGCCGTGAGCGTGCTGGTGTGGATGAAGGCCCTGTCCCTGGTGGACGCCAGCTACGCCTATCCCTTCCTGGCCCTGGGCTTCCTGGCCAACGCCCTGCTCGCCCGCGGCATCCTGGGCGAGGCCATCCCACCGCTCCGCTGGGCGGCGCTCGGGATCATCATCGTGGGCGTGGCGCTGCAGGCCTGGGCCAAGTAGCTCAGCCCGCCTCCACCAGGGCGTCGATGAGGTGCCGGATCTTGTTCCGGAGGGTGCTCGTCTTCTGAGCCGAGGCCAGCTCCAGCGCCTTGTTGAGCGCGTCGATGGCCGCCTCCTTGCGCTCACCCTGGGCCTGGATCTCGCTCACGAAGATGTGCAGGGTGGGGTGCTCGAATCCGTCCGCGGCGGCGATGAGGGTGCGGCAGACGTCCGTGGCGGAGCCCTTGCCCGCCAGGGCCTCCGCGAGGGGGCGGAAGAGGGCGAGCGCGGAGGGGAGGTGCCGCTCCTTGATCAGGGGGCGGAGGGCCCGCTCACAGAGCGGCAGGATGCGGGGGGAGACCTGGCGCATTTGTCCCAGGACCTCCAGGCACTGCTTGGCGTGGCCGGCCTCCATCTGGGCCTCCGCCAGCGCCTCCAGGAGCGTCGGATTCGAAGGGAAGGTCTTGAGGGCCTCCTTCAGGGTGTGGACGGCCTTGGGCTGGCGACCGGCCGCGTGGTGGATGCGGGCCTGGAACAGGTAGAGCTTGGCGCTCTTCACCAGGTCCATGGCCAGATCCAGGGCCGCCTGGGCCTCCTCGGCCCGGCCCGCGGTCATGAGCTCCTCGGCGGCCTCGGCGTAGAGCCCGGCCGCACGCTCCTTTTGGCCCGCGGCGACGTAGGCCTGGGCCAGGCGGAAGCGCAGGGCGGAATCGAAGGGGTCGGCGGCGGCGGCCCGGCTCAGGGCCCCCAGGGCCTCCTCCACCTTCCCGGCACGCTGGAGGAAGTCCGAGAGATCCGCCTGGAGCTTCGCCGCCTCCCGGGCCTGACCCCCGGCCAGCAGGAGCTCGGAAAGCTGACCCACGGCTTCGGCATCTTCCGGAGCCAGCCGCAGCACCTTCCGGAGGAGGGCGACGGCCTTCTTGTCGTGGCCATCCCGCTGCAGGTTCAGGGCGAGGACCTTGAAGATCGCCACCGCTTCCCGGTGGGCACCCGCCTGCACCATGAGGTCCCCGAGCCGGTTCATGAGCCCCTGGTCCTCCGGAAAGCTCCGGCGCAGCTTCTGGTACTCCGTGATGGCTGCGATCAGCTGGCCTTTGGCGACCAGCTGGTCCGCCTGCTGCTGGAGCTTCAAACGATCCATGGGCTCATCATAGCGGGGGGGCGGCGGTGGACGCCCACGCTCCCACCATGCCTCATGTCAGGCAGGCCGCCAAGCCATCCTTCTGGAGGGCACCCGCGCTGAGCACGGCCCGGTCCAGCACGAGGCTGGTCACCAGTCCCACCGGGGTGACGTCGAAGGAGGGGTTCCAGGCCGGGACCTCCGGGGCCCAGACCTGTCCCAGGGCCCCCCGGACTTCGTCGGGCCGGCGCTCTTCGATGGGGATGGCTGGGCCGTCCGGACAGGCGAGGTCCACGGTGCTGAAGGGGGCCACGGGGTGGAAGGCGGCCCCGTGGTGGCGGGCCTGCACGGCCAGCCCGTAAGTGCCCACCTTGTTCGCGAAGTCGCCGTTCCGGGCGATGCGATCCGCGCCCACCAGCACTCGCTGGGCCCGACCATCCCGTAGGACGAGGGCGGCCATGCTGTCCGTGATGAGGGTGCAGGGAACCCCGAGCCGCTGGAGCTCCCAGGCGGTGAGCCGGCCTCCCTGGAGGAGGGGGCGCGTCTCGTCCACGAAGACGTGGAGGCGCTTGCCCTGCTCATGGGCCCGGCGGATGACGCCCAGGGCCGTGCCGAGGCCCACGGTGGCGAGGCCGCCGGTGTTGCAGTGGGTCACCAGCCCCTCCCCGTCCTGGATGAGGGCGGCGCCGTGCTCGGCCATCCCCTCGCAGAGCCGGACGTCCTCATCGGCGATGGCCTGGGCTTCCGTCCGCAGCGCCTCCACGTCCTCCAGGAAGGGGAGGAGCCGATCCATGGCCCACATGAGGTTCACGGCGGTGGGGCGGGCCGCCCGGAGGGCCCCCCAGGCCTGTCGCCGCTCGGTGGCGCCCGCCGTGGGCGCGAAGCAGGCGAGGCTGAGGGCGGCCGCGACCCCGATGAGCGGGGCGCCGCGCACGGAGAGGCGCTGGATGTGCCCGACCATCGCGGCGGGATCGCTCCCGTCCAGCCAGGTCTCCCGGTGGGGCAGGGCCGTCTGGTCCAGGATCCAGAGGGTCCGGCCATCGAATCTCAAGGCGAGGGAATCAAAGATCCGCATGGCTTCAGGCTAGCCTCATGGCACCTTTGGGGACATGAAGACCGTCACCCGGGACCAGGCGCGCGTGACCCATGTGCGGGGGCCGGGGATGCCCCTGCTGCGGGCCACCATGCTCGCCGCGCTCTCGGAGGACCGGCAGCAGCGCCTGATGGAGGGGCTCGGTCCCGCGGCGAGGGCCTTCATGGCGGCGGCCGCCCGGGAATCCGACTGGATCCCGGTGCCGGTGGTGCTGGAGCTGGAAGGGGCCTTCCTGGCCATGAGCAACCTGGATCCCTTTCCGGCCCACGGGGGGCTCATGGCGCAGCGGATGCTGGAGGGCCGCCTGGAGGGCCTCTTCCTGAACTGGATGGGGCATCGGGCCTTCCTCCGCATCCTGCCCCTGGTGTGGAACCGGTTCAACCGGGGCGGGGTGCTCGACCTGGAGTACCTCGATGACGGCGGCGCCGCCCTCACCCTCTGGGCGGACTACCCCACGCCCATCTTCGTGGCCCGGGTGATCCCCGCCTTCGCGGAGGAGTCGCTGAAGCGTCTGGGCGCAAAGGGGCTGAAGCTTGAATACCAGGCGCCCGGCCCGGAGGATCCCTCCTGGAAGCATCGCTACCTGGTGACCTGGCAGTCCTGAGCCGCTCAGATGGTGCGGGGGCCCAGGCGGTCCCGCAGGGCGAGCAGCGCACTCCGATCGGCTTCGGCCAAGGGCCGGGAGCCTCCCAGGCCCTCGGCGAGGTGGAGGATCCGCGCCACCTGCTCCAGGCGCTCCAGCCCTCCCAGGGCCTCGCGGAGGTCCTCCCCCCAGCACAGCCCCCCATGCCGGGCGAGCACCATCACGCGGTGGGCCGGCAGGAAGGGGAGGAGGTTCGTCCCCATGGCCTCGGTCCCGGGGATCGCCATGGGGACCACGGGGATGCGGCCGGTGGCCAGGATCACCTCGGGCAGCGCGTCGCCGGGCAGTTCCTCGGCCTCGGGACGGGCCAGGCTCCAGGCGATGGCATGCACCGGGTGGGCGTGGACCACGGCCCGGGCCTCGGGCACGGCCCGATAGATGGCCAGGTGCATGGCCCGCTCGCTGCTGGGATCCCCCCGGAGCACCCGTCCCTCCAGATCCAGGAAGGCGAAGTCCTGGAGGGCGAGCTCGGCCTTGGGCACCCCCCGCGGGGTGATGGCGATGCGGCCATCGGGCAGGCGGGCGCTCACGTTGCCGTCGGCGGCCGCCAGCAGGCCCTGGGCGTGGAGCCGACGGCAGCCGTGGAGGATCGCCTGGAGGGTGGCCGCGGTGTCCATGGGGCCATTATCCCCGCCGGGCGGGCACCGTGGCGGAGAGCTTCTTCGGGGCCACGGCCCGGAAGCTCTCGTCCAGCCAGTCCAGGAGCATGGGCAGGGGCACCGGCTCCTTCCCCTGGAAGGTGCAGGTGATCCAGCCGCTCTTCCCCAGGCCGTAGGCCGTGGGCTTCACAAAGGGCAGAAGCAGCGCGAAGTGGCGACCCTGGGGGAGCTTGAAGGTGATCCGGGTCTCCCCGTCCTCCCCGCCGAGGAAGCAGAAAACCTTGCCCTTCACCTTGAAGGCGGTCTCGCCCCAGGGGTGGTCTTCGTGGGTCTCGGGGTAGGCCAGGGCGGCCTTGCGGAGGGTGGTGATGACGCGCTTCATGGCGGCAGCGTACCCCACTCGGGCAGGATGGGGCATGGCCGAGCAGTGGCGACGCATCTACGCGGAGGACCCGGAGGTCTTCGCGGCCTTCGCCCGCGCGGAGGATCCGGAGGGGCGCATTCCCGAGGCCCTGGCCCACCACGCTGGCGTGCGGGGGCGTGAGGTGCTCGAGGTGGGGGCGGGCACCGGGCGCCTGGCGCAGTACCTGGCCTCGGCCGCGGCGCGCTGGATCGCCCTGGAGCCGGCCGGGGGACTGCAGGCCCGCATGGCGCCCGGTCCCCTCGCGGTCCGGGCCCTGGGTCAGCACCTTCCCCTGCGGGATGCCTGCGTGGACCAGGTGGTGGCGGCATGGGTGCTGGGTTACCTGCCCCGAGGGGTGCAGGCCCAGGTTCTTGGGGAATCCCAGCGGGTCCTGCGTCCGGGCGGAGGCCATTGGGCCGTGGAGAACGCTGGCGCGGGGGACTTCCAGGCCCTCCGGGGACTGAAGGGGTTGGAGCCCGGTGCCCGGCGCCTGGTGGAGGACTTCGGGTTCCGCCCGGTGGTGGAGGTCCCCACCACGATCCGCTTCGACACCGAGGCCGAGGCCTCCCGGGTGCTCGGGGCCCTCTGTGGCGAGGAGGTGCGGGGAGCTCTGGAGGGCCGGCCCCGTCGGGAATTCACCCACACGGCGGTGCTGCTCTTCAGGCCGTTCTGAGGCGCCCGCCCTCGCACCAGAGGTAAGCCACGGAGCTGGACCGCAGCATGTCGCTCCGGCGGTAGATGGGGAAGCCTCGGTCCACGGCCCGGGCCGCGTCCACGGCGCCGCGGTAGGCCTCGATGGACGTCGCGAGGTGCCCGTGGCTCCGTCCCTCGCGCCCCATGGGGAGGAAGCGGTACAGGTGCCAGGCGTGGAGGGCCAGACCTTCGGACTTCCGGCGGGCGAGGTCCTCGGCCAAGGCCGGAAGCTCCCCGAGGTTCTCGGCGGTCACCACGGTGGAAAGGCTGACGCTCCGCCCCGTGGCCTGGAGGCGCTCCAGGGCGGCGACCACCTGGGCGTGGTGCCCCCCGGGGAGCACCCGGAGGTGGTCGTGCAGCGCCGGAGTGAGGGCCTCCAGGGGCAGGATGAAGCGGTCGAAGGCCGGCTCCGCCTCCAGGCCCGCCAGGAGGGTCCCGTTGGTGCAGAGCTGAACGAGGAGGCCCAGCTCCTGCGCCGCCCGGGCGAGGTCCACCAGGCCGTGGGGCCAGAGCAGGGGCTCCCCGCCCCCCAGCACCACCTGGGTGAAGCCGCGTGTCTTCAGGCCTTCCAGCAGGCGCCGGGCGAAGGCGGGATCCATCACATCGAAGCCCAGCTCGGATCCGCAGAAGGTGCAGCCCATGTTGCAGTCCGGCAGCAGGTAGATCGCGGCGATCCACTTGTCGCGGGGGATGTCAGCCAGGGCGGATTCCACGGGACCTCGGTGCCCCATCATCGGCGGAAATCCCTTCCGGGGCGATGATGGCCGCAACAAAAGGGGGCGGCCGGGTGGCCGCCCCTGGGTGTCCGGATCCCGGCTACTTCTGCATGCCTTTCATGAGGTCCTGCCGGATGCGCTCGGCCTCGGGGTCCCGGGTGGTCGAGGTCACCCCGGCCATGGAGCCCACCTTCTCGCTGAGCATCAGCGTGAGGAGGCTCTCCACGAAGTTGCCCTTGCCCTCCTGGGAGCCCATCTGGATCTTGGGCACCAGGTCCACCTTGCTGGTCTCGATGGCCTCGGCGAAGCGGGCCATGACCTGCTGGACCAGCTGGAACTGGGGGCCGCCATAGGCGCGGACCTGCTCCTCGATGGCAAGGGCCTGCGCCACGCCCACGCGGGCCGCCTTCTCGGCTTCCGCTTCGGCCAGGGCCTTGATCTTCTTGGCCTCGCCCTCGGCGGTGATGCGAATGCGCTCACCTTCGGCCGCGGCCAGGGCCTGGATGCGGCTGGCTTCCTGCTGGGCGCGGGCGAAGTCGGCCTTGCCCTGGTTGCTCTGCACGGTGATGGCGATCTCCGACTCGGTCAGCATGGTCTGCTGCTTGGCCTTGGCCTCGGCCTCGCGCAGCTCCCGCTCCTGCACGGCGGCCTTCTCCTGGCGGGTGTAGGTCTCCACCTGCTCCTCGGCGATCTGGCGGCTGCGGAGCTGGGTGAGGATCTGCTCGATCTGGCCGCCGGCGGCGCCGCGGGTGGGCGT
>CAZVKM010000093.1:2855-12077 GCA_964627685.1 uncultured Solibacteraceae bacterium | reverse complement strand
GGCCGTGGAGCAGGCCCCGGGCAGCGTGAAGCGGCTCACCCTCTCGGTGATCGTGGATCACGCCACGGTCTGGGAGAAGGACGGCAAGGGGGATGCGGTCTCCAAGGAGGTGGCCCGGACCCCGGATGAACTCAAGAAGATCCGGGATCAGGTGGCCAGCGCCGTGGGGCTGGATGCCCGGCGGGGGGACCAGCTCACCGTGGAGAACATCGCCTTCGCCCCCACCACCAACCCCAAGGAGGAAGCCGAGGCCAAAAAGGCCTTCTGGATCGGCCTGGCGGCCCAGTATGCACCGGTGTTCATCTGGTCCATCCTGGGTGGGTTGGTCCTCTTCTTCCTGGTGGTGCCCATGCTCAAGCGCCTGTCGGAAGCCATCAACAAGCCCGTGCCCCTCCGCATCGCCGGGGAGGATGGCACCGGGCTCCACCTCACCCCCAAGGTGGCCCCGGTGAAGACCATGCAGGAGCTGGAGGCCGAGATCGAGGCGGAGCTGAACCTCGCGGGCGCCAGCCAGGCTCCGGAGGCCAAGCGCCGGGAGCTCATGAAGAAGCGCATCCAGGAAGCGGCCACGGAGGATCCCGAGAGCATCGCGGCCCTCGTCCGCAGCTGGATCCTCGAGGACGGGAGGTAACCCATGGCCAAGCTGACGGGGCTTCAGAAGACGGCCATGCTCCTCGTCTCCCTGGGGGACGACACCGCCGCGAACATCTTCAAATACCTCGAAGAGGACGAGATCCAGCAGATCTCCCGCGAGATCGCCGTGACCAAGCATGTGCAGCCCGAGCAGGCCGACGAGGTGATGGAGGAATTCCACACCATGGCCATGGCCAAGAGCTACATCAGCCAGGGCGGCATCGAGTACGCGAAGAAGCTCCTCATCAAGTCCGTGGGCCCCGAAGTGGCCCGCAAGATCATCGACCGCCTCGTGAAGGCCCTGGAGAGCAGCGCCGGCTTCACCAGCCTGGAGCGGGCGAACCCCCAGCAGCTCTCCAAGTTCATCCAGAGCGAGCACCCCCAGACCATCGCGCTCATCCTAGCCCACCTCAACGCCAGCCAGGCGGCGGAGCTCATCAGCTCCCTGCCCGAGGCCCTGCGGAGCGACGTGGCCATGCGCATGGCGAGCCTCCAGGAGATCAGCCCCGAGGTGGTGCGCCGCATCAGCCTCATCCTCGAGCAGAAGCTGGAGGCCCTGGGCTCCTTCGCCACGGAAGCCTACGGCGGCGTCCGCGCCGTGGCCGAGCTCTTCAACCGCATGGAGCGCAACGTCGGCCGCACGGTGCTGGAGAAGATCGAGACGGAGAACCCTCAGCTGGCGGCCAGCATCCGCGACCTCATGTTCGTGTTCGACGACATCCTGCTGGTGGATGACAACGGCATCAACGAGATCCTCAAGCGGGCCGACAAGAAGACCCTCACCATCGCCCTGAAGGGCACCAGCGAGGAGCTCCAGAACCAGTTCTTCCGGAACATGTCCAGCCGCGCGGTGGAGATGATGAAGGAGGAGATGGAGTTCATGGGCCCCGTGAAGCTGAAGGAAGTGGAGAAGGCCCAGCACGAGATCGTCGAGATCGTCCGCCAGCTCGAGGAGGAGGGTGTCATCTCCATCGGTGGTGGCGGTGGAGAGGACTATGTCTCCTAGGCGCATCATCCCCGCCGAAGAGGTGGATGCCGGTCGGGTGGAGTCCTTCGCCTACCGGCCCATCGACCCTGAGCTCATGCTCGCGGCCCAGGCCGGGGACGCCGACGACACGCCCATCGGCGCCGTGCTCAGCACGCCCGAGGAGGATGCCGCCCGGCTGGCATCGGTGGACCAGCTCATCTACGAGCGCATGCAGGAGGCCGAGCGCAAGGTGCAGGAGATCGAGCAGGCCGCCTTCGAGCGTGGCTTCGCCGCAGGGGAAGCCGAGGGCCGCGCCTTCGGGGAGAGCCAATACCGGAGCTACATCCAGCGCCTCGAGGCGGCGCTGAAGGAGCTGGCGGAGGTGACCGCGCAGGTCAAGGAGGCCGGGGACCTGGAGGTCCTCGCGCTCTGCCTGGCCGTGGGTGAGCACCTGGCCGCCCAGCAGATCGAGCGGGGCCGGGACAGCATCCGGGCCCTGGTGGATCGGGTCCTGGAAAGCCTCCCCTTCCCGGTGCCCCGCACCCGGGAGGCCGGCGAGAAGCCCCTCGTGGTGCACCTGAACCCCATGGACCTGGAGCAGCTCGGCGACCACTACGTGGGTCACCTGGGCCTGCGCTTGGTGGAAGATCCCAGCCTCTCCCGGGGCAGCCTCAGCCTCGAAGCTGAGGACGGGGTGCTGGATGCCACCCTCGAACGGCGGCGGCAGCGGCTCATGGAGCTCGTGGGCCGGCTCCTGGAGGGCTGACCATGCCCGTGCCTGCCTACGACCTGCTGAACACCCGCATCGGCAAGCTGCCGGTGGCGGAGTGGATGGGCAAGGTCACGAAGGTGGTGGGCCTCGTGGTGGAGAGCGTGGGCCCGGACTGCAGCATCGGGGAGCAGGTGCTCATCCACGCGGGATGGGGCCGGGTCATCCACGCGGAGGTGGTGGGCTTCCAGGATCGCCGGGTCCTGCTCATGCCCCTTGAGGACACGGAGGGCATTCGCCCCGGCATGAGCGTGGAGGCGGCCGGACACCCCGCCGTAATCCCCGTGGGGGACGAGCTGCTCGGTCGGGTCATCGATCCCCTGGGGCGGCCCCTGGATGGTGGACCCGAGCTGAACCTGCAGGCCCAGGCCCCGATCCACGGGCAGCCCAGGAACCCCATGCGCCGCCGTCCCATCCGGGAACCCCTGACCGTGGGCGTGCGGGTGGTGGATGGGCTGCTCACCCTGGGGAAGGGCCAGCGCATCGGCATCTTCGCGGGCAGCGGCGTGGGCAAGAGCACGCTCCTGGGCATGATGGCCCGGAACACCTCGGCGGATGTGAACGTGATCGCCCTCGTGGGCGAGCGGGGGCGCGAGCTGCGGGAGTTCATCGAGCACGACCTGGGCCCTGAGGGCCTCAAGCGGAGCGTGGTGGTGGTCGCCACCAGCGACCTCAGCCCCCTGCTGCGCCTGCGCTGCGCGCTGGCCGCCACGGCGGTGGCGGAGCACTTCATGAAGGAGGGGCGCGACGTCCTCATGATGATGGACAGCGTCACCCGCTTCGCCATGGCCCAGCGGGAGGTGGGCCTCAGCGCCGGGGAACCCCCCTCCAGCCGGGGCTACACCCCGTCCGTGTTCGCCCTCCTGCCCAAGCTCATGGAGCGGGCGGGTTCCTTCGAGGAGGCCGGTTCCATCACCGGGCTCTACACGGTGCTGGTGGAGGGGGATGACCTCAACGAGCCCATCTCCGACACGGTGCGCGGCATCCTGGACGGGCACGTGGTGCTCAGCCGGAAGCTGGCCTCGCGCAACCACTACCCGGCCATCGACGTGCTGGGGAGCCTGAGCCGCCTCTTCTCCACCCTCGCCCTGCCGGAGCAGAAGCAGCTCAGCGCCAAGATCCGGGACCTCATGGCCACCTACGCGGATGCGGAGGACCTCATCCAGATCGGGGCCTACACGAAGGGCTCGAGCCCCACCATCGATCAGGCCATCCAGTTCCAGGCCGGCATCCAGGCCTTCCTGCGCCAGGCCACCGCCGAGAACAGCTCCCAGCGGCAGACCTTGTTGGACATGGGGAAGATCTTCGGGATCGACCTCGCGCCCTTCCTGAAGGAGGCCTAGCCCATGGCGAAGCGCTTCCGCTTCCGGCTGGAGCCGCTCCTCCACCTTCGGTCCGCCCTGGAGAAGGAAGCGGAGCGCAGCCTCGCACGGGCCCTCCAGGAGGAATTCCGCCTGGAGTCGGAGCTCTCCGCATTGGCGGAGGCCCGCGCGGCGACCTTTCGGACCCGGGCCACGGAGCCGGGGAGGCTCCTGGACCTCCAGGTGTGGCGGGATGGGGAGCGCCACCTCCTCAAGCTGGAGCGGCGGGAAGTCCAGGCACGGAGTGAGCTCCTCATGGCCCGTGAGCGCACCGAGGCCTGCCGGGAAGCCCTCCGCCGGGCCCACCGGGACCGCCTCTCCCTGGAGCGCCTCAAGGAGCGCCGCAAGCTCCAGCACGACCAGGAGCAGGACCGGCTCGAGGCGGTGCAGCTGGATGAGCTGGCCGTCATGCGCTTCCGGCGGAGGCTGGCCTGAGAGGCCTCCGGCCCGCCGGCTGGCCGCTGCCCGTGGCCACGGCCCTGGTGCTCACGGGGTTCTCTGCCAACTCCCTCCTGTGCCGCGCCGCGTTGGGCGGCGGGCAGGCCGATGCCGCCACCTTCTCGCTGCTGCGCCTGGGGAGCGGGGGCCTGGCCCTCCTGCTGCTCCTGGGCCGGGGGCGCGGGGAGCTGCGGGCGGCCCTCCATCCCCTCCGGGCTGCGGCCCTCGCCGGCTACGTGCTGGCCTTCTCCTTCGCCTACCGGGCCCTCACGGCGGGCACCGGGGCCCTGCTCCTCTTCGGGTGCGTGCAGGTGACCCTGCTGGCCCTGGCCTTCCTCCGGGGGGACCGCCCCTCCCCACCGAAGGTGCTCGGCGCGCTCCTCGCCTTCTCGGGCCTCCTCGTGCTCAGCCTGCCCACGGCGCACCGACCCCCGGTGGGCGCCGCCCTGGCCATGGCTGGGGCCGGCGTGGCCTGGGGACTCTACACCTGGCAGGGACGCGGCTCGGCGCGTCCCCTCGCCGACACCACCGCGGCCTTCCTGGGCGCCACGCTGCTGGCCGTGCCGGCCTTCCTCGCCTCGGGCCCCCACGTCCTCACGGCCCGGGGCGCCCTCCTGGCCATCGGCTCTGGGGTCCTCGCCTCCGGAGCGACCTACGCCCTCTGGTACACGGTGGTTCCACGCTTGGGGGCTGTGCGGGCCTCGGTGGTCCAGCTGGCCGTGCCCCCCCTCACGGCCGCGGTGGCCACGGCCTGGCTGGGGGAGGTGCCGGGGGCGGCCTGGTTCGCCGCCGCCGCGCTCACCCTGGGGGGCATCGCCCTGGCTACGACCAGCGGGTCACGGTGACGGGGATGTGCTTGAAGCTGGGGGTCCCCGATCGGGGATCCAGGGTGGGGGGCACCAGCACGTTGGCCTCGGGGCAATACATGGCGCAACTGCCCGCGGCGATGTCCACGGTGTAGAGGGTGGCGGCCATCTGGCCCGTGGTGGAGCGGACCTTCACCCGATCCCCTTCCTTCAGGCCCCGGGCCTTGGCATCGGCTTCGTGCATGAGCACCGCATCCCGCTGGGGGATGCCCCGGTAGAGGTCCTCGTCCTCGTAGACCACCGTGTTGAACTGGCCTTCGCTGCGGAGCGTCATGAGGCGCAGGGTGTCCGTCCCCTCCGTGAAGCGGGGCAGGGGCGTCACGGCGAAGTGGGCTCGGTCCTCGGGGGTGGCGAAGGCGGGCGTGTGGAAGGTGCGGCCCGCCACCTGGAACTCCCGACCCGTGGGCAGGGGCTCGTAGCCCCCCACGGCCTTCGCGATCTCCTCGCGAAGGGCCGTGTGGTCGGTGAAGCGGGACCAGTCGAACCGTCCCTCCGGCAGGATGCGGCGGGCGAGGTCGCCCAGGATGGCCACTTCGCTGCGCATCTCCCCGGGCACCGCGGGGGTGCCGCCTTCGGAGTGGCGCACGTAGTTGAACATGCTCTCCTGGCTGGTGCCCTGGGGCTCCTCGTCCCGGGTGAGGGCGGGCAGGATGACGCAGGTCTGGCCCAGGCCGTGGGCGTGGTTGGTGTTGAGCTTGGTGCTCACCAGGGCCGTGAAGGGGATGGCCTGCAGGGCCTTGGCGGCCGCGGGGGCGTCGGGGTTGGAGCCGTGGAGGTTGCCCCCCAGTTGGAGCGAGGCCCGGATGCGGCCCTCGGCGGCGGCGCGCATGGAGGCCATGGTGTCCTGGCCCGGTGGCAGGTCGGGGATCCCGTAGAGGTCGCGGAGCTTCCGGGCGAAGGCCTCCTTGAGCACGGGCGCCACGCCCATGGAGCCCACGCCCTGCACGTTGCTGTGGCCGCGGATGGGCAGGAGGCCCGCCCCCTCGGCGCCCAGCCAGCCCCGGCTCAGCCAGAGGTTGCCCAGGGCGAGGATGTTGTCCACGCCGTGCACGTGGTGGGTGAGGCCCATGGCCCAGCAGGCGAGGCCCTTCTTGGCTTTGAGCAGGGCCGCCACGGCCGCGTCCACCTGGGCGCGGGGCACGCCGCACTCGGCGAGCAGGGTGTCCCAGGATTCGGCTTCCACATCCGCCCGCACCGCCTCGAAGCCGGTGGTATGGTTCGCCACGAAGGCGCTGTCCAGGCCTCCCCGCTCCAGCACGCCCTTGAGCAGGGCCTTCAGCAGGGCGATGTCGCCGCCCACCTTGGGCTGCAGGTAGAGGTCGCTGATGGTGGAGCCGAAGAGGAGGCTGAGGACCAGGCTGGGCACCCGGAAGCGCACGAGGCCCAGCTCCTTGAGGGGGTTCACGATGATCACGGTGCCGCCGCGGCGGCGCAGCTCCACGAGCTTGGTGATGAGGCGCGGGTGGTTGGAGGCGGGGTTGGCGCCGATGACGAAGGCCAGGTCGGCCTTGTCGAGGTCCTCCAGCACCAGGCTCGAGGTGCCGCTGCCGTAGATCTGGTTGAGGGCCACGCCGCTGGCCTGGTGGCAGTAGAAGGAGCAGTTGTGGATGTTGGAGGTGCCGTAGGCCCGGGCCACCAGCGTGAGGAGGAAGGCCGCCTCGTTGCTGGCCCGGCCGGAGGCGTAGCAGAAGGTCTCCTCCGGAGTCGCGCTCCGGAAGGTTTCCGCTGTGCGGGCGAGGGCCTCCTCCCAGGTGCAGCGTCGCAGGTGGGTGTCGCCAGGCTCCTTGATCAGGGGAAAGGTCAGGCGGCCCAGGGCCTCCAGCTCCCGGGGGCTCATCCACTGGAGCCGTGCGATGGGGGTGTCGCGGAAGAAGGCCTCCGGGATGCCCCCCTGCAGGTCCGCGGCCATGCCCTGGATGCCCTTCTTGCAGACCTCCGGGAAGTGCCCCGCCTCGTTGCGCATGCCGCCCATGCCCACCGCGCAGGTCTTGCAGGCGTTCCGGGCATGCAGGCGCTTCCAGAGCCTGAAGAACCCCGTCTCCCCGCCCTTGCGGAATACGTACTTCAGGGCTGCGAAGCCGCCAGCGGCTGAGACTCGGGATCGGGCCATCCCTTCATCTCATCACAATCGGGAGGAAAAGAAGAACGCGAATGGCGCGAATGAAGGCGCGAATAGCGCGAATGAAAAACTGGGCTGAGTTGAGCTCGGATCGACCGAGGACAGGGGGTACCTCGATCCAACCATGTGCAGTTATTAGCGCTATTCGCGTTCCAATGCCTTCAGCCGCTGATGAGCGTCTTCAGCCCGTCGCGGAAGAGCACGTCGACCTTCTTCCCGAGGCGCTTCTGCACCTTGCCGAGGCCGAAGGCGGGGTGGTCGAGCCATTGGCCTTCCTCGAAGCGGGTGGCGGGGCTGTAGGGGCGGGCGGTGGCGCCTCCCTGCTCCTCGGCGAGCACGCGCTGGAACATGGTGGCGAGGCTCTGCACGGGCTTCTGCGCCTGGACGGCGCGCTGGGTGGAGGCGGTGGGGCGGGCCTTGGGCTCGGGCTTGGGCTTCTCGGCGCGGTATTTGTGCACCGAGCGGCAGTTGCCGCAGATGAGCTGCTCGGGCACGCCGTTGGTGATCGTCAGCACCTGGTGCCGGGTCTCCCCCTTGCACCGCCCGCAGGGGGCGTCCAGATCCATGCCGGCGTAGAAGGACTTGATCATCCTTCCAGGGTACCCCGGGGCGCTGGAAAAGGCGCGATCCCGTTTCCAGGCCCGGGGGTCAGAGACCGGCCAGCAGGTCCCGGGCCTTGGTCACGCTGGGTCCCGAGGGGGCGAGGGCGAGGTAGGTGGTCAGGGCCTGCTTCGCCTTGGGGCGGTCCCCGGCGGCGGCCGCCGCCTGGCCCAGGTTGAAGTGGGCGATGGCGCGGCTTGGATCCATGGCCAGGGTGTTCTCGTACCAGCGGACGGCCTCGGCGAACCGCCCCTGCCTGAAGTAGACGAAGCCGAGGTTGTTGGCGGCGAGGGCGAAGTCCGGCTTGTGCTTGAGGGCCTCGGCGAACTGGGCCTCCGCCTCGGCATACCGTTGCTCCCGGAAGAATCGCAGGCCCAGGTCGTTGGCCCGCTGGGCGGCCTGGCGGGGTGGGAGCTTGGTGGGTTTGACGGCGGCGAGCTTGGTCTCCCCGCCCTCCAGGGTCTTCACCACCACGGGGCCGGCGGGGGGCCCGTCGAGCTTCTGGGCCAGCTTCAGGTCCTGCCCCTGGAGCTGGGCGCTGTCGGCGGTGAGGAACTCCGTCTCCACGGGCTTCTCGAACACGAACTCACCCCCCTCGGAGCCGGGCAGGCTGCCGAAGGCGGGGGTCTGGCGGGAGATGGCGGACACGGCCGGGGCCACGAAGGCGGCCAGCTCCGTGGCGGTGATGACGCCGTCGCCGTTGAGGTCGGCCCGACCGTTGAGCCCCTGGAGCAGGGTCCAGGTGAAGACGCTGTGGCCGCCGGGGCCATCGTCGGCCACGGCCTGGTCGGCCCCGCCGGCCGTGAGCATCTGGCGGGCGAGGCGCTTGCTGTTCTCACGGAGGAAGGCATCGGAGGCGCCGCGGGTGAGCCCCAGCCCGCTGTAGCAGGCGTCCATGAGGAAGAGCACGTGCTTCGCGGGCAGACCCTCGGCCACGGTCTGCAGGTCCGTCATGGGGAGGGCGTCCGAGGCGAAGCTGGCCGGATCGGAGTCCACGGGGATGAGGTAGCCCAGATCCCGCCCGGAGCTGAGCCGCCGGGTGGCCCCGTGGCCAGCGAAGTAGACGAGGATGCGGTCATCCCGCTGGGCCTGGGCCAGCTTCCCGTTGAGGGCGCCCAGCAGGGCGGCGCGGGTGGCTTCACCATCCTTGAAGAAGAGCACGTGGTCCTTGGCGAAGCCGTAGCGCTCGATGAGGGTGTCGCGCACGGACTCGGCATCCTTCACGGCATGTTGCAGGCGGGGCCACTTGGCGTAGGCGTCGATGCCCACCACCAGGGCCCAGCTCTCGCGGTAGCCGGCCGTGGGCGCCACCGCGGCGGCGGGCGAGCCCCCGGGCCGCATGACCTTGAAGCCCTGCCCATCCCACCCGGCGAAGGCATAGCCCTGGGCGATGAGCTTGTCGAGGATCTGGGGGAGGGCCTTCACGGCCCGATCATGGATGTCGTGGAAGAGGAGGATGCCCTTCTGCT
>CAZVKM010000093.1:0-2755 GCA_964627685.1 uncultured Solibacteraceae bacterium | reverse complement strand
ACGTGGAAGAAGATCCCGGGCACGTTGTACTGCTTGAGAATGGCCGCGATCTCCTCGGTGTAGACCCCGTGGGGGCCGTCATCGAAGGTGAGCACGAGCGTCTTGTCCGGGAGGCTGCGCCCCGTGAGTTCCCGGGTTTCATCGGTGACGTGCTGGGCGTAAGGCAGGATGGTGCCGTAGTCCCGGAGGATGTCCTCCCGGGTGTGGAGCTTGCGCAGCTTGGTGAGGTAGTCCTCCCACTTCTCCCGCTTCAGCTCGAGGCCGCGATCCTCGAAGCGCTCGAAGATGGCCTTGAGCTCCTTCTCGTAGAGGGCCTCGATGCGCTCCAGGGCCTCCTGGTCCTCGGAGATCCGCTTCTGGAGCTTCATGGACGTGAGGGAGCCCTCCGCCGCCAGGGCCTTGGCCAGCACCCGAAGGGGCTCGCGGAAGGCGAGGCGGTCGGCGTCGAAGAGCCCTTCGCCCTGTTCGACCCAGGTGAGCACGGCCTCCAAGGTGGGGAAGCGCTCGGCCTTGGAGGAAGCCGCCACGGCCGCCAGGGCCTCATTGAGCTGGTGCACCAGGGCCAGCCGCTCGTGGTAGATCTGCTGCCCGATGCGGGCGCAGGCGGTCTTCTCCTCGGGTTTCAGCTTCCCTTCGTCCGCCAGGAGGATGATGACCTTCCGGTAGCTGGCGAGGTCGGCCCTCAGGGCCTCCAGCAGGGGGCCGGGCTCCGGATGATCGCCCAGGGTGGCCAGGACCTCGGCCTTCGGAGCGACCGGCGGGGCGGATCGCTGCCGAAGGTACAGGGCGAGGCCGGCGCCGCCGGCCCCCAGGAGGGCGAGCGTGAGGCCGAGGGCGCGACGCATGCGCCTCAGCCCAGCAGCGCCACGACCTGGGCCAGACGGGCCTCCTTCTCGGCGGCCTGGGCCTTGGCCTTCTCCACCTCCTCGGCGGGGGCCTTCTCCAGGTAGCGGGGGTTGTCGATGCGGCCCTTCAGGGCCTGCAGCTCCTTCTCCAGCTTCTCGCGCTCCTTCTCCAGCTTGGCCTTCTCGGCGGCGGGATCCTTGAGGCCCGCCAGCTCCAAGGCGACGGCTCCGCGGCCCACGACGGCCACGGCCCGGCTGGGGGAGGCCAGGTCCCCGTCCACGAAGGTCACGCCCTCCAGGCGGGCGATGCCCTTCAGGGCCTCGGCGAAGGGCTCCAGCACCTTCAGGCTGCAGAGGGCGGCCACGCGCTTGGCGGGGTCCACGCCGTTCTCGGCCTTGAGGCGCAGGTAGGCGGTGAGGGTCTCCTGGAAGAGGGGGATCAGGGTGGCGTCGCCGCCCTTGTGGGCAAGGACCGCGGCCTCCAGGGGCCAGCTGCGCTCGGCGATGAGCTTGGACTCGCCCGCGGGAAGGCGGTCGGCCATCACGGCCTCGTGGATCTCTTCCGTGAGGAAGGGCACGAAGGGGTGCAGGGCCCGCAGGAGCACGTCGAGGAAGTGCAGGATGGTGGCCTTCTGCGCGGCCGTGCCGTTCTGCAGCTGCACCTTGGCGAGCTCGATGTAGGTGGAGCAGAAGTCGTCGTAGACCAGGTGGTAGAGGCGGTCGGCGGCCTCGTGGAAGCGGAAGGCCTCCAGGGCCTCGGTGACCCCCGCGAGCTCGTCGCGCAGGCGGCCGGCCATCCAGTACTCGGCCTCGCCGAAGGCGGGGGCCGTGGCCAGGGTGATGTCCTCCGTGAGATTCATCTGCACGAAGCGGCTGGCGTTCCAGAGCTTGTTGCAGAAGTTGCGGCTGACTTCGAGGCGGGTGGTGCTCATGGCGATGTCGGTGCCGGGGGCGGCGGCCACGGCCAGGCTGAAGCGCAGGGCGTCGGTGCCGTACTCGTCCATGACCTCGAGCGGATCGATGACATTGCCCTTGGTCTTGCTCATCTTCTGGCCCGAGGCGTCGCGAACCAGGGAGTTGAAGTAGACCTTCCGGAAGGGCACATCCTCCATCCAGGTGAGGCCCGCCATGGCCATTCGGGCCACCCAGAAGAAGAGGATGTCGTAGCCCGTGATGAGCACGTTGGTGGGGTAGTAGCGCTTCAGGTCCGTGGTCCGCTCGGGCCACCCGAAGACGCTGAAGGGCCACAGGGCGGAGCTGAACCAGGTGTCCAGGGTGTCGGGATCCTGGTCCAGGGCGGTGGCGCCGCACTTGGCGCAGGCCGTCGGGGCCTCCAGCTCCACGTGGAGGTGCTGGCACTTCGTGCAGGTCCAGGCGGGGATGCGGTGGCCCCACACCAGCTGGCGGCTGATGCACCAGTCCTGGATGTTGGTGAGCCAGTGCTCCCACACGGCCTCGTGGTGCTCGGGGGTGAACTGGATGGCGCCGCTGCGCACGGCCTCCAGGCTCTTGGCGGCGGCCTCCTTCACGTCCATGAACCACTGGTCGCTGACGAGGGGCTCCAGCACGGCGCCGCTGCGGTCGCTGAGGGCGATCTTGTTCGTGTGGTCCTCGATCTTCACGAGGAACCCCTGCTCCTCGAGGTCGGCCACGATGCGCTTGCGGCACTCGAAGCGGTCCAGGCCCGCGTAGGCCCCGGCCTCGGCGGTCATCTTGGCGTCGAAGCCGATGACGGTGATGCTCGGGAGCTTGAGGCGCTGGCCCGCGGCGAAGTCGTTGGCGTCGTGGGCGGGCGTGAGCTTCACGCAGCCCGTCCCGAACTCGGGGTCCACGAAGGCGTCGGCCACCACGGGGATCTTCCGGCCCGTGATGGGGTGGGCCAGGAGCTTGCCCACGAGGTGGGTGTAGCG
>CAZVKM010000092.1:0-12103 GCA_964627685.1 uncultured Solibacteraceae bacterium | reverse complement strand
CGTTGGTGGGGGCCGTCACGATGCGGCCTCCCGCGGCGTTCTCATCGTTGACGGCCTGGGCGTAGAGGCTCAACCAGTCCATGGCCGTGAGGGGATCCCTCAAGCCCGCCTCCGGGTGGGCCAGCAGCTGACGATAGAGGTCCGGAGCCCTTCGCTTGACCTTCAACCCACCCGGAAGCAGGCCATCGGTCCGGCAGCCCCGCTCCACGCAGGCCTGCATCACTTCCCAGATCCGCAGGAGGCCCCCGCGGGTCTCGGCCTCCGTCCGCCAGGCGGCCTCATTGGCGAGCATCAGGTCGCTGATACGCATCTCCTGATCCGCGCACCGGGCGAGGAGATCCGCGGCGCTGCGGAAGGGGTGGGAGAGGGTCCGCGCGTCCACCGCCAGGGGATCCTGGCCCTCCGCGGCCTCCTGATCCACGACGAACCCGCCCCCCACGCTGTAGTAGGTGCGGGCCCGCAGCTCACGACCGCCTTCGGTGAAGGCCACGAAGCGCAGGCCATTGGCGTGGAAGGGCAAGGTCCGGCGCTCGAAGCGCAGGTGCTCCTTCTCCACGAAGGGCACCTCCCGGATCCCCAGCAGCCGCAGCTTCTGGGCGAACCGGACCTCCGCGAGGAAGCGCTCCACCTCCTCCACGGGCACCGACTCGGGCGTGTGGCCGAGCAGGCCCAGGATGACGGCCTTGTCGCTCCCGTGGCCCCGCCCCGTGGCCGAGAGGGAGCCGTAGAGCTCCACGCGGATCCCCGCGACGGCCTCCAGAAGCCCGTCCACCTGGAGCTTGTCCAGGAAGGTCCGGGCCGCGCGCATGGGCCCCACGGTGTGGCTGGAGCTGGGACCGATGCCGATCTTGAAGATGTCGAAGACGCTGATGGCCATCCGAGCATTGTAGACCCGGGGTAGCACAAGCTCCCCGGAGGACTTTCAGCTCAGTCCAGCCGGTAGTGGCAGCCTCGGGATTCAGGGTTCAGGAGCGCGGCCTTCACGATGAGGCGGGCGCAGATCATCGCGCTCCGCAACTCCAACAGGGCCCGGCTGGGTGCCGCCTCCCGGTAGAAGGCCTCGATGCGGTGGAAGAGGTATCCGAAGTCGCTGTAGGCGCGCTCGAGCCGGTCCCGCTTCCGCAGGATGCCCGCATAGTTCCAGAGGGTGGACCGGATCAGGTTCCAGTCCTGCTCGATGAGGAGCGGGTCCACCGGCTCCGCTTCCGCGGGACTTCGCCAGCCCTTGAAGGCCGGGGGTGCCGGGAGGGCCCCCACCTCCCCCACGGCCGCCTCCGCGGCCCGGTGGCCCCAGAGGAGGCCCTCCAGCAGGCTCGTGGAGGCGAGGCGGTTGGCGCCGTGCAGGCCCGTGCAGGCCACTTCGCCCACGGCATAGAGGCCCGGGAGGCTGCTCCGCCCATCCAGGTCCACCAGCACCCCTCCGCAGAAATAGTGGGCCGCCGGGACCACGGGGATCGGCGCTTCCGTCGGCTCCAGGCCCTCCGCCCGGCAGGCGGCGAGGATGGCCGGGAAGCGATCTTCCAGATCCAGGCGCTCGGCGACGGGCTTCAGGTCCAGGAAGACGCAGGCCTCCTGGGTGGCGGCCAGCTCCTGGAAGATGCTGCGGCTCACCACGTCGCGGGGGGCCAGCTCCAGCTGGTCCGGGGCATAGCGGGTCATGAACCGCTCGCCGCGCCGGTTCACCAGGTGCGCCCCCTCCCCGCGGAGGGCCTCGGTGAGGAGCTGCCTGGGCTTCCCGGGGATGTAGAGGGCCGTGGGATGGAACTGGACGAACTCGCAGTTCACGATGCGGGCATTGGCGCGGAAGGCCGCGGCCAGCCCATCCCCGGTGGAGCTGGGGGGATTCGTCGTGTGCAGGAAGAGATACCCGAGACCTCCCGTCGCCAGGATGGTCCGGCCCGCCTGGAAGGGCTCCACCACCCCGGTGGTCGGATCCAGCAGGTAGGCGCCGTGGACCGTGATGGGATCGTAGAGCCGGACCGGGTCGGCGGCGTGGTGCGGGCTGGTGAGGAGATCCACCAGACAGAGACCCTCCCGGACGGTGATCCGGGGGTGGGCCCGCACCGCTTCGGTCATGGCCCGTTGGATGGCCTCCCCGGTGGCGTCCTTCGCGTGGTAGATGCGACGGGCGCTGTGGGCCGCCTCGGCGGTGGGAGCGGGCTCACCCGAGGCGTCCAGGTCGAAGGGGACCCCCAGCCGCTCCCAGAGGAAGCTCCGGCAGAGCCTGGGTCCCTGCTCCGCCAGCATCCGGACGGCTTCAGGCCGGCAGAGCCCCGCCCCAGCGGCGAGGATGTCATCGGCCAGCAGCTGGGGGCTGTCCCCCTCATCCTCCCCGGGGAGGCCGATGATGCCCCCCTGGGCCCAGGCCGTGTTGCTGTCCCCCAGGGGATCCTTGCTCACGAGCGTGACCTCGGCTCCGAGGTCGGCCGCCCGCAGAGCCGCCGTGCAGCCGGCGATGCCTCCGCCGAGGACGAGGATGTCGGAAGGTCGCGCCATCAGAGCTCCAGGGTCCAGAAGGGGCGATCCAAGGTCCAGAGCGCCGCCGGATCCACTTCCCCATCCTCGAGCAGGGTGAGGCGGGCCCGGGTCACCTCGAGGGACGGCCGTGCATCCACTGGCCCCCAGGGCGTCCCCACCTGGCCGGATTCCGGCATGCGGGCAAGGGCCTCCTCCCACACGGCCTTCATGCCCTGGAGGTTGTGGAGCTGGAGGTGGTGGTAGCCCGCCGCGAGGAGGATGAGGCCCTGGAGCCCGGCCTTCAGGGGCCCCTCCGAGGCCACCCAGAGCGGTTCCAGGGCGTCATGGCACTCGTGGTAGAGCGCGTGGTTGAAGAGGCTGACACCCGCCGCCAGGAGGTAGCGATCCCCGGTGGGAAGGGGCGTGAGGGCGGCCAGCTGCCAGCCGCAGCGGAGGGAGACGAGGGGCCCGTAAGCGCCCCAGGCGGCGGCGGGGCGCCAGCCGGTGGCGCCGGGCTCCGCCACGTCCGGGTGGGTGGGGAGGTGCTTGGCCCAGGCCGAGGCCGGATCCTCCTCCCCGAGGGCCCTCAGCATCCGGGCCGCGTGGTTGAAGAGCTCCGGCTCGGGGAGGCCCTCCGGGTGGAGCTCCCGCAGGCGGGGGGCTCCGAGGATGGTCGGCCAAGCCAGGTGGGCCCGCTGGCCCGGATCCTCCAGGGCGGCTTCCAGGCGGGAGCGCAGGAAGCGCTGGACCTCGAGGGGAAGCACGGGCTGCCGCTGCCAGAAGGGGGTCTCGATGTGTCCGTTGCCGCAGCCGCTCATGGGTTCACCACCAGACGGAGGGTCTTGCCCCCGGAAGCATTCGGGGTCAGCCCCTCGAGGGTGGCCCCCTCCAGGCGGGCCTTGGCCACCCGCTTGGGATCCCCTTCCCCATGCTCCAGGATCCAGCGGGCCAGGCGCCCCCGGTGGAGCTTGGACCAGTGGCTGATGGTCCGCCCCTGGACATCCACGATCTCGGCGGTGTGGCGGGGGCGGTCCCATCCCCCCAGCCAGGCTTCGTGCTCCAGCGGGAGGAGGGCCCACACCGGGCCGGGGGGGAGCTCCGCCAGGAGGGGGGGAACCGCCTTCTGCCAGTGACGCTTGAGCCCGGGGAGGCCCGCCAGCTTGAGCTTGTAGGGAGGCACGGGGGCATCCCCCCGGACCAGCCCCCGGAGGTTGGAGAGCACCCAGACCCGCTCCCAGGCCGTTTCGGGGAGTTCCTCCGCCGCCAGGGCCCCGAAGGCCACCCCGGTGTAGCGCCGCAACGCGGGCAGGAGGGGGACCGGGCCCTTCAGGGCCAGGGCCTCGGCCTTGGCCTTCTCGAGGGCCGCCTCCTTCACGTCGAAGGCCTTCCGCTGGGCCTCGGGGGTGCCGTGGACCACCAGGTCCACCAACCGCTCCCGGACCCAGCGCTGGGCGGGGGTCTCCGGGAGCCGGCCGGGCTTGCCCCCAGGGGCTTTGTCTTCGGAGGGAGCGAGCAGGACGAGAGGCGCGGTCATGGCAACAGGCCAGCGTAGCCCGGGGGGGCCCTCCGGGCAAACTTCTGGAAAATCATGGCTATCGGAAGCCCCAGGGCCTGCCGATAGGGTTGAGGTCAGGAGCCGTGATGGACGTCGCCGCAACCAGTGCCCTCGTGGCCTACCAGCGTGGCCAGGCCCAGGAGACCCCGGTGGCCCCGGCGGTCGCTGCCAGCCAGGCCCGAGCCGCAGGTGAGGCCCCGAAGAGCGCCACCCAGCGCGCCGCCCGCCCCGCCGCCGACACCCTGGAGCTGAGTGCGGACGCCAACGTCCAGGCCCCCGATGATTCCGGTGCCCAGGCCAACGCCACCCGCCGGGCCGAGGACCGCAGTTCCCAGGCCGCGGCCCGGGACCGCCGGAGCACCCCCGCCGCCCAGGATCCCCAGGTGGCCCAGACGGAAGCCGACAAGGCCTACGGCCGAGCCCAGCAGGACGTCACCCAGCAGGTGCTCACCGCCCAGGACGCCTCCGCCCGGGTCCAGGCCGCCACCCTGAATTTCTACGCCTGACGCGCCACCCAGGCCTCGAGCGGCTCCAGCCGGAGGCCTGACAGGATCCGGCGGAGCCGGGTGCCATACCCACTGAGCCCGGCCCCGTGCGTGAAGGCATGCCCCCACGGCACCTCGGGCAGCCGCGGTTGCCCCTCATCCAGCTCCCAGGGGTGGAGGACCACCGGGGTACCGGGATCCCCGGCCGCCCGGTGGGCCAGGAGCGCCTTCGTCCAGTTCACGGGGAAGCAGCGGAGGCCCCACCCCCAGAGAGGGACCGGGCCCAGCACCGGGGGAGGCAGCTCCCAGAGCCCCTGGGTCAGCCGGTGCGCCCGCCGGGGCCGGGTGGGATCCCCGATGACGGAAAGGGGCGCCCGGCTCGCGTCGTACGTGAAGCCGAGGGCCGGCAGGTCCTCCCACCAGGTCTCCGAGGGGCCGCGGAGGCTCCACTCCGCCGCCCGATAGCCCACCACCGGCTGTCCCGAGAGGTCCTGCAGGAGGGCCCGGGCCTCCGCCAGGTTGGACCGCCAGACCTCGCGTGGAAGCTCAAAGGCCCGGGTGTGGGTGAGCCCATGGACGGCCACGCGGTGACCTGCGGCCGATATGCGCCGCACGAGCCCGGGGTGCCGACGGGCTTGATCCGCCAGGCAGAACCAGGTGGCCGTGGCCCCCAGATCCGAGCAGAACGCCAGGGTCCGCTCCGTCGCGAGCTCCAGCCGGTCCTGGAAGCGGTCATGGTCCTCGAAGCCCGGCAGGCAGAGCTGGTACCAGTCCTCCCAGTCGATGGAGAGGGGCAGCCCCGGCGCGAGCCTCAAGTGAAGTTCCGCTCCGAGAGGGTGATGAACTCCAGGGCGAAGTCGTCGAGCTCCACCTGCCAGTTCTTGAGCTGGCCCTGGAAGAAGTTGTAGGCCATGAGCGCGGGGATGGCGGCGATGAGCCCCACGGCGGTGGCGATGAGGCTCTCGGCGATGCCCGGGGCCACGGTGGCCAGGTTGGCGTTGCCCGTGGCGCCGATGCCCTTGAAGGCCACGATGATGCCCCACACGGTGCCCAGGAGGCCCACGAAGGGGCTCACGCTGGCGATGGTCGCGAGGATGCCGAGGGAGCGCTCCATGCGTCCCATCTCGACCACGGAGGCCCGCTGGAGGCTGCGCTCCACGGCCTCCATGCTCTTGAGGTGGGCCCGGCCTTCGCTGTGGGTCCGCAGCTGGTAGGTGACCTCCCCATACCCCGCGACGAAGAGGCCGAGCAGGGGGCTGGCCACCCAGGATTCCGCCTGGTGGCGCAGGTCCCGCCAGTCCGTGGCCTTCTTGAAGGCGGCCCGGAACTGGTCCGACACCGTCCGGCACCGTCCCAGCAGGATGGCCTTCCGCACGATCACCACCCAGCTGGCGAGGGAGAACGCCACCAGCAGGCCCATGACGGCCTTGGAGACGGGGCTGGCGTGGAGGACGGCCTCCCACAGGTTCAGTTCCGACCCCGCCAGCGCGAGCGTCCAGGGCATGCGGCCTCCGAAATGGATGGATGATGATAGCAAGGGTTGCCGCCCCGGGCTCCGTGGGCCATGTCCGAGGCCCGCCGCGCTAGAATCGCTGTTCGTGCTTGGAGTCCCCATGAAGGTATTGGTGATCGGATCGGGATACGTGGGCCTCGTGGCCGCGGCCTGCTTCGCGGAGGGCGGAAACGAGGTCCTCGGGGTGGACGTGGACGCCGCCAAGGTGGCCCGCCTCCGGAAGGGCGAGAGCCCCATCTACGAACCCGGCCTTGATGACCTCTTCCACAAGCACCTGGCCTCCGGCCGGCTGACCTTCACCACGGACCTGAAGGAGGGCATCGCCGACGCCGACGCCGCCTTCATCTGCGTGGGCACCCCCCAGAGCGAGGATGGCAGCGCCGACCTCCGTTACGTCCTGGCCGTGGGCGCCCAGATCGGCGAGGCCATGGCCCTCCGCCCCGACTCGGCCAAGCCCCTGGTCATCGTGGACAAGAGCACCGTGCCCGTGGGCACCGCCGCTCGGGTGCACGCCGAAGTGGCCGCCCGCACCTCCAAGGCCTTCGAGGTGGTGAGCAATCCCGAGTTCCTGCGGGAAGGCAGCGCCATCGAGGACTTCCTGAAGCCCGACCGGGTGGTCGTCGGCTGCCGCACCGACCACGCCGAGGCCGTGATGAAGGCCCTCTATGCGCCCTTCCTCGAAGCCTCCAAGGGCAAGTGGTTCCGCATGGATCCCCCCTCCGCGGAGCTCACCAAGTACGCCGCCAACGCCATGCTGGCCCTGCGCATCAGCTTCATCAACGAGATCGCGAACCTGGCGGAGGCCGTGGGTGCTGATGTGGACCATGTGAAGGTGGCCATCGGTGCCGACCACCGCATCGGCCCGGCCTTCCTGAACCCAGGCCCCGGCTTCGGCGGATCCTGCTTCCCCAAGGACCTGCAGGCCCTCCTGAAGACCGGCCGGGAGCACAACCAGCCCATGATGACCCTCTCGGCCACCGTGGAAGTGAACCGCCACCAGAAGCAGGTGCTCCTGCGGAAGCTGAAGGCCCACTTCGGTGTGCAGGCCGGGGTGCCGGCCCCCCTCAAGGGCCGCCGCTTCGCCCTCTGGGGCCTCGCCTTCAAGGCCCACACCGACGACATCCGCGAGTCCATGGCCCTGGAGCTGATCCAGGGGCTGCGCCAGCTGGGGGCCGAGGTCGTGGCCCACGACTACGCCGCCGCGGAGGCCGTGAAGGCCAAGGTGGGCGACGCCTGCGCCTTCGCCGAGAGCCCCGAGGCCGCGGCCCTGGGGGCCGACGCCGTGCTCATCGCCACGGAGTGGCCCCAGTACAAGGCCGTGGACCTCGACGCCCTGGGCGTGAAGGCCAAGGTCATGTTCGACGGCCGGAACCTCTTCCGCCCCGAGGTCATGCGATCAAAGGGGTGGTCCTACCATTCCCTGGGCCGTGCGTCCGTCTGAGCCAGGTTCTCGCGTAGCTCCCTCCAATCCGCCTAGAATGGGCTTGGGCCCTCGGGCTCCCCTCCCCTTCCGTCTCCGGAGATCCCCATGGGTAACCTCGGCCTCACCGAACTGCTCCTCATCGGCCTCGTGCTGCTCCTCTTCTTCGGCCCCTCCCGCCTGCCCGAGCTGGGCAAGAGCCTGGGCAAGGGCATCCAGGAGTTCAAGAAGGCCAGCCGCGAGCTCACCGACTCCGTGAAGGACGACGTGACCTCCGAGAAGAAGTAGGCATCCCGGAATCCAGGACGGCCTCTCCCCGGGGCCGTCCTTCCTCTGTCAGGCCGACATGGACCAGCCGGAATCCCCCTCCAGCCAGATGACCTTCTGGGAGCACCTCAACGAGCTCCGCTTCCGCATCATGCGCGTGCTCATGGGCGTGGTCGTGGCCTTCGCCGTGACCTACGCCTACCGGTTCAAGATCTGGCACTGGGCCCAGCTGCCCTTCCTGGATGCCATGTCCCGCCAGATGAAGACGCCGGTGGACCAGCTGCAGCCCTGGGCCTTCACGAGCCTCACCGAGCCTTTCTTCAGCCTCATGCGCCTGAGCCTCTGGGCCGCCGCCTTCCTGGCCGCCCCCTGGGTCTTCTACCAGCTCTGGGCCTTCATCCGGCCTGGGCTGCACGACCGGGAGCGCCGCTTCGCCATCCCCTTCGTGGTGGTGACCAGCGCCTGCTTCATCGGCGGCTGCGCCTTCGCCTACAAGTACGCCTTCCAGTTCCTCGGCGACATCCTCTTCCAGGAGGCCCGGGAGGCGGGCCTGAGGGCCAACCTGCACATCGAGGATTACCTCGACCTCTTCCTGGGCACCACCTTGATGACCGGGGCCATGTTCGAGCTCCCGGTGCTCTTCTTCTTCCTGGGCAAGCTGAAGCTCATCACCGCCCAGATGATGCTGAAATTCTGGCGTCACGCCACCGTGGCCATCGTGGTGTTCAGCGCCTTCTTCACGCCGGGGGACGTCCTCGCCACGACCATCTTCTTCAGCGTGATCCTGCTGGGCCTCTACTTCATCAGCGTCTTCGTGGTGTGGATCGCCCAGCCGAAGCAGCCGAAGCAGCCGAAGGAAGAACGCGAATAGCGCGACCGGAAAAGCGAAAGGCGCGAATGGGTGTGGCCATTCGCGCCCTTTGCGTTCTGCCCGTTCTATCGGATGGCCCGCAGCCGATCCCAGCCGTCGAGGTAGACCTGGAACCCGGGATCCTCGGCGGCCTTCTGGGTGACGAGGGCGCGGATGGAGGCCTCCTCCGCCTCCATCTGCTCAGGTGTGAGGTGGCCGGAGAAGGTCTGCGCCCGGAGCCACACGAGGAAGGTCGTGAGCGCGTCGAACTGGTTGTAGCGCACGATGCCTTCCACATCCCCGGCCTGCCAGAGGTCGATGACGCTGGCCCCATCCGTGCCCAGCTTGCCTGGGATGCCGCAGGCCGTGGCCCACTCATGGAGGGTGGAGCCGGCCTTGCCGAACCCGCCGGAGACCTCCCGCAGGTCGATGTGCTGCGCACCATAGCGATCGAAGAAGTCCGCCTTGTCCCAGCGGTCGGCCCCCCGCCCCAGGCCGGGAATGGAGAGGCCATGCACCATGGCCCGCTGGGCCAGGATGGGGAGGTCGGCCTCCCGGGAGTTGAAGCCCACCAGCTGGGGTTTCTTGTCCCCGAGGGCCGTGAGGAAGCGCCGCAGGAGGTCGTCCTCCGCCATGGGCCCGGGATGATCAGGGAGGGCCATGAGCCGGTGGCTCACCTCCCCGCCCTTCACCGTCCGAACCACCGCCGCGAGGGAGACGATCCGGCAGAGCACCGTCTTGAGGTAGGGCCTGGGATTCTCCTCCGTGGCGCCCCCCTTGGCCCACATGTGCGCCAGGACGTCCCCATCCGGCATCTCCCTCGGGAGGTCCAGGACCCGGCGCCCGGTGAGGGGATCCGGGACCCACTCCGCATCGAAAGCCCAGAGGGTGTGGTGGGGAGGCCTCAGCATGCTACTTGCCCACGCCCCACTTGCCGGCGCCGCCCAGCGCACAGGCCAGGGAGGACAGCAAGTGGAACAGGCGATCCGGCTGGGCCAGGGGCCCGGCCCCATGCAGCCAGCCGTGGACCAGGGGCCAGCCCAGCAGGGCGGCGAGCACGGTCGCGGTCAGGGGCACCCAGAGGCCGATGAGGACGAAACACCCCGCGATGGCCACGCCCAGGTCCACCCCCCACTGCCCCACATGGGCGAAGGTGATGGCGCCATGGGCCCCCCTCAGCGCCAGGACCGCCTGCAGGATGGCGGATCCGCCCACGGCGAGGCGGAGGAGGAGCTGGGCCCAGGCGGTGCGATTGGAGGAAGCCATTCCTCCAGGAGACCACAGGGAGGCCTCCCGTGGAACCGTCCCGGCTAGCGGCCCTGCCGCTGGGCGGTCTCCATCCGGAGGCGCTCGAGTTCCAGCTCCTTCATCCGGAGCTCATGGGCCATCTCATGCACCCGAACCCGCTTCCAGCTCCCGAATCCGATGGCTGCGATGGCCACCGCACAGCCGGCCACGGGGACGAGGGTGGGACTTGTGAACCACTCATGCATGGGACTTCCTCCGAAGGCCAGTCTGAGGGCCATGCCCGGGACCCGGGGCGGGCCATCGGCGAACGGCCGCCGGGGACCGGCCGGTGGCCCCTCTCACTCGCCGGGCTTGCCCGGGAAGAGGGGCTCCGTGGGTTCCGTGCGCGGCCCGTTCTCATCGCAGAGGGCGTAGCTGCTGGCATAGAGGGAGACCCCCGCGCACTCGCCCTTCGCGTTGAGGATGTAGAAGTTCACGTTGAACGCGGGAAGCCCCCTCGGGTTGAGGAGCCGCTTCTCGACGGTGTGGGCCTGGATCCGCCTCAGCGCTTCCATGCCCGCATCCTTCGGGGCCATGCCGCGACGGAGGAGGTCCACGATGAGGAAGGAGCTCAGACCGTAGAGGTTGGCTTCCCCCCGGCCCGTGGAGCCGGCCGCCCCCACGGCCCCGTCCACGTAGAGCCCCGCCCCGAGGATCGGCGAGTCGCCCACCCGACCGGGGATCTTCCAGGCCAAGCCGCTGGTAGTGGTGGTGCCGCAGATCTCCCCCTTGGCGTTCACCCCATTGCAGTTGATGGTCCCGTAGTAGTGGTCCGGATCGATCAGGCCTTCCCGGACCATCGCGAGCCCCGCGGCATGGCCCGCTTCCGCCCGCTGACGGGGATCCAGCCAGTGTTCGCGATCCACGCGGCGCTTCCAGTCCAGCCAGAGCCGGCGGCTGGTGGCCGTGTTCAGGTCCGCCTCGATGGGGAAGCCCAGCTGCCGGGCGAAGGCCTGGGCATCCCACCCCACGAGCAGGTGATGGTCGGTGTTCTCCAGCACCGCCTTGGCCACGCGGGCGGGGGTCCGCACCCCCTCCAGGCAGGCCACGGCCCCCGCTCGGCGGGTGGGGCCGTGCATGCACGAGGCATCCAGCTGCACCACACCCTCCGCGTTGGGAAGGCCCCCGTACCCGACGCTGGTGTCCTCCGGGTCCAGCTCCACGATGGAGACGCCCTCCACCAGGGCCTCCAGCACGTCCTTCCCCTCCGTCATCAGGGAGAAGGCCCGGGCGACGCAGGTCTGGGTCCCCCCATTCTTGAAGTGGTTGCCATTGGCGCTGGCCACCACCACAGGTCGAGGCCCCGACCGCTTCACGGACGGGGCCTGTGCGGGGACCTGAGTGGGCAGGGCCGCTGCGAAGCCCGCGGCCCCGGAGGTGGCGAGGAAGGCACGTCGATCCATGGAACCCCCAGGGGAATGGCCTTCAGCCTACCGCCTTGGGCCCCTCAGTGCTTGAAGTGCCCCTTGGCCTTGCCGCGGCCATGATGGCCCCGCTCCCCATCCCGGCGTCGCTCCTGCCGATGCGGGGCGGGTCCGCGACGGGGGGCCCGAGGGGCCGGCGCCACCCGCGGGGCGGACTTGGAGAGGCCCAGGGGATCCGGCAGACCCAGCGGATTGGGGATCTGAGCGCCGAGGCTGGCCCCGGCCAGCAGGAGGAGGGGGAGGAGGGGTCGCAGGCTCATGCCCCCATCTTCCCACGGGGCGCCACCCTCCCCTGCCGGACGGCTGGCTGAGAGGTGCGAACTCCCGGCTCAGGGGGCGAAGGTCACCGCGTGGACCGGGGGGAGGTGGCCGCTGAGGTGGGACCAGTGCGCCCCCTGGTCCTCGCTCACCCAGAGGCTGCCCGTGGTGCTGCCGAAGGCGAGGCGATCCCCCGAGGGGTCGATGGCCAGGGCATGGCGCCACACGAGATCGTAGGCGTGGACCTGGGGCAATCCCTCCCGGAGGGTCTCGAAGGAGCGCCCCCCGTCCCGGGTGCGGGTGACCACCACCGCCCCCCCCACGGGGATGCGGCGCTCATCCTTGAGGCCGGGCACGAACCAGGCGGTCTCCGGGTGCTTGGGATGGACCACCACGCCGAACCCGAACACGGAGGGCCCCGCCTCCCGGACCTCCGTCCACTGGGCCCCCCCATCCCGGCTCAGGAAGATGCCGTTGTGATGCTGGATCCAGAACGTGCCGGGATCCGCGGCGCACTGGACCAGTCGATGCACGTCCTGCAGCACCTCGTCCTGCGCCTGACCTTCGGGCACATAGTCGGCCCGCAG
>CAZVKM010000091.1:0-12133 GCA_964627685.1 uncultured Solibacteraceae bacterium | reverse complement strand
GAGCGTGATGCCCAGGTATTGGGCGTTTCGAAGCGTTCTCATGGTGGGAGTCCTGTCGCCATTGACGATGAGGTAGTCAGACGTCGCAATGAGGTAGGTCTTCTCCGGCTCCACGGGCGTTCCGTTTTCCAACTCCAGCTTCTCCAGGATGGGTGCTGACTGGGGCCCGGACACCTGGATCCGCATTCCGGAAAAGGGCTCTCCGGTGGTGGCCAATTCCAGGGCGAATCGCTGGAGATCCCTACCCTTCAACTCGCCCACAACCAAGGTGTTCTCGAAGGGGAATATTTCGTAAATATGCCGAAGGGTGACTGCTCCCGGCGGTAGGTCGATGCGCAGGCCACCTGCATTGGTAATGGCAAGGTCCACATCCCTGCCGAGCTGGGCCCGTGCCCGGGCTCGCAGCACATCCGTGAACCATTGCCCGAGTGGGATATCGGGACGGGAGCGGTCCAAGCCGGAAGGGCATTGAGCCAAAGTCCGCGAGAACTGAGCTTTCAATTCAGCGCGATAGGGTTCCAACGTCTCATTCAGGTCGGAGGCTTCCCGGATCTCCGGTCCCACCCGAATGAAGGCTTCCTTCGGGTTCGAGGGTCGAGTTATTGGAGCGCCGCAAGCCGCACCGGCCAACAGTGCGAGGACCGGGACCACGCGGCGGATCTTGACCCCTGACAGGGCGGAGCGGCTTAGCGAATTCGAGGTCACATTCGCTCCGGATACCAACCGTGGGTTTCGGCGGTGAGGTTGATGCACCACGTGTAAAGGGCATCGTAGATGACTCGCCCAGCCTGGAGCAGCTGTTGGTCGTCGTGGAAGTTCGCACCTAGCCCCAAGGTGATGGCGAGTAGCCCCGCGCACTGAGGGGTCAGATCCAATCGATCCGTGTCGGCACCTCGGACGATGCGAGCCAGGTGGGCCAAGGCGGGTTCTCGCAGGTCGTACTTGGTCAGAAATGAGTCGAAACTGCAGAGCTCACCCTCGTGGGTAAGCTCCACGCCCGGAATATCGAAGGGGATGGCGCCGGTCGCCTCCGCCACCGAGCGCACTTGATCCTTGGGGACGTACAAGATCTCGCCGGCCGGATCGATAAAGCGAAGGATGAGCCAAGGGCAGGCAAGGCGATCGATTTTGGGGCGTTCGCGGGTTACCCATTGCATCGAAACCTCCCTTCAATATGGGGAATCAGGGGACCCAACTAAGGAATTTGGAGAGGTGGTCGAGGTAGTCCACCGCACCCGAGGTGGCGTCATATTCCCAACGAGTCTCGACCTTCTCTCCCTGGGTTTTGAGCTTCAGGGTGACGATCCACTTGGACCCTTTCCCAGGACGGGCGGACCATCCCAATGCCTGGTATCCCTGTTTGCTACCCTTCGGGTAGAGCTTCTCGAACCAGGCCACGCAATCCCTCACGTTCCGCTTGGATCGGCCCGGTTTCCCGCGCACCTCCAAACGGGCCTCTTGGACGGCCTTGATCGCGCCCTCTTCGGAGACTCCGGATGGTTCGGATGGTTCGGATGCTACCGGCCTCGGGGCCGGCGCGGTCTCCTGCCCTCCGTCCGTGGCGAGGGTGATCATCAAGATCGAGGTGTGGATAAAGGTCATCGATCAGCGCCCCGATTTGACCTTGAAGTCGTCGAAGAGTACGACGCTGTCAGCCTTCGACCAGAGCCCGACCTTCCCCGAAACCGGCTGATCCAGGCCGTGTTCCAGCCAGAGCTTCCCATCCAGGTAACCTTCGACCTTGGTACCACGGACGACCACCTTCAGGTCATGCCATTGCTGCGTGGCGGTGGGCGTGTTCCGGACCCACTTCACGGAGGAGCGCTTGCCCTTCACCACCTTCCACAAGACGAGGTTGTTCTCCAGGGCGTTGGCCCGAAGCGATAGGTAGTCGCCGTTCGGCTTCAGATTGAACAGGATGCCCGCGCCCTGATCCACCCGGCCCGCTAGGGGTTTGAACCGGACCGAGATCTCTCCGTCGCCGAAGCCCTCCACGCCCTTCGCGACCACGTAGGAGAAGTAGGCGAAGGCCTTCACGCTATCCAGGAACTCCGCATAGCGCTCGCCGTAAATGGCGCGGGCCTTGTCGGCCAGGTTCGAGCCACTCTGCCCCTCTTGCCACTTGCCACCATCCACCTTGAGGACGAGGTTCTCGCCATCCTTGGCAACGGTCCAGAAACCCACCATGGGCAGCATCGTCTTGGGCTCGGCGCCTAGGGTCTCGCCCGTGAAATCCAAGGAGAGGGCGGGCGCCTGGGCCTTCAGTCCTGGGCTTGAGATCAGGCCCAGGGCCAGGATCGACATCGAGATGAATCGGAGCATGTTCATGGAGACCTCCGTTGAAGGTGGGGAAAGCTCAGCCATTGGCCCAACCAGACCAGGACCATCGCCAGGGGAATTCCTGCGAAGAAGAGCCACCCGCTCCAGCGGTCGATGGGAACGCGCGGATAACCCGGATAGGCCGGCTCGGGCGCCTCTGCGGGCGGAGGCACCGAGGCCAGGCTCCAAAGCACCTGCAGCACTTCCTCCGGGCTTGTGGAGCGGCTCATCTCCTGGCGGCCCCGGTAGGTGTAAACCACCTCGCCGTAGTGATCGCCGGTGGATCCCCCGAAGCGGCCCGGGCCGCCATCGCCCAGGCTCACTTCGATGTGAGGCACCAGTCGCCGGAGTTTGCTGAGGAGTTGGCGATTCAGATCCATCCAACGGGGGTCTTCCGGGTCCAGATGGACGTCGATTCGAAGCAGGTCCGGCAGGTAGCCCAGGGCCCGCGAGACCGCAGGGGGAAAGGAGTGGCGTTGATCCTCGGTGAGATCCCGGTGGCCTCTAAGGCGCCCCAGGGCAGCCAAGCTGAGGAAGCCGACCGTAAGCAGAGCCGCGCAAGGTCCAAGGCGCTGGGGCCAGGATCTTCCTGCTTGAAGGAGCAGAGCCGCCAGCCCCACGAGCATCCCGAGCCCCACGACCCAAGAGACGAGGTGGCCGGCCTCAAGCAACCCCCGCTCCAGGGGGCGGAGCGACCGCGTGAGGGAGAGGGCCGCCAGGTTTTGCATCCAGGTGGGCCCGAGGCCGGCGTTGAAGTCGAGCACCCAGGAGCCCAGGGTCGCCGCCAATGCGAGCAGGGAGGCCGTCGCCGTGTTCCGCGCCAGGCTCCCAGCCACGAAGGCCACGGCGAGGACCGCGGCCCCATACAGGACGTGACCCAGCACCAGGCCTGCAAGTTCGGGCCCATGGACGTGCCCACCCAAGATGGACCACCACCCCACCGCCACCAGGGGGATCCCCATCATGGCGAGCCAGAACAGGCACAGGACGATCCCCTTCGCGAGGAGGATGCGGGACACGCTGAAGCCGCTCCGGAGCAGCAGCTTCCAGGTGCCCTGCTCCGCTTCGAGCCCGAGCTGCCTCAAGGCGACGAAGGGCAGGAGGAGCGTGGCCACCAGGTAGAGGGCGCCGAAGGTGGGGACGAGGATGCCATCGAAGGGTTTGAGCCCCTGGACGATCTCCCCGGCACCGGCGGCTGAGCGGCTGGCCTCCGCATATAGCGCCACCGCTTGCCGGAAGGTGGACCCGACCAGGAGGCTGAGGATGATGGCAAGGCACACCCAGGCCCGGCCCAGGAGAAGGTGGCGGGCTTCCAGCCGAAGCAGAGCCCGGAAGGAGCTAGGGGTGCGCAAGGAACACTCCTTCCAACCCGTCCCGGGTGCCGCTCTGCTCGAGTAATTCGGGCAGGGTTCCCGATGCAATCAGGCGGCCCTCGCGAAGAAGCAGGAAGCGCTCGCACAGTCGTTCCGCGTGGCGGAGTTCGTGGATGGAAAACAGGAAGGTGCGCCCTTCCGCCCGGAGGGTGCGGAGCAGGTCGATGGCGGCAAGGGTCTGGTGGAGATCCAGGCCGTCGAAGGGCTCGTCGAGGAGCAAAAGTTCCCGGCGGCTCAGGAAGGCCAACACGAGCAGGATCCGCTTGCGATTGCCCTTGGACAGCGCCCCCACCCGTTTGGCCAGGGCGGCCTCCAGGTTCAACCCCTCGACCAGGGAATCGACCACCGAACGCTCCCTTCTCGAGAAGACACGGAAGGCCTCCAGCACCTCCAGGGCGCGGTGGTCGGCGTAGGGCGAGATGCCATCGGGCAGGTAGAAGAGGTGATCGGCTCCGCGACTCGAGGAGCACTCCTGCCCCTTCCACCGGAGACGCCCTTGCTGGACCGGGATGAACCCCGCGAGCACCTCCAGGAGCGTGGTCTTCCCGGCTCCATTGGGCCCGATCAAACCCAGCAGCTCACCCGGATGAACCTGGAAGGTGACGTCCTCGAGGATCGTGGCTTGGCCCATGCGGACCATCAGGGCGGAGACTTCCAGGAGGGGGGTCATGGGAGGAGAGCGCGCTCAGCGCGCTGGCTCCAAGGAGAGGAGCAACCTCCGGACCCGCTCCAAGATGGCCTCCCGTGCTGGAGCATACCCATCGCTCACGGCGGGTAGATCCATCCAGGCCTCGAAGGAAGCTCCCTTGGGCGCGACGCCTTCAAGCGCGCAGCTCAGGGAGATCACGCGGACTTCCGGGCGGAAATCCTCCGAGCGAATGGGGACCGGCGTGAAGGATCCCAACGGAATCCCATCCAGGTTCAACCCCTGGCGGACGGGCTCGGGTGGGCCGGCATCCGGCGCTAGGCCCTTGGCCACGGCTCGGATGGAAAGGCCCCGAGCCTCGGCCAGGCGGTTGAAGTGGCTGGCCGCCACCAGGCTCTTGGCGGAGCCATGTTCGCAGACGAACACGACGGAGCTGGGAACCGCAACCTGCCCCCACGCCACACCCGCATGCAGGCACACGAGGGCCAACCGCCTCAGGAACACACCCGCCACCTTCACGCCTTCCATGCGGTCTGGGCCTTGAGCGCCCGGTCATAGCGGTGATTGACCTCGTCCCAGTTCACGTTCTGGAAAAAGGCATCGATGTATTTGGCCGCCGCCGCGCCGTAGTCCATCTGGTAGGCGTGCTCGTACATGTCCATCACAAGTAGGGGGAGACCCGCCGCAAGGGTTTGGCTGTGGTCCCCCGCCCAGGAAAGGCGGAGTTCTCCCGTGGCCAAGTGGAGGTCCAGGATGGACCAGCCACTGCCCCCCCCAAGGCTCTGGCCCAGGGCGCGCATGGCCTGCTCCCAGGCGCCGAGGGAGCCCCAGGTCGCACTGAGGGCTTTGGCGACGGGACCATCGGCCTTGCCATCTCCGCCCAGATTCCCGAAGTAGGCCTCGTGGAGGGTCATCGAGTTTCCGAAGACGAGCTCCTTGGCGCGCAGCCCGCCGACGACGAAGCCCGGGGTGTCCTTCGTGGCCTTGGCGAGTTCAGCCCGAACCCCGTTCAGGTTTTTCACGGCACCCACGTAGTTGTTGTCGTGGTGGGAGACGATCAGCTTTTCGGAGATGCCCCTCAGTTTGGTGGGGTCGAAGGCCAGGGGCTTCGGAGTGAGGGCTGGCGGGATGGGTCCCTGTGGCATGAGTTGCTCCTCGGGAAAGGGAATATTCCGCCCCAGGAGGGTGGAGGTGGCCGCGGCGGCCCCCCCTCCGACCAACAGGCCCAGGGCCTTGCGTCGCGTCAGGTTCATGGCGATCCCCCGTGTTGGATGTCCAAGCACCCAAGGTAATCCCTCATGGGACTGGCACAAGATACATTTGTATCTAATATTGATTCATTAGCTAGGAGATCGCTTGGCCGACACCCCCGTGCGGTGGTTGCTCCTCATCCATTCGCTCCCCCCCCAGCCTGCCTATCTCCGGGTGAAGACCTCGCGCCAACTTCAGAGCCTCGGCGCCGTGGCCCTCAAGAACTCGATCTACGTGCTGCCGAGCAGCGACGAGGCTCGGGAGGACTTCCAGTGGATGCTCCGGCAGATCGAATCCGGCGGAGGCGAAGCCTCCGTGGTGCAAGCGGAGTTCGTGGAGGGTTTCACAGATGATGAAGTCCGCGGGCTCTTCATCACCGCCCGCAATGCGGATTATGAAAAGTTGGCCGGGGACCTTCACTCGCATCTGAAGTCCCTTCCCCCTTCACTGGAGGATGGCTCCCGGGGTGAGGTTGAGACCCAGCTCATCCGGTTCCGTAAGCGGCTGGAGGAGATCCAGGATCTGGACTACTTCGATGCCCCCGGGCGGGCCCAGGTGGAGGAGGCGCTCTCGACCCTCGAAGCGCGCTTGATCCCAGCTTCAGTCTCCAGGTCCGAAGCCACTCGCCTTCAACTCCAGGATGTTCAGGGTCGGACCTGGGTGACCCGGAAGGGGATCCACGTGGATCGCATCGCCTGCGCCTGGCTGATCCGCCGCTTCATCGATCCCGAGGCCCGGATCCGCTTCGTGGACCCCAAGACCTACAAGTACCGTCGCGGTGAGCAGCGCTTCGACATGTTTGAGGGGGAGTTCACCCACGAGGGTGATGGCTGCAGCTTCGAGACGATCTTGGCCCGGCTAGGGCTGGAGGCACCGGGTCTCCGGGAGCTGGCGGAACTGATCCATGACGTGGACCTCAAGGACCATAAGTTCAAGCGGCCCGAGACCGAGGGCTTCGCCCGTGCGATTCAGGGCGTGGCCCTTCTCCACGCCAAGGACGAGGCCCGGCTGGAGGCCGGTTCCGCGCTCCTCGATGCCTTCCTCGAGGCCATGAAACGGGGCTCGAAATGAAGGAAGCCCCGACCCCACCGACGGTCCGTGAGTTCGCGCGGTACTTCCTCAAGCTGGGCGCCATCGGCTTCGGCGGCCCCATCGCCCTCGCAGGGGCCATGCAGCGGGACCTGGTGGAGACCCGGGGCTGGGTGAGCGAGGCGGACTACCACGAGGCCCTGACCTTCGCCCAGCTGGCGCCGGGGCCGCTGGCCGCGCAGCTCGCCATCTACCTGGGCTACGCCCGGGCGGGCATCCCCGGAGCCACCCTGGTGGGCTTCGCCTTCATCGTGCCTTCCTTCTTGATGGTGCTCGGACTGGCGTCGCTCTACGTGCGCTTCGGCGGCCTCCACTGGATGCAGGCCGTCTTCTACGGCATCGGGGCCGCCGTCATCGGGATCATCACGCGCTCGGCCATCAAACTGGCGAAGGCCACGCTGAAGCGGGACCGCCTGGCCTGGATCATCTTCCTCGTCCTCGGGGTGAGCACAGCCATCACGGGCAAGGAGTGGGTGCTCCTCATCGTGGGCGCCGGGTTGCTGTCCTGGGCCATCCGCACCCAACCCTGGAAGTCGAACAAGTCCGTGGCCGGCCTCGGCCCTGCCTGGCTCCTGACGGGCATCCACGGCGTGGCCACCACGACGACGTTGGGCGGCGTGCTCTGGTTCTTCGCCAAGGCGGGACTCTTCGTGTTCGGCAGCGGCCTCGCCATCGTTCCCTTCCTGCGGGGAGGCGTGGTGACGGAGCTGCACTGGCTCACGGACCGCCAATTCCTCGATGCGGTGGCGGTGGCCATGATCACGCCCGGGCCGGTGGTCATCACGGTGGCGTTCATCGGACACCTGGTGGCGGGCCCCCTGGGCGCCTGCGCGGCGGCGCTGGGCGTGTTCCTGCCCGTCTACCTCATGGTGATCCTCGCGGCACCCCTGTTCCGGAAATACGGGCAGAACCCCTCTCTGAAGGCCCTCGTGCAAGGCGTTACGGCGGGCGCCGTCGGTGCCATTGCCGGCTCCGTGGTCGTCCTCGGTCGGGGCGCCATCCGGGACCTGCCCACCGCGGCCATTGGATTGGCAACGCTGGGCCTCATCTGGCGCACCAAAATCCCCGAGCCCCTCCTTGTGCTTGGCGCCGGGTGCCTAGGCCTGCTTCTCTATCGTGGATAGGAGCGACCGGGTGAAGGTTCGAAAGCCTGGATGGGCCGCGATCCTCGTCGGGGCCTCCACATGGGCCCTCTCAGCCCAGGAGCCCCCCCGGATCCAGGGGCAACCCATCCCCTCCAAGCTCCAGGTGGACGGCCGCCTGGATGAACCGGCCTGGGCTTCGGCCAAGGCCATGACGCTCACCCAGCAGGCGCCCAACCCGGGCCAAGCCACGGCCTTCACGACGACGGTCAAAGTGCTCGTGGCGCCCGAGGGCCTGTACCTGGGCGTGAGATGCCAGGACCCTGATCCCACGAAGATCGTCACCCATACCCTCCAGCGGGACGGCGATTTCAGCGGGGACGATGTCGTGAACTTGGTGCTCGATACCTTGGGGGATGGTCACACGGCCTACCTGTTCCAGGTGAATGCGGCCGGTGCCCAGGCCGATGGCCTTGTGTCGGGCCCGGAGTCAACATCCCTGGACTGGGATGGCATCTGGGAAGCCGCGACCACTCGGGATGAGCAGGGGTGGACGGCGGAGATCTTCATCCCCAGCCGCACGCTGCGCTTCAATCCTTCCCGGCCTACGTGGGGCCTCAACCTCGAACGCTTCGTGGCGCGGGAGCGGGTCACCCTGCGCTGGGCCTCCCCGATCCTGGATGCCAAGTTCCCGGACATGGCGCGGGCCGGTGTGCTGGATGGCGTCGGGGTGCTGCAACGTGGGAGCGGATGGTCCATCACGCCCTACTTTCTCGGGCAACAGCGGACGGACTTCACCACGGAACACACCCAGCGCCTTGGTCGCGGAGGGGTCGACGTCACCGTTCCCCTAGGAGAACAACTCTCCGGGGTCTTCACCTACCGACCTGATTTCGCTGAGACCGAGGTGGATGCCCGCCAGATCAACCTCACCCGCTTTCCGCTCTTCTTCCCGGAGAAGCGGGCCTTTTTCCTGGAAGGCGCCAACCAATTCCAGTTTGGGCTCGGGCTCGGAAGCACCTTCCTTCCCTTCTTCTCTCGCACCATCGGCTTGTCCAATGGCGAACCCGTGCCCCTCCACGAAGGTGCAAAGGTATTGGGCCGCGTGGGCCCCGTCTCCGTGGGGGCGCTCAGCATCCATCAGGATGGCTCCCCGGGCAATCCGCCGACCAATCTTTCGGCGGCCCGGGTGACCTGGGATGCGAGCGACAACCTGAGGCTTGGCGTCATCGGAACCGAAGGGCACCCAGATGGCCTGGGGAGCAATCGACTGGGAGGCGTGGATGCGATCTGGCAGACCTCCCGGCTCTTCGGCGACAAACTCTTCGCCGTGGGCCTCTGGACGGCCCGGAGTGAAGGCACGTCGGTCCCTTCAGGGGACGCCTCTGGATGGGGTTTCAAGGTCGATTACCCCAACGACCTCTGGGACGTCGCGCTCACCCTGAATCGCTTTGGGGATGCCCTGAGCCCGGCTCTGGGGTTCCTCCCACGTCCAGGCACCCGGCAGGCGACCTTCAATGTCGCCTACCAGCCGAGGCCCACGAGCCCCTCGCTCTCCTGGATCCGGCAGGCTTTCTTCGAGGTCCAGACGTTGCGGGTCGAGGACCTCCAGGGCCAGCTCCAGACCTGGCAGATCTTCACGGCCCCGTTCAATATCGTCACCCAATCGGGAGATCACTTCGAAGCCAACTGGCAGCCGGAAAAGGAAGTCCTGACCCAGGCCTTCGAGATCAGCCCGGGTGTGATCATCCCGGCCGGGGAGTACCGCTTCGATCGCTACAGGATCCAAGCCGAAAGCGCCCCCACCCGAGTCTGGCAGGTGGCCACCACCCTCTGGTCCGGCGAGTTCTACGGGGGGCACTTGGTCCAGTGGATCCCCTCCATGGGATGGAACGCCCAGGACGGCCACATCCGCGTGACTGCTTCCGCCGAGAACGACTTCGTCCACCTACCTGGGGGCTCCTTCGTTCAACGACTCATGCAGCTGAAGAGTGAATATGCATGGAGCCCCACCCTGATCCTGTCCGGCCTCGTCCAGTACGACACCGACTCCCGGAAACTCGGTTCGAATCTCCGCCTTCGCTGGCGGGTGCGCCCCAATGCCGAAGCCTTTTTTGTCTGGAATCGAGGTTGGGTGCGACCCGACCTGAATGGCCCTCTGCGCTTCCTTCCTCAGCAGCAGGTCATCAGCGCCAAATTGCGCTGGACCTTCAGACCCTAAGAAGTATCCGAATCACTCTCCGCCCTTTTATTAGCAATCGTCCGTGGAGGGGAACCGCGCGTGGCCTGAGTCAATCTACAAACACGAGAAGGCGGTCCCAATCGCAACGTACAAAGTGGGCCGACATGCCGACTGACACTGCCGCGAAACTCAACATGAAAAAGGCCCCCAATTTTCGGGGGCCCTGATGCTTGCACTGCGCAGGATTGCGTTCTCCCTATCGCAGTGGCCTCCGGAGAGGACTTAAGCCCGATGCCAAAGCAGAGCGGGGACATTCACAATGTACTTCCCGAGGTGGTAACCGTCAACCTGTCAACGCCGAGTCCATAAATTGTGCAATTGCGAATCGCCTTGAGATCCTTCGCCGAGACTAACTGCTTGATATATTCCCGTTTGCCAGCCGAATCCTTCTTGTGAGGGAGGTCCAACCTGTCGTGTGAAACCGTGTACAACATATTGCCCTTCACCCAGCACCGAGGTGCATCGAACGGCAGGGGGAGCGGTGGATTGAGCTCCAACAAGTAATGCCAGCACTCCGGCTTTAACGGGGCGGTTGTGCTCAGAGGAACGATGGTACAGAGACGCGACCCATGACGAGATCGTGGCGAGATCACAACCGCGGGTCGCCTCTTCACAATCTCCGGCTCAATGAAGCCCCGGAAATCACAAATCACAATCGTCCCTGCATCTGGGTAATACGGTAGTGACATGAATAGATCCTTTGGTAGCGAGAATAGCGACCTCCCCGAATGTTGGCTGCTGAAATCTCATGCGCTGAACCAATCGCTCCCCCCTTGTGGAAACAAACCTGGGTGCTGAGTAGCGCCTTGGGTTACGTTTCGTTCCTCGGCAGCTACATTATTCCGCTTAGGAAGTTGTGAGTCTGGCTCTAAGACAATTCCCATCAGGCCGTCGACCTGCATGAGCAGGTACGTGTTGGTCATGGTCAAACATGTTGGCGGTTGAATCGCCTATCTACCGAGATCAGCCTTCCCACGAACGCAGAATTCCTTGCAGGCCTTTCTTTCTTTAAAGAGGAACGACTTGGGGATCCCGGCCAGACGCTCCTCCAGCTTGCGGATGGTTGGTCTTTCCCCTTCGCAGACCATCTGATCCACAAGGGCCTTCACCACCTGGAGACGCTCATCCCGCTGTCGATTCGCCTCCTGTTTGACCCAGTCCGCGTGCCGGTGCGCGATCGCGTGAGATAGCTCGGGAAACCTCTGGCGAAGGCTAGCGGCCGTGGTTCCCAGCCAATTGGCCGCCAAAGCCTCGGAGGGTGGTGTAGGTGCCTCGAGTAGCTGGCGGAGCTTCGCTTCAGGATCACCGTACGCTAAATACCCACGTCGATTGGTTTGGAAACTTGGACGACTGTCAGTTTTGCGCCATGGGTTTCGAAATAGGCGCTCCGTTCCCCGGCCTAATAAGGCATCGGAGAGAGGCGCTCCATATTCACTCGCGATGTTGACTGCCTGGAGAAGACTCGGCAGGTGCTTCTTGTGAACCCAACCGCTCACATCCGCTTTATTCGCATGAAGCCGCCGTACGGCGCGACTTCCGATTCCACCATCACTCTTGGTGATGGCGTCAGAGAGGAAATCGCAGATTGTACGTTCAGGTTCTCGCGGTCCTTCGTGGAAAAGTGAGCTAGCTAAAAGCTCCCCGATGCATTTGGCAATGGCAATCTCAGCTTCTTCAGCCCGCAGGGAAATTTCACTGGGAGGAATCGACAAATGCCGTCCACACAAACGGCAAAGGTTGGGAAGATGCTTGATCCGAATTGGCGCGATGGAATCGCTCTCTTCGCACCCGTGGTCCGACACCAATGGTATTTCGTGCTTCGGACAGGCTTTCACGCAACCGATCTCCCAGAGGAGATGGCCATAGGGACGTCCTTCCCCCTCCGCTTCCAAAAGGCAATGCGGGCACCAACGCCGTTTTGCGCTGGCGCTCCCATGCAGACTGGTAAGTCCCTGCAGAGGCACCAACGTTAGGCGATGAAGGCCGGGTTGACCCGTCAATTCCTCCAATATTTGGCACCATCGGTGAGGCACTTCTCCGATGCCGTTGAAGAACGACGACCGCCAATAGCGATCTGCCTGAACCTCACCAACGCGGTTGTTGAAGCCAAGCCGCGGCAAAACGAACTCCC
>CAZVKM010000090.1:0-12140 GCA_964627685.1 uncultured Solibacteraceae bacterium | reverse complement strand
GGTGGATGCGCTCGTAGGCCCAGGGGCTGATGCAGGGGGTGACCAGGAGGTTGAGGCGGCCCTCGTAGGCCTCGCCGTGAAGGTCCACGAACCGCAGGGCCCCCATCACGCCGCTCGTCTCGTAGCCGTGCACGCCCCCCGTCACCAGGGCCACGGGAAGGTCCTCCCGCCAACCTCGGCTGCGGATCGCGAAGAGCGGATAGGTCCCATCGGGCGCGTAGTCCAGGCGACCGTACTCGTGCACGTCGAAGCGGGCGCGCAGGGCCTCGATGAGCGGAAGCACGTCCTGGGCGTAGCTCCGCTTGCGGAGCTGGAGGCCGCGCCAGGTGCGCTTCTCGGCCTCGCCCCAGGGCTGGCCTGGGATCCCGATGGATGCATGCGCTTCGCTGGTCACCTGGGCCGCCTCTAAAACGCCCAGTGTACCTCCGGGGCGTGCTTGGGATCCGCTAGGGCCGTGGCAGGCGGGCGAGGTGGGCGCGCAGGGTTTCCAGGGAGAAGGGCTTGGGAAGCAGGGTCAGGTTGGGATCCGACCGGAGGAAGGTCGGGTCCACCTGGTCCGCCCGCCCCGTGGCCAGGATCACGGGGACCGTGGGGAAGTGCTGTCTCAGGCGGGGAAGGGTGCTCCGGCCCCCCAGCCCCGGCATGTTCATGTCGAGGAGGATCACGTCCGGCCGGTAGCCGTCCTCGAGGAGCAGGAGGGCGGCTTCCCCACTGGAGGCGACCCGCGGGAGGTGGCCCAGGGTCTCCAGCAGGTGGACGACCGTGTGGTGGATCAGCTCATCATCGTCAACCAGCAGCACCTTGAGGGTTCCAGGTGTCGGGTCGGGGGTCAGGGGATCCTTGGGCTCGCCTGGGGCTGGCGGCCTCGCGCAGGCGGGAAACCGCAGGCGGATGCGGGTGCCGGCACCCGGCTCGCTTTCGATCTCCATCGTCCCTTGATGGGCCTTCACGGTGGTGTAGGCCATGGAGAGGCCCAGCCCGGTGCCCTTGCCCTCGGGTTTGGTGGTGAAGAAGGGGTCCAGCGCCCGATCCCGCACCTCCGGAGGCATGCCGCTGCCGGTGTCCTCCACCGACACCTCGATCTGATCCGCGGCTTCATTCCGGGTGCGAAGCGTGAGCGTGCCGCCCGTGGGCATCGCATCCACGGCGTTGACGCAGAGGTTCATGAACGCGTGGGTCAGGGCGCTGGGGTCACCCAGCATGGGCTTGAGGTCGGGCGCCAGGTCCAGGTGGAGGTCCACCTGGGCCAGGGTGGTGCGCTCCAGGAGGTGGATCTCCTCCTTCAGGAGGGTGTTCACGTCCAGCACCACCGCCTCGCTGGGGCTCTGCCGGGCGAAGGCGAGGAGGCGCTGCACCATCTTGGCCCCCCGCACGGCCGCCTTGGTGATCGTCTCGAAGGCCCGATGGGTGGAGGAACCCGCCTCCTGGAGGGTCACATGGGCCGAGGCCAGGCCCAGGATGGCGGTCAGCACGTTGTTCATGTCGTGGGCCACCCCTCCCGCCAGGCTGCCGAGGCTCTCCATCTTCTGGGACTGTTGAAGCTGGGCCTGGAGGTGGCGCCGCTCCTCCTCCGCTTTCTGGCGCGCCGTGATGTCCACCATGAGGCCCCGCAGCCAGCGGGGCCGACCCCCTTCGGCGATGACATGGACGATGTCCCTGAGCCAGACCGTCCGCCCATCCGAGGCCAGGAAGCGATACTCGAAGTCGTGGTCTTCGAGCCGGCCCGTGCAGTCGGCACTGTACTGGAGGGCCTGCTCCCGGTCCTCGGGATGCAGGTGGTCGGACCAGAACCCAGGGTGGAGCCACGCGTTCACGGGGTAGCCCAGCAGGCGTTCCGCGTTCTGGCTGACATAGGTGAACACGAAGGTCGTGGCGTCCGCTTCCCACACGATGCCATCGGTGGAACTGACGAGGTCCCTGAACCGCTGCTCGCTCTGCTCGAGGGCCAAGGCCTGCGTGGCCCGCACCTGTTCGCTGGCCCGCAGGGACTGCTCCTGTTCGAAGAGGGCCCGGAAGGTCTCAGATTCCCGGCGGCGGAAGTGGAAGGCCATGGCCGCAGCCGCCAGCATGATCAGGGTGAAGGTGATGATGCCGAGGAGGATGAATTCCACTCGGACCTGGTCGAGGGCCTCATCCTTGTCCAGCTTGGTGACCAGGAACCAGGGGGAATCTGGAATGGGCTGCAGGTCGGCGATCACGACCCGCCCCCGATAATCGACACCCTCGTGCAAGCCCCGCTCGCCCAGCACCGCCTTCACCGCGGGGTACTGGGTCTCGCTCAGGGGCTGATGCCAATGGCCGGAGCCTGGGGGGGCGTGCCGGAGGGGGTGAGGGACGAAGGCCTCATTCCCCTGGCGGTACGTGAGGGCGGCCTCCGCCGTCTTGGTGGGGATGGGCCATTCCTTGAACAGGGGGAAGAGGGAGGACCCGGCCTCGATGCGCAGCAGGGCCACCGCGAGGGGTTGGTCCTTTGCCCCCCGAACCAGGGCCGCGACATCGATGAGGGTGGCGCCCCTGGCATCGGTGAAGAAGTCCGAGAAGCCCACCTCTGGACCCTGCTGAACGCTCGCGATGAGCTGGCGGGTGGCCGGATCCAGGGGCTCCGGGATGGGATCGGATCCCAGGAGCACCGCCCCCTCCAGGGACACCAGGAAGGCCACGGTGTACCTCCGGCCCATCTTGCTGACCCGGAGCACCTGCTGGAGGTCCCCCCGGGCCTTCCCGGAGTGGGGGTTGCGGAGGCAGTCCTCCGCGCGCCAACGGAACAACGGACCCTGGACCATGCGCTGCACACTGGCCAGGCGATCCTCCCGCCAGGCCATGATCTGCTTGTGGTTGAGGGCGCCGATGCCGGCGATGACCCGGTGCTGCTCCATGAGCTCCTGGCGGGCCCGGTACCGGTACAAGCCCATGCTCCCGCCCAGCAGGGCGAGGGAGAACACCGCCAGGGTCCACCATCCCGCGCGGCGGTCGAAGGGCCGTGGGGTGCGTTGGGGGCTCATGGCGCGGCCCTGTCCACCAAGGCGGTGTCCCGGGGTTCGGCGGTCCAAACGAACAGCGCCAGCATGGGTTCACGCGCAGGGAGGGGGCAAGCGGCCCCTCGGCCCTCCTATCGTGCCAGGGCCGGGGTCCAATGAGTCCTGCGGACGCCGGGTTCGGACCCAGGGCAATTGCGACTCAGGCAACCATCGGGCGCTGGGTGCTCAGGGGAGGAAGCGGATCTCCCCGGCCTTCACCTTCACCTGGATGGCGTAGCGGCCCGGACCCTGGTGGCTGAAGGTGCGGAACAGCCCGCCCTTGGAGGCGCCGAAGGGGCCGGGATTCACCTCGCCCGCCCACACGGAGGCGGAGACCGGTCCGTAGGCCGCGGCGTCCTCCACCTTCAGCTTCAGCTCGCCGGCCTGCAGGCGCAGGTCCTTGTCCCCCTCGATGCCCTGGAGGCTCAGGTCCCCCGCGGACATGCGGAGGGTGAGGGCGACCTTCCGGGGCACCTCGATCTCCAGGTGGAAGTCCTCATGGGGCGTGTTCGAGACGCGGAGCTCAGGGGTGGAGGCCTGCGCCTCGAAGCGCACGCGCACCCGGCTGAGGTCCTGATCCCGGCGCCCGGTGTAGCGGAGGCGCACCTGGCCATCGGCGGAGGGGCGGATGGCGATCGCACCGGCGTCGAGGTTCAGGCGCAGCCGCTCGGAGGCGGGGGCGCCCAGCTCGGTCCAGGCCCGCCCCACCCCCCTGAGGTCCACGGCCTGGGCCGCCAGACCCGGGACGATGAGGAGGAGGGCGGCGAGGAAGCGCATGGGAGCTCCAAGGGGGCATGGGGCCTACGCCCGCCCCCGAGGGGCGTTTAGGGGCGCTCGCGCACCAGGCTCATCCACTTCGCCCCGAGGGGCTCCGCCCCGCATTCCCGGGCGAGGGCGGCCGCCTGCTCGGCCATCTTGCTCCGCGGCACCCGGCCATAGGCGGCCATGAAGATCCGATCCGCCTCCTCCAGCCGGCCGAGGCGGAGCTTGGCCTCCACGAGGAGGGCCAGCTCCCCGGTCCACCCCCCGAAGCCGAAGGAGGATCCCAGGTCGGGGCGACCTCCCGGTGCATCCTTCCGGGCGGCGTCCTCCATGCGCTGGAGGAAGGCGAGGCTCTGGCGGTAGGCCTCTTCCAGGAGGGGCTCCACGGTGCGCCAGTCGTTTTGCTGGCGCGCGTCCTCGACGAAGGCCTCGAGGGCGGCCTGGGGGGGCCACGTGCGGCTGCCGGGCAGGGGCGGGAGGCCGGCGAGCACCTCGTGGGGGCGGCTGCCGGGCACGGCCGCGCGGAGGGAGAGCCACACCTTCCAGCGGCGTGGATCCTCGGGGCGGCGGCGGAGGTGGGTCTCCACTTCGGGCAGGAGCCGCTCGGCGAGGGCCCGCAGGCGGGGACTGCGGGGGGCGGCCTCGCTGAGGCTCGCGGCGAGGGGCAGGGGGCCGGCCTCGCCGGCCGTGCGGCGCCAGGCGCCCGAGGCCATGAAGCGTTCGTAGTGGTCGGCGTAGGGGCCCCAGATCCGGGCGTCCGCCTCGGCGGGGAGGAGGGAGGGGGGCTGCGTCGCGTCCTTGGGGGGCGGGGCCAGCCGCTCGGTGTGCAGCTCCGCGGGTCCCCGCAGCGCCAGCACCAGCTGCGCCCGCGCCTCATCGTGCTCGGGGTGGTCGCGCAGGAAGGCCTCGAGCGCGCCCACCCGCGTGGGCAGGCCGCTGGCCCGGTGGGCCTGGACCAGGGCCTCCGCCGTGGGCGCTTCGGTGCCCTCGGCGAGGATGCGGGGGCCCGGTCCCAGGAGGGCCCAGTGGGGCAGCTCAGGAGTCCACCCCTTCAACCCCTGCAGCTCCCGACCGGCCGGCTGGGCGAGGGTCAGGTCGTGGAGGTCCAGTTGCAGGTCGAGCAGCGCCTCCTGGGCGCCCGCGGTCTGGAGGCTCGCATGGAGGCTGCGGCCCGCAGCGGAGGGGAGGCACACCAGCACGCCTTCGGGATGCCCCAGCAGCAGGTGCGAGAGGCGGATCCGTGGGTCGCCCGTGGCGAGGTAGGTCTGGCCCTGCATGGGGATCGCGAGGACCAGGAGGCCCAGCGCCGTGAGCAGGGGACGGGGGGTCATGGGCGCGCCAGGCTCCAGCGGGCGGCCAGGGCGGGATGCCCGCAGGCCTGGGCCAGGGAGGCCGCCTTCGCGGGCAGGTTCCCCCAGCGGGTCTTGAGCAGGGCGTCCTGGAAGTCGGCTTCGGCGAGGCCGACCTCCCGGGCCCAGAGGGCGCTCTCCAACAGGGGCCCGAGGGTCTGATCCCAGAGCGGATCCAGCGCGGCGGGCTGATGGGGGACCGCCTCGGGTACGGGCAGGGCGTCCCAGCGGGCGCGGTAGGCCTCGTGCAGCGCCCGCCAGTCATCCGCGGTGCGGGCCGCGGCGCGCAGGGCGGCCAGGGCCGGCTCGGGGGGCCACAGCTCCGGCGAGCTGGTGGGGCCGGGCACCAGGCGGGCCATGAGGAGGCGGAGGCGGGAGCCCTCCGTGGCGGCCTGCATCCACCGCCACAGGGGCCACAGGGACTCGGACTCCGGCTGCTGCGGCAGGGCGCCTTCCACCGTGGGGAGCCAGCGGCTGTAGAGCCCCCTCAGGGTGGGGCTGGCCCCATCCAGGGGGCGGCCCTCCCGGGTCCACTCGAAGTCCATCTCCTGCCAGATCCCCAGGCGGAAGGCCTCGTCCAGGGCCTGGGCGAAGGGGCCCCAGGCATCCAGGTCCTCGGCGGGCTCCAGGCTGCGGGCGGTCTTCACCTCGGAGGACGCAGGGTCTCCCAGGGACCGCCGCCAGGCCCCCACATCCCCCTTGGCCAGCCGCTCCCGCGGGGTGTCGACCGTGATCCCCAGGAGCCGCTGGGCGGTGCGCTCGCCTCGGGTCCGCAGCTCCGCGATCAGGGCCTCCCGGGCGGAGAGGGATTCCGGAACCTGCTTCAGGTAGGCCTGGAGGGCCCGGGCCCGATCCTGGAATCCGGCCTCCAGGAGGGCCTTCGCGAAGGCCTCGGCGTCGGGCGGCTCCACGCCCTTGGTCTGCAGCTGTCCCCCGGCCCCCACGAGGAGCCACTGCGGTTTGGCGGGGCGGCGGTGGGCCGCGGCTTGCTCCCGGCCCAGGGCCGTGCCCAGGTCGAAGCCTTCAAGGGGGACCTGGAAGCCCCGCAGGGCCTGGGTCTGCAGGAGGGCGTGGAAGGCGGCCTGGAGCGCCTTGGAGCCCGGAGCTTCGAGGATCACCAGGTGCGCCGGCGCCTCGGGGGCCTGGCGGTCCAGGTGCGCCTGGAGCATCGCCGTCTGGGTCCGGAGGGGGAGCGCGGCCAGGCTCAGGAGGAGGATCGGGATGGAACGCATGCGGACCTTCAGGATGGCCCAATCCCGAGCCCGGAGGCCAGGGATCGGGCCACGGCGGGGAGGGCTCCGATCAGGGGAGGTAGCCGCCGGACAGCACCTGGAAGGGGGCCGTGATGAGGCCGCGGTAGTCATAGGGCTTGGTGCCCGTGGCCTTGAACCAGCTGGGGTAGACGAAGTCGCTCATCAGGATCGAGTTGATCCGGTAGCCCTGGGCGTTGGTCTCGCAGGCGTCGCAGACCTCCACATAGCCCGTGCTGCCATCGGGGCGCCGGTAGGTGGTGTTCACGTAGGGATCGCCGCGCAGCTCCAGCACCTCGTGGGACACGGAGTTGGTCCAGTAGTCGGTGCTCACGCCGCTCACGTGCACGTAGCCCACGGGGACTCCAGCGCTGGTGGTGGTGTGGTAGTCGCCCTTGGTCTGGCCCACGTAGATGTTCCAGTAGCTGCTGCTGGTGCTCTGACTCTTGCCCACGAAGACGAAGGTGGCATCGGTGCCCCACTTCGCCTTCCACTCGTTGTGGGTCTGCTGGGCCACGGCGTTCATGACGTTCCTCAGCGTGGTGTCGGACACGCCGGTGGTGCGGTTGACGATGGCGATGGTCTGGGCCTGGGCGAAGGTGAGGCCAGCCAGGACCAGGGCGGAAAGCAGCTTCATGATGCGTCCTCCTTGAGGAGTTGGAACGTTATGGGAGCTGTCGGGAGGGTTCCCGGGGAGTTGACCAGGACTGTAGCGAGCCCTCGGACGGCCCGGTGTGAAGGGATGTGAAGAGGTGTGAATCCATGTGTGGATCCGGGTCCTGGAAACGAAAGACGCCCCTTGCGGGGCGTCGGATCGGAGCCGCGCGGGAGGCTCAGGGCAGGTAGCCGCCGGGGAGCACCTGGAAGGGCGCGGTGATGAGGCCGCGGTAGTCATAGGGCGCCCTGCCGGAGGCCTGGAACCAGCTGGGGTACACGAAGTCGCTCATGAGGATGCCGTTGATCCTGTAGCCCTGGTCGTTGGTCTCGCAGGCATCGCAGACCTCCACGTAGCCCTTGGTGCCGTCGGGGCGGGTGTAGGTGGTGTTCACGAAGGCATCGGCGCGGAGCTCCAGCACCTCGTGGGAGATGGTGTTGGTCCAGTAGTCCACGCTCACCCCGCTCACGTGGCAGTACCCCACGGGCACACCCCGGGTTACGGTGTGGTAGTCGCCCTTGCGCTCGGTGATGAAGACGTTCCAGTCCGAAGCGGACTCGGTCTTGCTCTTGCCGACGAACTTGAAGGTGGCGTCGTAGCCCCACTTGGCCTTGAACTCGTTGTGCACCTGCTGGGCCACGGCGGCCATGACGTTCTGCAGGGTGGCGTCGGACACGCCCTTCGTGCGGTTCACGATGGCGATGGTCTGGGCCTGGGCGAAGGTGACGCCGGCCAACAGCAACGCGGAGAGGAACTTCATGGGGGACCTCCTGGAGGGGTGGGGCGTGATGGGGGCTGTCGGGGTTGACCCGGGGTAGTTGAGAACACTCTGGTCCCGAGGGTGGGGTGTGCTTGTTAAAAAATGTTAAGAAATGGGTCCCTGGGAGCTTTTCCCCTGTCCACCTGCGGACAGGGGCGGGCTACCCTGGCCCATGCGCCGCCCGCTCGTGACCCTGTCTGCCCTGACCCTGGCCCTCAGTGCCCCCCTCGCCGCGCACGCGCGGCACGGGATCCCTGGACAGGCCCCGACGCCCAAGGCGGAGGCCCCCCGGGTCGCGGTGCTGCCCTTCGAAGGGGGGAAGGGGGCCGAGGCGGAGGAGGTGGGGGCCGCCCTGCAGGCCATGATCATCACGGACCTGGCGGCGGTGCCCGACCTCCGCCTCCTGGAACGGGCGCGGCTCAAGGATCTGTTGGCGGAGCAGGAGCTGGGGCTCTCGGGAGCCGTGGATCCCCAGACGGCCGCCCACGCCTGCAAGCTGCTCGGCGCCTCCCACCTGCTGGTGGGCCGATGCACCGTGGCCGGATCGAAGATGCGCCTGGACGCCCGCCTGCTGGCGGCGGTGCGGGGCGAGGTGGTGGTGGCCGCCTCCATCGAGGGGGAGAAGGAGGCCTTCTTCGAGCTGGAGAAGGACCTGGTGAACCGCCTCATCACGGCCATGGGCGTGAAGCTGCTGCCCAAGGCCCGGGCCGAGGTGGCCAAGGTCCACACGGCGGACTACGAGGCCTTCCGCACCTTCGGCAAGGGCCTGCGCCTCCACGACGCCAAGCAGGTGGAGGGGGCCCTGGCGGCCCTGCGGGAAGCCCTGGCCAAGGACCGCGACTTCAAGCTGGCGGCCCTCACCCTGGACGAGTACCAGCGCATCGTCACCACCCTGCGCACCCAGGCCGAGGACCTGCAGGCGGCCCAGGCCGCCCTGGAGCGGGCGAAGCACGACCAGGCCGCCGCCGCCGAAGCCGCCCTGGTCGCCCGCCTGCAGAAGCTGGCCCAGAGCGCCGACCGCGACGACCGCCTCACGGCGCTGCACAGCCTCGCCATCGCGCTCGGCAACGTGGGCAGCCGCCAGAACAAGCTCTTCCACCTGCGGAAGGTGGAAGACCGCTTCGCCCTGCGCCGCCAGGCGGAGGCCGCCGCCGCCCGCTATGTCACCGAGGCCCTGGCGGCCTTCCCGGCGGCGCCCCTCACCGTGGACGACAGCCGCTACGCCCACGGCCTCACGGAGAACCTCCAGGACTTCGACAAGGAGTGGGCCTGGGCCAAGAAGCGGCTCCTGGGGATCGGGGACATCGAGGAGAACCGACGCAACGCCCTGCTGGACAGCACCCGCTACGTGCAGACCACCGCCGAGCTCATGCTCCTGGACGCCCGCCAGACCGTGGCCTTCCACCAGCAGCTCTTCGACCTCACCGTGAAGCTGAACCCCGGCGACTACCACCTCAAGGAGCAGCGGGAGGCCCTGGCCAAGCAGTGGCGCCAAGTGCTGGACCTGGACAAGAGCACAGCCCTCTTCGCGGAGCTGAGCCGCGGCACCGACAACCCCTGGGCCCTCAAGGGCCTCGCCTCGGAGATCGAGCAGAACCGCGACCTGGCCAAGCTGCTGCAGGACTCCCCCACCCCCACCCTCGTGCGGGAGTACCTGCTCCTGGGCGGCAACCCCGGCGGCGCCAAGGCCATCTTCGGGCCCGAGAAGACGCCCACCCTGCGCGCCCAGCAGGAGCTCACCCGCAAGCGGGACTGGCCCCGGGAGTCCCACCTCTGGCTCGGCGACCAGCCCTGCTGGAGCCTCAACGCCCACTTCTTCCTGAGCACGGGCCCCCGCACGGACCTGCACCGCACCGAGGAGCTGCGGGTCTACCATCCCGCGGACCGCACGAAGGACCCGGAGCCCTTCCTGGTGCTCGGCGCCGGGACCCGCGCCGCCTTCACGGCCAAGTTCACCCTGGGCTTCGCGATGCCCGCGGACTTCCAGACCCGGCAGGCGGAGTCCATGGCCCACCTGCCCCGGCCCGAGGTGACCTTCTGCTTCGGCCTCCAGGATCTGGACTGCCCCAAGGTGGAGGATCCGGCCACGAAGAAGGACGTCCTCGTGCGTCCCCTGAAGGGCCATGGCCTCGTGTTCACCGAAGGGGCCGTGGCCCTGGTGAGCTTCGTGGAGGCGGAACGCGACCAGTGGGGCCGCAAGACCCGCTTCGAGGTGAAGGAGCTGGCCCGCAAGGCCCTGGACCTGGGCGCCGACCGCCTGCCCGTCACCGTGAAGGTGGTGGGGACCCAGGTGACGATCGAGGCGGGAGGGCGAAAGGCCGCCTTCACCCTGCCCGCGGCGGTCCAGGGCGCCACGGGCCTGCGGGTGAGCGGTCCCGGCTACGTCGCGCTGTCGGAGCTGCGCATGGCGGCGGTCAAGAACTGACTACTTGGGCCAGAGCCACCCGAACATCCCGCCCACGACCATGCCGTACACGAGGCTGTCGATGAACTGCTCGAGGGTGGCGGCCCAGGGCTTCCCGCGCCAGATGCTGTCGGGCACGGTGTGGAAGGCGAAGGCGAGGGTGGTGCAGGCGCCGGCGAGCCGGTAGACGTGGCGGTAGTGGGCGCCGAAGGGCAGGGTGTGGCCCACCACGTAGGCCACGAAGACCATGACCATGGCCAGGAAGGCGAAGTACTGGAGGAGGGCCTTGCCCGCGCTGTACTCACCGGGGTTGCGGAGGATGAGGAAGCCGATGGGGCCCCGGCGGAGCTCGGCCTTGCGGTCCGCATCCACACGGGCCCAGTCCACGGCGGGCAGGGCCCACTGGCCCGAGGGGGCCTTCTGGAGGGTGGCCATGATCTCGGCCTCGTTCTCCAGGCGGCCATAGCCCTTGCGGCGCCAGAAGGGGAGGGCCACCCAGAGCAGGGTGCTGGCCACGGAGATGGCGAGGGTGGAGACCACGATGGCCTTCCAGAGGTCCAGCAGCCCGGGATGGTGGAGGGGCAGATCCGGGGCGCTTTGGGCCAGCAGCATCAGCATGGGGCACTCCTGGGGCCAGTGTAGGGGCGGGCCGGAGCAGGGTCCATGGGATGCTGGGTGATCCCGTTCCGGAGTCCCCCATGCGTGCCCTCCTCCCCTTCCTCTGCGTGGCCCTCGTGGCGCCGATGGCTGCGCAGACCCCCACCGAAGCCCAGAAGCTGAAGGCCCTCCTCGACGCCCAGTGGGAGGAGGCCCTGCAGCGCAACCCCGTCCAGGCCACGGCCCTGGGGGATGAGCGCTTCAACGACCGCTTCCCCAACACCCTCTCCCCGGCCTGGCGGGCGGAGGACAAGGTCCTCACGGAGAAGTGGCTCAAGGCCTTCAAGGGACTGGATCGCACCAAGCTCGCCGGCCAGGACCTGCTCTCCCGGGACATCATGGTGCGGGATCTGGAGGAGGGGCTTGCGGGCCTCCGCTTCCCCGCCCACCTCCTGCCCATCAACCAGGCGGGCTCCATGGCCACCTTCTTCGCGCAGCTGGGCTCCGGCGAGGGCTTCCAGCCCTTCCGGAACGCCAAGGACTACGCGGACTGGCTGAAGCGGGCCGATGGGGTGGTGGCCTGGATGGATCAGGCCATCGTGAACATGAAGGAGGGCATGGCCAAGGGGGTGGTGCAGCCCAAGGTCGCCATGGTGAAGGTGGTGCCCCAGCTGGACGCCCTCATCGCGAAGGCGCCCGAGGAGAGCGTCTTCTGGGGCCCCGTGAAGGCCCTGCCCAAGACCGCCATCCCCGCCGCGGAGCAGGCCCGCATCACCGCGGACTACCGGAAGGCCATCGCCGAGCGCATCACGCCGGCCTATGTGCGGCTGCGGGATTTCATCCGCACCACCTACCTGCCCGCCTGCCGCGACACCGTGGGGTACGGGAGCCTGCCCGATGGGCAGGCATGGTACGCCTTCCAGGTGAAGGCCATGACCACCACGGACCTGGATCCGGAGACCATCCACCAGATCGGGCAGAAGGAGGTGAAGCGCATCCTCGGGGAGATGGAGGCGGTGAAGACCCAGGTGGGCTTCAAGGGCGACCTGCCCGCCTTCTTCCGCCACCTGGATGCCGATCCCCAGTTCTACTACACCAAGGCCGACGACCTGCTGAACGGTTACCGCGACCTGCAGAAGAAGATCGACGCCCTCCTCCCGAAGCTGTTCGACGTCTTCCCCAAGGCCAACTACGAGGTGCGCGCCGTGGAGGCCTTCCGGGCGGAGAGCGCCGCGGGCGGATCCTACGAGTCGGGTTCGCCCGACGGGAAGCGCCCCGGCATCTTCTACGCCAACACCTTCAACCTGAAGGCCCAGCCCAAGTTCGGCATGGAGACCCTGAGCCTC
>CAZVKM010000089.1:0-12367 GCA_964627685.1 uncultured Solibacteraceae bacterium | reverse complement strand
CTGACCACCTTCATCGTCATGCAGGTCATCGTGGTCACGAAGTTCACCCACGGGGCCTGGGTGGTGGTGATCGTGCTGCCCCTCATGGTGCTGGCCTTCTACACCATCCACCGCCACTACATCCGGGTGAAGAGCATCCTGGCCGCCAGCCGCACGGAGTTCGTGTCCCACCGCAAGAACCGCGTGGTGGTGCTCGTGTCGGGCATCCACGCGGGAGTGGTCACGGCCCTGAACTACGCGAAGCTCATCGCCGCCAAGGGCGAGGTGGAGGCCCTCACCGTGGACTTCCCGGACGAGTACGGCCATGACAGCGCCGCCCTCCAGAAGCTGCTCGCCGACTGGCCCACCTACTGCGAAGGCGTGCCCCTGCGGGTGCTGCGCAACCCCTACCGGAAGACCCTGGAGCCCATCGTCGAGGAGCTCGACCGCATCCGCCGCGTGGAGCCGGAGGTCACCACCACGGTGATCCTGCCCGAGTTCGTGACGGGGCATTGGTGGGAGAACGTGCTCCACAACCAGACGGCCCTGCGCATCAAGGCGGCCCTGCTGGCCAAGCCCAAGACCATCGTGATCTCCATCCCCTACCACCTCCGCCCCATCGAGGAGTAGGAGGGCCGGCCGGCTCCCCGCCTCAGCGCAGGCGGGGGGTGGGCCGGGCGATGATCTCGAGCCCGCTCAGCAGCTCTCCAAGGGTCTGATGCCGCGGGCTCAGCACCAGGCACAGGAAGCTGAGGGGGAAGAGGGCCACGGACAGGAGGTGCAGGAGGCTGAAGTTGAGCCTCCGCAGCGGCTGATCCTCAGCCACCACGAGCCCCAGGAAGGGCATGAGGGGGCTCCGGTTCGCCAGCACGAGCGGGACCATCACCGTGGCCCAGGTGAGGAGGAAGGTGAAGGGGAGCACCGCCAGCCAGGCTCCGGCCACGAGGCGGGGCACCGTGGTGCCCATCTGAAGGGCCACCAGCGTGAGGGCCCCGAGGGCGAGGGCCGCGAGGAAGGCGGCCTCTCCCGCTTCCAGGACCACCAGGGGCCAGAGGGTCAGCCCGGGACCCTCGGCGCCGAGGGTGGGCCTGGGACCCGGTTCCGGCTCCGGTTCCGGAGGGGGGGCCTGGGGGCTCAGACGGGCCAGGTCCTCAGGGGCCGCCTCCACCTGCACCGCGGCGACCCGGCCGAGGGCGGGGGCCCGCAGGGCCGGTCGGGCCCCAGGGGCCTCCTCGAAGGGGCGGCCCATGAGCCGGGAGGCCTGGAACAGGAAGGGGCGGGCCTGGGAGGGCGCGGAGAAGGCCAGGCCGCAGACGGGACACTCCACCGCCAGGGGGCTGAGGCGGGAGTGGCAGCTGGGGCAGGCCCGCGCGTTCATCCGAGGAAGGCCAGCCAGGCCTCCCGCTGGGGACCCTTGGGAAGGCCCTTGAGGTGGTCGAGGAGGCGCAGCTTGGCCTGCCAGGCCTTGTCACCGGGGCGCAGGGCCCGGGCGCGCAGGAGGGCGTCGTGGGCCTCGTCCCATTTCTCCTGGCCCACGTAGCCCTGGAGAAGGGCCATCTGGATCCGGCAGGCCCGGGCCCGGAGCTCGAGGTTGGAGGGGTCGTCGCGCAGGAGGGCGTCGGCGACCTTCGCAGCGGCATCCAGGTTGCGGTCCTGCAGGTGCTTCTGGAGTTCCGTGGGGGTCGCGCCACTGAGACCGCCAGGGAGGCCCTTGCGGGCCTTCTCCAGCAGCTGGGAGCCCTTGGGGTCGCCGGGGGCCTGGCGCAGGTAGAACTCGGCCCGGAGGTAGGCGCGGAGGGGATCGATGACCAGGGCCTGGTCGGCCTCCTCCAGGATGGCGGAGAGGCTCTCGTTCAGGTCCACCGCCTCGGCCTCCTTCGCCACCGCGGCGATGGCGGCCCGGTGGACGGCGTCCACGGCCTCCTTGCGGGCGCTGTCCTTGCGGTGACCCTGCACCAGGACGCAGGTGGTGGTGAAGGCCAGCAGCCCGCCGCCGATCCCGAGGAGGACCTTGGGGTCGCTGAGGAAGGGGTAGGCCTCCAGCTGGGCCCGGAGGCCCCCCAGGGCCCCGGGCACCTTGAGGCCCTCGCGCTGGGGCGGCAGGGTGCGCGTGAGGCTCGCGGGCGGCTGGGCGGAGGGGGTGGGCTCCGCGGCTTCCGCCTGCGGGGCGGGGGTCGGGGGCTCGAAGCCCGCGAGCTCCACCTTGGTGACGCCGCCGTAGGTCTCGTAGCCGGTGCCGGGGCTGGTGGCCTCCCCGCCTTCGCCACGCTTGGCCCGCTGCAGGCCGGCGAGGGCCTCGGCGTTCGTGGGATCGAGGTCCAGGGCCTGCTGATAGCTGAACACCGCCTCATCGAAGCGCTGGAGGCCCATGAGGTGCTCCGCCTGGCGGAGTCGCACGGAGACCTGGCTGGCGGTGGGAACGGGCTGGGTGGGGGCGGAGGGACGGGGCGTGGGGGGCGCCGTGGGCGCCGCCGCGTGCCTCGCGGCCTCGGCACGGGCATCCGCGAGGTAGCGCTGGATCTCGGTGCGGTGGGGTTCCAGCGCGAGGGCCTTCTCCCACTTGGCGATGGCCTCCTCGGGCAGGCCCATGTCGTAGAGCTGCACGGCCTCACGGAGGATGCGATCCACATCCTCCCCGTGGGCGGCCTGGGGGGCCTCCATGGCCGCGGCGGCGGGGACGACCGGCTCGGGGGTAGGCGCCTCGCCTTCCCCCAGGGGGGCCAGGCCCAGTTCCTTGCGGGCCCCGTTCGCGTAGTCGCGGGCCATGCGGTGATGGGGGGCCCCGGAGAGGAGCTGCTCCCACTTCCGGAGGGCATCGTGGGTCTGCCCCATGTCGTAGAGGGTGCAGCCTTCCCGGAGGAGCCGCTCGATCTGATCGTCGTCCAGGGCCGGTGGAGCCGGGGCTGGAGCTGGGGCGGGGACCGGGTCGGAGATCGGGGGGGCCACGGCCTCGATTACGGGACCGGGAGTGGGCTCCGAAGGGGGCGCGGGGGCCTCCGTGGGGGTCGGCGGGGGCACGGGGCTCGGGGCGACAGGAGGGGCTGCCGGCGCCTCCGCCTGGGCCTTCTGCTGCTCCAGGAGGGCCTTCACCTTCAGGAGCCCCTCCCGGGCCTCCGCGTGGGCGGGCTGCTGCTTGAGGATCGCCTGCCAGATCTGGCCGGCCTTGAGAATGTCGCCGGCGGCGAAGAGGGCGGCGGCCTGGCTCAGGTAGGAGGCGTAGGGATCCATGGCGCCCTCAGTGCATCTGGAAGTCGTCGAGGCTCCGCACCATGAGCATGAAGGTGCTGTTGCCGCAGCTGAATTCCATCTGGTTCTCCAGCTGCACCTTGCCCACGATCCGCTGACCGTCCTTGAAGGTGCCGTTGGTGCTGTCCAGGTCCATCAGCCACACCGTGCCGTCCTGGTGGATCTCCAGGGAGGCGTGGCGGCGGCTGGTCTCGGGGTCCTTGGTGACGACATCGCCCTCCTCCCGCCCGATGAGCACGAGGGGCTTCTCCAGCACCTGCACGGTGCTGGCCATGGGGCCGGAGGTGCCGGCGAGGCTGAAGCGCATGTTCTGGGGCATGCCCGGCCCCTGGATGCCGGCGGCGGTCAGCATGGCATCGCGGTCCCGACGCTGGGTGGTGCGCGCGTTGCCGGACCCGGCCGGGGGCTCTGCAGGGAGCTGGGGGACGAAGGCCACCGTCGGGGCGGGCGAGGACGCCGCGGGCTTCTCGAAGAGGTCGAAGGCGGGCACCGCGGGGGCCAGGGTGGGGTTGGCCACCTCGAAGATGTGGCTGCACTTCGGGCACCGGAACCGCTTCGAGGCCGCTCCCTGGAAGCGGCTCTCGTCGTATTGGAAGCGCGCAGCGCAGGAAGGACAGACCACGATCATCGGCAAACCCCGGGAGGTGGAGCCATCTTAACCCCCTTCGCCCTATTTTTTCCTTCCCGTGAAGAAGCTGAACTCCTCCCGGAGCGGCACGTCGTCAGGCACCTTGAAGCCCACCACGGTCGGAGGCAGGGGCTGGTTGAGCTTCAGAGGCCCCAATTCCACGGTCCAGCTGTCGCCGCTGCGCTCGATCCACTGGATCTGGCGTGGGAGCCAGGTCTCGCGGTCCACCCACAGGTTGATGGCCTGCATCCGCTTCCGGAGGCCCAGCGTGCGGGGCATGAGGGTGACGAAGACCGCCCCGGCCACGTCTCGGGATTCCCCGAGGCCGATCTGGAACCCCTCCTGCAGGAAGCTCAGCTTCTGGCCCAGGCCGAGGTACTTCCGATCGGCGTTGCGGAAGACGCCGATCTTCAGATGCTCCCCCTGGCGGGCCTCCGGGCTGTAGGAGATGAGCTCCTTGCGGCTGAGGTGGAGGATCAGGTCCTCCGGGGGGGCGAAAGCGAAGTGGACGAAGTCGGAGCCCTGGAGGTAGAGCGTCCCCTTGGTGGTGGCCGGGGCCCGCAGCAGGGCCCGCTTGAGGGTCAGGGTGAAGGGGGCCTGGAGGGTCTGCACCTTGGCCTGGGCGGCATCGAAGCGCTCCACCACCTCCTTGAGGGGGGGCAGGTCCTCCTTGGCGGCCAGGGGCCCGGGGAGCAGCAGGAGCAGGGCGGCGACGAGGGTCCGCATCAGCCATCCACCTTCACGGCCAGGCCCTTCATGGGCCGGTCGTTGCCGAACTGGAAGCCGAAGGTGACGTGGAGGGGGGCGCTCCGGAGGGTCAGGGCGGCGCCCACGAGGGTGGTGGCCTGGCCATCCACGGTGCGCCGCTCCGCCCCCACCTTGCCGGACAGGGCGGGGCTGAAGGTCATGCGGAGGGAGGCGGCCGCGGTGCGCTGGTCCACGGGAAGCGGCAGCCGCTGGGCGGTGTTCACGTCCGACTCCACCACGAGGGCGGTGGTGGGGCCCAGGTCCAGGGAGAGGCCGGCACGGAACTGGGGCCGCTCGCGCACGCCGTTGAAGGTCCGGGGGAGGAGCCGGTCGCCGGCCACGGCCAGCTTCAGGGCCTGGACCAGGGTGAACTGGGCCCCGAAGCCGAGGGTGAGCGCGGTGTTGGTCCGGGTGGTGCCCTCATAGGCGAGGCCGCTTCCGGCCGGGGTGGTGGCCTCCAGGGGCCGGAGGAGGCGCCCGGTCTCCAGGCGCTCCACGCCGAAGGAGAAGCCGTAGGCCTGGCCATCGGTCATGCTGCCGGCCCCCATCACCATGCGGGTGCGGGCCATGCGTCCCACTTCCATCTGGCTGGCGGTGGGCGTGGTGGCGTCGCCGAGCACCCGGACGCCCGTGGTGAAGTCCCTCCCGAAGGCGAGGTAGAGCCCGCCCTGGGAGGCGAGGGCCAGCCCGTAGGCCTGGCGGCGCTCGGCGTAGGGATGGTCGGAGAGGGCGCGGAGCGTCTCCGCCGAGGGTGCGAGGGCGAAGCGGTCGCTGGCCTCCTTGGCGTCCCGGGCCTTGTCATCCCCCCCCTCCCAGCTCAGGTACCAGCCCGGCTGGGCCTGGTCGTAGCGGGCGGGGTTGCCCCTGAGGGAGAGCCCCTCGGAGAAGGCGACGGACCCCCCGAAGGCGGGGCCGTCCCCGAAGGACTGGGCGGCCAGGGGGCTGAGCAGGGTGAGGCAGGCGAGGGCGCGTTTCATGGGGTCGCTTTCTAAGCCACTGCGAGGGGGAGGGCCAAAGGTTCCCGCTGGGTGGCGAGGTGCAGGGACGCGCCGTGGGCGCCGAGGGCCAGGCGGGCCGCCGCCTGGGCCAGGAGGGGATCGTTGTTCTGTTCACTCAGGTGGGCCAGCACCACATCCTTGAGGCGGGGCGTGAGCACGGACTGGAGCAGCTCCGCCATGGCCAGGTTGCTGAGGTGGCCCACGCGGCTGAGGATCCGGGCCTTCAGGGAGGGCGGGTAGGGCCCTTCGCGGAGCATGTCCACGTCGTGGTTGGCCTCCAGCACCAGGAGGTCCAGGTCCCGGCAGTGGTCGGCCACGAGGGCCGTGGGGTGGCCGAGGTCGGTGACCACGGCCAGGGCCCGGCCCAGGCGCTCGAGGCGCCAGGCCACGGGGTCCTCCGCATCGTGGGGGATCGCGAAGGGACGGAGGTCCCAGCCCTCCCACTGGACCACGTGGCCGGCCTCGGCCCGGAGCCACCGGTGGGGTGGGATCTCGATGCCGTGGATGGCCTCCACGGCCCGGCGGGTGGCTTCCGTCATCACGAAGGTCCAGTCGGTGCGCCGGAGCATGACCCCCACCGCCCCGATGTGGTCGCTGTGCTCGTGGGTGAGGGCCACGGCCCCCACGCTCTCGAAGGGGAGCTCGAGGGCCTCCAGGCGCAGGCGGAGCTGCTTGAGGTTCAGCCCTGCGTCCACCAGCACGGTGCGGGAGCCGTCGCTGCAGGCATGGCAGTTGCCCTTGGAGCCCGAGGCGAGGCTGGCGTAGCGCATGGGATGTGACAGTCTACCGCGGCGGGGGGGTAGGCTGGGTCGCATCCCCGGAGATTCCATGACGGCTTCCATCCGACCCAGCACCCTTGCGGACCTGGAGCTCCACCTCCGGCATCGCGTGGGGATGTTCAAGGACATGGCCATGGGCGATGAGGCCGGGATGGCCCGCATGGCGGAGCGGTTCCGGGCCTGGCTCCGGCCGAAGCTCCTCACGGGGGAGGTGCGGGGGCTCGTCCGGGAGGTGCATGGGGTGGCCGTGGGCACGGGCCTGCTCTGGCTGCGGGAGCAGATGCCGGTGCCCCTCACCGAGCTGGACGTGCGCGGCCATGTGTTCAACGTGTACGTGGAGCCGGCCCACCGGGGGCAGGGTCATGCCCGGGCCCTGATGGAGGCCCTGGAGACCGCCGCCGCGGGCTGGGGGGTGGAGATCCTGGAGCTGCATGCGAGCAAGGATGCCGAGGCCCTCTACCGCACCCTGGGCTACGAGCCCACCAGCGAGTTCCGGAAGGTGATCTCCGCCAGGTTCAGCGTGCCTCACCAGTGGAAGGATCGTCGCTGAGGTCCTTCAGGAAGGCCAGGGCGAGGAGGGTGGCCAGGCAGGCCCCCGTGCCGAACACGCTGGCCTCCAGTCCGAAGGTGCCGCCGTTGAACCAGGGCGCCCGGCGGAGGTCCACCACGGCGATCCAGGGGCCCAGGTCGTCGGTGGTGCCGCTCACGGCGAATCCCAGCACGGAACCCTGCATCCAGTTCCACCCCAGGTGGAGGCCGATGGGCAGCGCCAGGCTGCGCGTCCGGAGGTAGGCGTAGCCCAGGAAGACGGCGGCCAGGGTGATGTTCAGGGTCGCCCAGGCCTTCTGCACGGGGTGGGTCATGCCCGGGTTGGACCAGTGGGCCCAGGCGAACCAGAGGCCCCCCAGGAGCTGGGCCCCCCAGGGCCCCAGGCCCTCCAGGAGCCGCTGGAACCCATAGCCCCGGAAGGTCAGTTCCTCGGAAAGGGCCACCAGCAGGTAGAGGCCAAAGCCCGAGGCCATGGCCCGCAAACCCCCTCCCGGCCTGGGGGCCCAGTGGACGCCTCCAGCGATCCACAGGGCGAGGGTGCCCAGCAGCATCACGAGGCAGCCCAGCAGGAAGCCGAGGCCGAGGTGCCGGGCCCAGCGGGCCCCGATCCGGAGGCCCACGTCACCCCAGGGGAGGTTCTCCAGCCGCAGGCACACCCAGGTGGCGAGGAGGGTGCCGCCGATGTCGGTCAGGTAGAGGGGCCACTCCACCCCGGGGCGCAGGGGCCTCGGGACCAGGGCCCATCCCAGGAATGCGATGCAGAGGGCGCTGAGGAAGGCGAAGAGGAGCAGGCGCCACCCGCTGCGGAGCCGGAGGGTGCCCTCCTGGCGGAAGATCCCGGCGATCAAAGCAGGGCCTGGCTGTCCGCGAAGGCGCGGGAGATCTCGAGGAAGACCTTTTCCTCCTTGGGCTTGACGGTGACGGCCCGGGCGAACCACTTGGCGGCCCGGTCCCGGTTCCCGCTTTGGAGATAGGCCCGCCCCACCTGGAGGAAGGCCTTCCAATCGTCCTTCTCCTTGGCGGCGAAGGCGGTCATGAACCGGTCGGCCTCCGTGGCGAGCCCCACCTCGGCGAGGTCCGTGGCGGCGGCGAGCAGGGCCTCCTTGTTGCCCCCGTCCAAGGTGAGCAGGCGCCCGTAGCCGTCGAGGGCCTCCTGCTTGAAGCCGTGCTTGAGCCACGCGTTGGCGATGAGCCGATGCACCTCCGCATCCTTGGGCTCCTTGAGGAGGGCCTCCTTGAAGGCGGCCTCGGCCTTGGGCCGGTCCAAGGCCGCCAGGTAGGCGCGTCCGTACTCGGCGAGCCACTTCGCGTCCTTGGGCTTGATGGCCCGGGCCTGATCGGCGCAGGCCTGCAGGATGGCCTTCCGATCCCCCATGAAGAACCGCTCGTCGAACTTGGGGGGCTGGGGAGCCTGGGCCCCGAGGGTGAGGGCGAGGAGGGGAAGGAGGATGGGGCTGGATGGGCGCATGGGACCTCCGGGCTCAGTTGGTGTCAGCGCCGCGGTCGGCGTAGGCGAGGGCGATGGCGTTCCACATGCGCTCCTCCTGGGGCTTGGCCTGGGCGGCGCGCGCGAACCACTTGGCGGCCGCCTCGCGCCGCTGCTTCCGGAGGCAGGCGCGCCCGTACTGGAGGCAGTTCTGCCAGTCCCCGGGATCCAGGATCCAGGCGCGCTCCATGAGCGCGTCGCCCTCCTTCGCGAGGCCCCCGTCGCAGAGGTTCACCGCCGCGCGGGTGAAGGTGTTCTTCCCCTTCGGATCCACCAGTTGGAGGTCTTCGAGGGCCTTCAGGGCCTCCTTGGGGAGCCCGTGGCGCAGGTAGGCCAGGGCGATGAGCCGGTGGGTCTCGCCATCCTTCCCGCTCTCCAGGCGGGCCTGCTGGAAGCACTCCTCGGCCTTGGCCCGCTCCCCCGCCGCGAGGTAGGCCCGGCCGTACTCCGCGAGCATGTGCCCATCCTTGGGTCGGAGGAGGCGCGCTCGGTCCGCGCAGGCGGCCGCCGCCTTCCTGGGATCGCCCTTGAAGAGGCCCTCATCCACGCCCTGGCTGGCCAGGGGCAGGAGGGGGCACAGGAGCAGCGCGGGGAGGAAGCGCATGGGGACCTCGGATGGGTGGCGCCAGCATAGGGCAAAAACCGGGGCCCCGCGAACGGGGCCCCGGTCCGTAAGGAGGATTCCCGGCTCAGAGGGGGATGTTCCCGTGCTTCTTCGGGGGCACCTGATCCCGCTTCGTGGCCAGGAGGGCGAGGGCCTTCACGAGCTTGGCGCGGGTCTCCCGGGGCAGGATGACCTCATCCACGAAGCCGTGCTCGGCGGCGATGTAGGGGTTCGCGAATTTCTCGTTGTAGGCGGCCACCAGCTCCGCCTTCTTGGCCACGGGATCGGCCGCGGCGGCGATCTCCTTGCCGTGGAGGACGTTCATGGCGCCGTCAGCCCCCATGACCGCGATCTCCGCGGTTGGATAGGCGAAGTTGAAGTCCGTGCGCAGGTGCTTCGAGCTCATCACGCAGTAGGCGCCACCATAGGCCTTGCGGGTGATGACCGTGACCTTGGGCACGGTGGCCTCGGCGAAGGCGTAGAGCAGCTTGGCGCCATGGCGGATGATGCCGCCGTGCTCCTGGGTGACGCCGGGAAGGAAGCCGGGCACGTCCTCGAAGGTGATGAGGGGGATGTTGAAGGCGTCGCAGAAGCGCACGAAGCGGGCGCCCTTCTCGGAGGCGCTGATGTCGAGCACCCCGGCCAGGTAGGCGGGCTGGTTGGCCACGATGCCCACGGAGCGGCCGTCGATGCGGGCGAAGCCCACCACCAGGTTGCCGGCGAAGCGCTCGTGCACCTCGAAGAAGTGGGCGTCGTCCACCACGCCCTTGATGATCGAGCGGATGTCGTAGGGCTTGCTCGGGTCGTCCGGCACCACCTTGTCCAGCTCGGGGTTCTCCAGGGGCATGGCGGCCCGGGGCGCCTTGCGCGGAGCCTCCCCGAGGTTGTTGCTGGGAAGGAAGGAGAGCAGCTCACGGGTGTGGGCGAGGGCTGCGAGGTCGCTGGGGGTCACGAAGGAGGCCACGCCGGACTTGGCGGCATGGGTGGCCGCACCGCCCAGTTCCTCCTTGGTCACCTCCTCGTGGGTGACGGCCTTGATGACGTCGGGGCCGGTGACGAACATGTAGCTCGTGCCCTGCACCATGGTGATGAAGTCGGTGATGGCGGGGCTGTACACGGCGCCCCCGGCGCAGGGGCCCATGATCAGGCTGATCTGGGGGATCACGCCGGAGGCCAGGGTGTTGCGCAGGAAGATGTCGGCGTAGCCGCCCAGGCTCACCACGCCCTCCTGGATGCGGGCGCCCCCGGAATCGTTGAGGCCCACGACGGGGCAGCCCAGCTTGAGGGCCTGATCCATGACCTTGCAGATCTTCCGGGCGTACATCTCGGAGAGGCTGCCGCCGAAGACCGTGAAGTCCTGGGCGAACAGGGCCACGGGGCGGCCGTCCACACGGCCGAAGCCGGTGATCACGCCATCGCCGGGGATCTTCTCGGTTCCCGGGGTTCGGTTCACCACCAGGGCATCCATCTCCTCGAAGGAGCCTTCATCCACGAACGCCGCGATGCGCTCACGGGCGGTGAGCTTCCCCCCCTCATGCTGCTTCGCGATGCGGGCCTCACCCCCGCCGGCATGGGCCAGCGCGTGCTTGGCCTTGAGGGTTTCGATCTTGGCTTCGAGGGACACGGGTGCTCCGAAAACGAGGGCGGCTGGCAGGGCCAACCGCCCAGTCTACCAAGGGTCGAGGCGCCTACCTGAGGACCCGGGCGGCCATGAAGGTGCCGAATTTGTCGGCCCACTTAACCATCTTGTCCTCGATGGTGGAGAGGTTGGTCCCGCTGATCACCCTGTGATGAACGGCGGCCAGCAGCTCACCGGTGGCCGCATCCACGAATTTCAGGTCGTAGGTGACGGTCTCGGATCCGGCGCCGAAGCCCACGAGCCACTTGGCGGCCCGGCTGCCCGCATTGCAGTCCACCACCCGGCCGAGGACGAGCACGTCCCCTTCGGTCCGGGAGACCTTGGCCTTGCCGGCCAGTGCGCCGGCCAGGGCGCCCCGGAGGGTGGCGGGGATGCTATCCGTGAGGGTGGTGGCCTTGGCGTTGTCCTTGCCATCCCGACCGGGCTTCAGCATGGCGGGGTCCTCCCAGGGCTTGAACCAGAGGGTGCGGCCGGTGAAGGAGACGCCCTCCTTGAACCAGGAGAAGTCCACCTCGCTCCCCTTGGCGAAGGTGAGGCTCTGGGCGAACCACTTCTCCTCGAGGAGGCCGTCATCCAGGCTCTTGAAGGCCTCCACCTTCGGGGCGGGGGCTGGCTTGGGTGCCTCCAGGGGGGTCGGCTCCTGGGCGGTCAGGAAGAGATTGAATATCATGGGGATGGCGGCTGAACGCACGTGAGCTCCGGAATGGAATGGTAAAAAGCCTACCCCGACCATTCCGCCCCCGGAAGGGACTCAGGAGCCCTTGGTCGTCCCATCCTTGGTGATGGCATCCTCCCGGAGCTTCTCCCCGCCCACCACATGGAAGTGGAGGTGGAAGACACTCTGGCCCGCGTCCTTCCCGCTGTTGGCGATGACCCGGAAGCCGTTGTCGAGGATGCCGTTGTCCCGGGCCACCTTCACGCAGGCACTCAGGAGGGCGGCCCGGGAGCCTTCGGGCAGCTGCTCGAGCTCCTGGAGGCTGCGCACGTGCTGCTTGGGGATGACCAGGAGGTGCACCTTGGCGCGGGGGCGGATGTCCCAGAAGGCGAGCACGTGCTCGTCCTCATACCCCTTCTTGCCGGGGGCCACGCCCGCCACGATCTTGCAGAAGATGCACTCGTGGTTGGCGAGGGGGTGCCACTTGGCCTCCGGGGCCGGGGCCGCGGCGGCCGGGGTCTGGAGCAGGAGGGCGAGCGTCAGCGGGAGCATGGGAGGAGCCTAACGCCGAACCGCCCCGGCCTTGAAGGGGCTCGGGGCGGTTTTGAGGTCGGGACCAGGGGCCCGGGGTCGCGCAGACCCCGGGGGCCCTTATCGCCCGCTCTTTTTCCAATCCGCCAGGAACCCTTCGATGCCCTTGTCCGTGAGGGGGTGCTTGAGCATCTGGTCGAAGACCTTGGTGGGGATGGTGGCGTAGTGGGCGCCGGCCAGGGCGCTGTCGGTGACGTGGCGGGGGCCGCGGATGGAGGCGGCCAGCACGTTGGTTTCCAGGCCGTAGTTCTCGAAGATGGCGACCAGCTCGCGGATCAGCAGCATCCCATCGAGGTTGATGTCATCCAGGCGGCCCACGAAGGGGCTCACGAAGGTGGCGCCCGCCTTGGCGGCCATGAGGCCCTGGGTGGCGGAGAAGCAGAGGGTCACGTTCGTCCGGATGTCCTCGGCCTTGAAGGCCTTGGTGGCCTTGAGGCCCTCGGCGGTGAGGGGCACCTTCACCACC
>CAZVKM010000088.1:0-12404 GCA_964627685.1 uncultured Solibacteraceae bacterium | reverse complement strand
ACCAGGTTCAGGCGCTGGGTCCGGAGGATGGCCTCCTGGCTCTGCTCCAGGGCCTGGGTGCGCTCCCGCACCCGGTCCTCGAGCTCCGCCTTGGCTCGGCGCATGGCGCGCAGTCGGCTGAGGAGCGCCGCCGCCAGACCGAGGCTTAGGAGGGCCGCCACGAGGCTGAAGGTGCGGATGAGCCCCCGGCGCTGCTCCGCCGCCCGCAGCTCGGTGATCTCCCGGGCCTGCTTCTCGGACTGGAACTTGGCTTCCAGTTCCTGGAGCCGGCGGGCCCGCTCGCTGTTGAACCGCTCGTCGCTGTGGGTCTTGAAGGCCACGTGCCGGGCGTAGGCCCTGCCCATGTCTCCGGCCAAGGCGTACTCCTCCGCCATGATCGACAGCAGCTCCAGGCTGACATTCGCCATCTGGAGTTCCTCGGAGGTTCGGAAGGCCGCTTCGAGGTCCGCCAACCCCTCCCGGGACCGGCCCTGCCGGTTCCGGGCGATGCCCCGGTTCGCCTGGCAGAGGGCCTCCTGCAGGCGATCCCCGATGGCCCGGGCCGAGGCCATGCCCCGCTCCGCCCGCAGCATCGCCCCGGGGTAATCCTTGACCCGGAGGAGGTGGTCGGAAAGGTTCACCTCAAGGGAGGTGAAGAGGCGGCGGTGCCGGATCTTCTGCAGGAGCGCCTCGGCCTCCGTGTAGGCAGCCATGGAAGCCTCCTCTCGGCCCACCCGCTGGAGGGCGACGCCCAAGTTCGTGCAGAGGACCGCCAGCTCCACCTGGTCGGGCAACCCCTTGGCCAGCTCGATCCCCTTGGGGCCCAGCTCCACGGCCTTCCCGGGCTGGCCCGAGCGCAGGTGGAAGGTCACCCAGTAGGAGATCACCGCCGCCCGCCGGGCATCATCCTTGAGCCGCTCCGCCCCCTCCTGGGCCCGGTGGAGCAGCTCCAGCGCCTCGGGGAAGTCCCCCCGGATGCTCGCCAGCTCACTCAGCTGGAGGAGCACGTCCACCCGCCCCCCCTCATCCTGGGCCGCCTGGGTCGCTTCCAGCAGCTGACGGGCCGGGCCCAGGGCCTCCCCGGTGCGTCCCTGGAGGATGAGCACCCGGATTCCGAAGTAGTCCAGGCGACGCCGGGCGGCGGCATCCCCCAGCCGGTCGGCCAGGACCCGCCCCCGGTCGACGCCGTCCAGGGCCTCGGCGGCCCGCCCTTCCCGATCCAGGGTGGGGATCCGGATCAGGAGGGCCTGCAGCTCGGTCCGGGCCGCCTCCGGAGGCTGCACGGCCTGCGCCGGGAGCAGGGCCCCCATGGGGCATAGGAGGATGGCCACCGAAACGCGCATGCCTCCTTGTCGGCGCTTCCGAGCTGGGCCCTGAAACTTCCCTGGGTCCGCACTACCTCCCAGGCACCAGGGGCTCCGGCGCCTCCGCCACGGCCCACACGAGGGTGGTCAGCAAGGCGCTGTTGGTGGCCAGCACCTTGGAATCCACCTTGTCGAGGGTGTCGGCGTGGGTGTGGTGCACGTCCCAGTAGTGGCTGTGGTCGTGGCCCACCCCGACGCCGGGCACGCCCAGGGCCACGAGGGCGCCCACGTCGGCCCCGCTGCCTCCGAAGTCGAGCTTCAGAGGGCCGAAGGGTGCCAGCAATGGTCCATGGGACTGCAGGTGGGCCAAGCCCACCAGGGCGCGGGGCTCCGTGGGGGCGGCGGCCCCGGTGGGCCGGCTCCGTTGCTCGCCCCGGAGGTCCAGGGAGAAGCCCTGGATGGGGCCGTTGCCGCTGTCCGTCTCGAAGGCGGCGATGTGGCGGACCAGCTCCGCCGCGTGGGCCTTGGCGTAGGCCTGACCTCCCCGGAGGCCATTCTCCTCGTTGGTGTAGAGCACCACGCGCACGGTGCGGCGGGGCTGGAGGCCCAGGCGCTTCAACGTGGCGGCGGCCTCGAGGGCCAGCACCGTCCCGACCCCGTCATCCTGGGCGCCCTGGCCCACGTCCCAGCTGTCGAGGTGCCCGGAGACCAGCACGATCTCCTCGGGCTTCTCCCGGCCCGGCAGGTCGGCGAGGACGTTGAAGCTCTCGGCATCGGGCAGGAAGTGGGCCTCCATCTGGAGGTTCACCACCACCTTGGTGCCCGCCGCGGTCATGCGGCGCAGCTGGGTGGCGCTCTCGAGGGAGAGGGCCGCGGCGGGGATCTTGGGGAACTTCTCGTCGTAGTTCATGGCCCCGGTATGGGGGGTGTCGTAGCTGATGGGGCCCACGCTGCGGACCAGGCAGGCCACGGCCCCATGGGCGGCAGCCCTGGAGGCGCCGCCGCCCCGGTAGGCCACGTTCTTGCCGTAGGACTCGAAGGGCACATCGAAGAGCACGATCTTGCCCTTGGCCTCGGCGCTCCGCTTCTCCAGCTCGTCAAAGCTGCCCACCACGAGCACCTCGGCCGTGAGGCCCTCCTTCGGGGTGCCCACGCTGTTGCCCAGCCCCAACATCCCAAGCCGCACCGGGAAGGGGGCGACGATGGCCGCGGACTCCCGACCCCGCACCCAGTGGGGCACTTTCACGGGCTCGAGGGAGACCTTGAGGCCCTCGGCCTTGGCGACCTCCGACATGAGCCGGATGGCCCGCTCCAGGCCGGGGCTTCCGGCGAGGCGGTTGCCCGCCTCGTCACAGAGGCGGGCCAGCTTGGCGTAGGCCGCGCCCTTGGCGGCTTCCGCAGTGATGCGGTCCCGCACTTCCGCGGGAGTCTGGCCGGCGAGGGGCAGCAGCATCGAGAGGGCGGCAATGGCGCGGCGCATGGGACTCCGGTCGGGATGGCCCAGCATAGCCCCGGTCATTCACGAATGCCGTCGCCCTTGACGGATCGTCCATCCCGCTTCGCCCCATGGCAGGATGGGAAATCCCATGAGCCAGGACCCGCTCCAGTCCGAAGTCGCCGCGCCCCCCTCCGGGGCGTCGGAGGCCCTGCTGGCCCAGCTCCGTGAAAGGATGGTGGCCTTCGCGGCATCCCGGTATGCAGGCCTCCACGCGGAGGACCTCGCCCAGGAGACCCTCATCGTGATCCACGAGAAGTACGCCCACCTAAGCCGGGTGGAGGACCTCCTCCCCCTGTGCTTCCAGATCCTCCGCTTCAAGCTGGTGGCCCTCCAGCGCAAGCAGGGGCGGCGCGGCGAATACCACTCGGAGCGCGTGGAGGACTTCCCCCTGGCCAGCGATACCCCGGATCCGGAGGCCCTCTATGCCCGCAAGCAGCAACTCACCCGCCTGGCGGAGGCCCTGAAGCAGCTGGGGGAACGCTGCCGGGAGCTCTTCCGACACAAGCTGCAGGGGCGCACCTTCCCCGAGATCCGGGAGCTCATGGGCGCCGAGGCCCTGAACACCGTCTACACCTGGGATCACCGCTGCCGCAAGCAGCTGCTGGAGCGCATGGGCGGGAGGTGGGACGGATGAGGCCGAAGCAGGAGCGAAGGGCCACTTTGCCGAAGGCGAAGCCCGAAGGGTGGCGCACAGGATGTGCGCCATGAGGGAGAAGCTGACCCCCCGCGAAGCGGAGCTGCTCCTGGGTGGCCATGCCGCCGGTACGCTCACGGACGTCGAGCGCACCGCCCTCTTCCAGGCCGCCCTGGACCACCAGGAGGTCTTCGACGCCCTCATGGACGAGGAGGCCCTGCGGGAGCTCCTGGCGGATCCCGCCGCCCGGGCCCAGCTCCTGGCCGCCCTGGCCGAGCCCCCGAAGGTGGTACCCCTCTGGCGCCGCCACCCCGGCGCCCTGGGCCTGGCCGCCAGCCTCCTGATCGCCGTGACCGCGGGCGTCGCCTACTACCGCACCCCCGCCGCCCAGGAGCGCACCCTGGAGAAGGCCCGGCCCACCGGGATCCCTTCGGCTCCCGCGACTCCGTCACCCGCCACGACGCCCTCGGAAGGGGCTGCGGACAAGGCTTCCGAGCGGGGCTTGCGGCTGCGGAAGCAGGCGGAGCCCGGAGCTCCCATCCCCGAGCCCAAAGAGCTGCCCAGGGCCCTTCCGGAAGCCATCGGAGCCGTCCCCTCAGGGTCGCCCAGCCCCTCGGCCGCGGCCCCGGCGGCGGCGCCCCCTCCCCCACCCCCTGCCGAAGTCTTCCGGGATGCGGAGGCGGCCCCTCCACCCAAGGCCGAAGTGGCCAAGGAGAAGGCCGATCGCGCGGGCTTCGCCCGCAGCGAAGAGCGCAAGGCCGCCCGGCCCGCGCAGGCGCCCCCCGTCCATGGCCCCGCCGCCCAGAACCAGTTCCTGAACAACCAGCTGCAGACCAACGCCGTGGAGCAGGAGCCCGCCCCAGCGGCCAAGAAGGTGATGGGCCCGAGCTGGTCCCTGGAGGAGGGAGGCAAGGTCCTGGTGGTCCGCCATCCGGCGGGCCAGGCGCTGGTGCTCCTGCATCGGAGCCCCCGTGGCCCTGTGCAGGTACCGCCCCGCACGCCCACGAGGGGGGAAGCTGGGATCACCCGCTTCGACCTGGGCGCTGAGCCCGGTCCCTGGGACCTCTACGTGCTGTCCAAGGCCGTGGCAGATCCGCTGCGGCTCCCGGAGCAGGGTCCCTTCGAGGGCTACCGGGCCCGAGTCCTGAAGTCCGAGCCTCCGGTCCGGTGAGGGGGGAATTTCCCCGGAGGCCCTGAAAGGCTTCCCTGTGAGGCGGCATTCCCCTGGTGAGACGCACCTTCGTGCGCCACCCCAGGAGGACGCCATGCACCTGCTCCGATCCACCGCCGCCCTGCTTGTGGGCTGCGCGGCCTGCTTCACCTTTCCCACCCCCTCGGCGGCGGCGCCGCCGGACCGCCGCCTCCCCGCGAAGGCGCAGGCCCCGGAGGACACGACCCAGTCGCCCTACTTCGCCGTGCAGAGCGAAGGGGTCGTGGACGCCCTGCCCTTGAAGGCCACCTCCGCCAAGGTTGCCATCGCCGGAGTCATCGCCGATGTGAAGGTCACCCAGGTCTACCGCAACACCGGCACCAAGCCCCTGGAGGCCATCTACGTGTTCCCGGGCTCCACCCGGGCCGCGGTCTACGGCATGCGCATGACCATCGGCAGTCGCGTGCTGGTCGCCAAGATCCAGCGGCGCGACGAGGCCCGGCGCACCTATGAACAGGCCAAGGTCGAGGGCCGCAGCGCCTCCCTGCTGGAGCAGCACCGGCCCAACGTCTTCCAGATGAGCGTGGCCAACGTCATGCCCGGCGACGAGATCAAGGTGGAGCTCAGCTACACGGAGCTGCTGGTGCCCACGGAGGGCACCTACCAGTTCGTCTACCCCACGGTGGTGGGCCCCCGCTACGCCGGCCGCCCCGGCACGGACAGCCACACGGGCGAGGGCTGGGTGGCCAACCCCTACACGAAGGCCGGCGAGAAGCCCGCGGCCACCTTCGACCTGGACCTGAAGCTCAGCGCGGGCATGGCCATCCAGCGCATGGCCTGCGACACCCACAAGACCTCCATCGCCTACGACGGAGCCCAGGAGGCCACCCTGAAGCTGGATCCCGCCGAGGCCCACGGGGGCAACCGCGACTTCATCCTCAAGTACCAGCTGGCGGGAGCCCAGGTGCAGTCGGGGCTGCTGCTGTTCCAGGGGTCCGATGAGAACTTCTTCCTGCTTATGGCCCAGCCGCCCAAGCGCGTGGCCCCCGCCCAGATGCCGCCCCGGGAGTATGTGTTTGTCATGGACGTGAGCGGCAGCCAGATGGGCTTCCCCCTGGAGATCAGCAAGACCCTCATGAAGGAGATGATCCAGGGCCTGCGCCCCCAGGACCGCTTCAACGTGATGGTCTTCGAGGGCAGCTCCGCGCTCTGGTCCCCCACCAGCCAACCCGCCTCGCCCGAGTCCATCCAGCAGGCCCTGGCCTTCGTGCGGCAGCAGAACGGCGGCGGCGGCACGGAGCTGGGGGCGGCCCTGAAGCGCGCCCTCACGCTGCCCGGCACCGAGGGCTTCTCCCGCACCTTCGTGGTGTCCACGGATGGCTACATCAGCGCCGATGGCCAGGTCTTCGACCTCATCCGCCAGAACCTGGGCAAGGCCAACCTCTTCACCTTCGGCATCGGCTCCTCCGTGAACCGCCACCTCATCGAGGGCATGGCCCACGCGGGCCAGGGCGAGGCCTTCGTGCTCACCCAGCCTGATCAAGCTGCCGCCGAGGCGGAGCGCTTCCGCGCCTACGTGAGCACCCCGGTGCTCAGCCAGGTGAAGCTCCAGGCGAAGGGCTTCGAGCTCTACGACGTGGACCCCGTGGCCCTGCCCGACGTGCTGGCCGAGCGCCCCGTGCTCTGCTGGGGCAAGTGGAAGGGGGATCCCAAGGGCACCCTCACCCTCTCGGGAATGACGGGCCAGGGCCCCTGGCACCAGACCTTCGAGGTGTCCCACGTGAAGCCCTCGCCCGCCAACGGCGCCCTGCGCCAGCTATGGGCCCGGCAGCGCATCCAGCGGCTCTCGGACTACGAGCAGGTGGGCGCCAGCGCCGACCGCGCTGCGGAGATCACCAACCTGGGCCTTCAGTACGGCCTCCTCACCGCCCACACCAGCTTCGTGGCTGTGGACACCCAGGTGCGCAATGCCGGCGGCCAGGCCCAGACCGTGACCCAGCCCCTCCCCCTGCCCGAGGGCGTGAGCGACGCCGCCGTGGGGAACCTCACCCGGGCCTACGCGGGGTCCCCCGCGCCGATGGCGCCGACCACCGTGGCCAAGCACCTGATGGCCCAGGAAGCCCTCGCCGACCGCGCCGAGCGCCGGAAGGAGGAACCCAAGGTCAAGGCCGGCCCCGCCGCGGCCCTGCGGCCCACCTCCCTGCTCGTGCTCACGGCCCACGTGGATGAACCCGCCCTCCTGAAGGAGCTCGCCATGCACCTCAAGGCCCCCGCCCTGGCCGGTCTGCCCGAGGGCACCACCCTCACCATCGAAGTGGATGCCAAGGGCCGCATCACCGCCCTCGCCTTCGACCGGAAGTTCGCCGACGAGGCCTCCGTGCGGGCCCGCATCCTGGCCTGGCGCCTCGCCTGCGGCCCCTGCCGCTTCAAGGTGACCGTGGGGCGGTGAGGGCCCCAGGGGGCCTCCCCTGGAGGATGCAACAAAAGTTCACACCCCTTCACCCGCTGCAACCCTGGAACACCGGAGTCTGGGGACATCCGAGGTCTTGCGATGTCCCACGCCGTTGGCCCCAGCCCCTCCCCGAGCCCTGCCCCGTTCCCCCCGCCCAGCGCTTCCTGGGGGAACGGGGCGGCGGTGCGTCAGGGGGCCTGGCCCCACGGCCTGGAGGAAGCCGTGAGTGGGGCCCTGGACACCCTGCTGGGCCTGCCCCGACCGCAGGGGAACGGGCCAAGGTCCCGGGCCGAGGTCTTGGCCCAGGTGCACTTGCAGCAGCCTTCCGGTCCCGCCCCCTCCCCAGGGAGGCCTCCGATCCACCGGGCCTCCAGCGGGTCGCCCCTCCGGCACCTCGGGGCCCTCGCGGGAAGGTGGCTCCGGTTCGACCGATCCTGAGTCCCTGCACCTGCATCACCCCTCCCACCCCTTCACGGAACCGATCCACCCGCCATGCCTCCCTCCCTGCCCCAGCCCCTGCCCCGCTTCCTTCGCCCAGGGAGTCGCGCGATGATCCGAGCCCTGCAGCTCGTAGTGCTGACGGCCTGTGGCCTCTCCGCCGCGGGGCCCGACGCCCAGATCCAGGCGCTCCGGACCGAGATGACCCAGCTCGAAGGTCCCCGGCCCCGGGTCGCGCTGGAGAAGGCCAGGCAGCTGCTGGCGCTCCTGGAGCAGCATCCGGAACCCCTCCTGGAAATGGAGGTGCTGACGGACATGACGCGCCTGCACATCCAGGGGCAGGATCTCGCCGCCGCCCACCAGACCCTCGAGCGGGGGTCACGGCTGGCCTCGGGGCATCGGGGCACACGCCAAGCGCGCAGGCTCGGCGCGACGCAGGCCAGCCTGAGCTTCTTCGAAGGGGACCTGGAGAAGGCCAAGCGGGAAGCGAAGATCGCGCGGGATGAGGCCCTCGCGGCTGAAGACTTCAGCCCCGCCATCGAGGCCATCGGCGTCCTCGGCCAGGCGGAGGCCCAGCAGGGCAATTTCACGGGAGGCATCGAACACCTTCAGCTGGCCATCACGCTCTGCGATCGGGTGAATTCCCCGGAGCGCCGCCAGTCGCTCCTCTCCGTGCTCTCCAACTTCTACTCCGAATCCCACGACTGGAAGAAGGCCCTGCAGGCCAATGCCGAGTCCATGGTCCTCGCCCGCCGCCTGGGGGATCCCCGGCGGATCGGCGTGCTGCTCCTGAATGGCGCCCTGATCCGAAGCAAGCTGGGGGATTTCACCACGGAGCTGGCGGACCTGAAGGAGGCGGAGACCCTGGGCCGCGCTTCCGGCAATGAGGGCCTCCTCCTGGACGCCGAGCTGGGGCTGGTGGATGTGGCCCTCCGGGAAGGCCGATACTCCGAGGCGCTTGAACGCGCGGAGCGGGCCCACGCCCGGGCGACGCGCCTGGCTTCCCAGATCCAGCAGCACGTCGCCGCCTTCGCCCGGGGAACCGCCCTCAACCGGCTGGGCCGCCACCGCGAAGGGTTGGCGGAGATGGAGCGGGCGCTGGCCGGCTTCACCGACTCCAAGCTGGAGACCGAATCCCAGGAGTTCCTCCTGAACCTCTCCGAGGAGTACGCCTTCGCGGGCGACTTCCGGACCGCCCATGCCCGCCTGAAGACCGCCAAGGCCCAGGGAGACAGGTTGTTTTCCGAGGAGCGCACCAAGGCCCTGGGCGAGCTCGAGGCCAGGTTCCAGAACGAGCGCCAGGCCGGGGAGATCGCCCAGCTCAAGGCCCGGGAGCAGCGCCGCACCCTCGTCCGGAACTTCAGCATCCTGGCCGCGATCCTCAGCTTGGCGCTGATGGGGGCGGTGGTCTCCCGCCTCCGGGCGAGCCGCCGGAACGAGGCCGTCCTGGAACAGCGCGTGCAGGCGCGGACCGCGGCCCTGGAGCAGAGCCAAGAACTGGTGCTCCGGACCCAGCGACTGAACCTGGTGGCCACGGTGGGCGCGGGCATCGCCCACGACCTGGACAACCTGCTGACGGTCATCACCACGCTGAGCCGCCAGCCCGAAGCCCGTGAGGAGCTGGAGGCGGTGGCCCACCGCGCGGCCAACCTGGCGCGCAAGACCCTGGACCTCGGGGGTCGGGATGGCGCGAAGGTGGAGCTCGTGGAGGTGGGGGAGCTGCTCGAGGGCCTCGAGCCGGTGCTCCGCCGGCTGCTGGGACGGGGCATCGACCTCGCCCTCAGCTGTCGCGGGGGCGAGTGCTGGATGGAAGTGGAGCCGGTCCACCTGGAGCAGGTGATCGTGAACCTGGTGACGAACGCCCGCGATGCCTTGAAGGGGGAAGGCCACCTGCGCCTCGACCTGGTCCGCGAGGGGGAGCAGGCCCGACTTGAAGTCGAGGACGACGGCGAGGGGATGACCGAGGAGGTGAAGGGTCGCATCTTCGACCCCTTCTTCACCACCAAGGGCGCGGGCAAGGGCACCGGCCTCGGCCTGCCCTCCATCCTGGCCTTCATGCAGGGCCACGGCGGCACCGTGGCCGTGGAAAGCACCCTGGGACAGGGGACCTGCTTCACCCTCACCCTGCCGGTGCTGGGCGACCTCTGACCGACCGACCTACTTCGCGGCGGCCTTCTTCAGGTGCGCTTCGATGCGGCCCTTCACCTCGTTCATGAGGTCATTGGGGATGGGAACCGTGAGGTTGTAGTGGCGGATCACCCAGCGGCCCTGCTGGAGGCTCAGCACCCCGGTGCCCCGGCAGGGCCCCATGTTGGGCGTGTCGAGGTCCTCGTCGAACCAGGCGGTGGCCCCATCGGGGCTGAACATCACGGACCGCCGCACGGCCTTGAAGCTCCAGGCCTTCCCCTTGGCGAAGTAGGGGTGGGCGAAGGCCTGGAAGGCCTTCTTGTCCCAGCGCTCCGTGGCATCGGTGCCCATGAAGACACTGTCTTCGGCCAGGTGGCCGAAGTAGCGGGCCTCATCGGCCTGGGCCGCAGCCCGGTGCCAATCATCCAGCACGGCCTGCACGGGTTTGGGGTCGGGCGCAGGAGCCTGGACCAGCAGGGTGGGCAGGAGGAGGGTCGGGAGCATGGAGACAGCATGCGGGAGACCGGGCCGGGGGTGAAGGGGCTTCGCCCCGGCCCCCTCAGCCTCCCCGCTTCAACCGGAGCCGGACCTTCATCCGCCCTTCGGCATCGACCGCGAGGATGCCCCAGGCCAGAGGCCCGTCCTCCCCGGCATCCACTTCCCCCTCGCCGAGATTGAAGGCCGCGTCATCCAGCTCCCAGCGACGGCAGGGGAAGCGGGGGGGTGGAGGCTCCGGACTGCCGGGGTGGGCATCGAGGACGTGCACGGGGCCGCGGGGATCGTCCCGACTCAGCTTGGAGGGGTCGATGCGGGCCACCACCAGTCCCTCCTCTCCCGCGAGGGTGCGTCCTCCCACCTGCCCCGCGTCGAACCCCCAGGGGCGCCGCACGCTGAGTTCCCAGAGCCGGCCCTTCCGCCGGGGATCCGGGACCACCACCCGCTGGGGGTGGGACCCCGGGGCCCGGGCCAGGGGCTCGATCCACCCCTCCCAGCCCGCCCCCTTCACCACATGGGTGGGAACGGTGGCCCTGAAGGCTCCCCGATACCAGAGCTCGGCCCGCGTCCAACCCATGGGCTGGCTGGGGCTGTAGGCCACGTCCTCCACCCAGGGGCCCTCACCAGGGTGGTGGCTGTCCCAGCCCCGGTACATCCCCACGTCCATCACATCCCAGATGCCGGCGGTGTCGGGGTGATCACAGTCCAGGTAGAAGTCGTCCACCCGGTGTTCCCCCATGGCGTGGAGGCCCTCATGGACCACGTTGCCCAGCACCACCTGGTCCGGGAACAGGAGCAGCGACCACTGGCGGGTGGGATCCCAGGGCAGCGGCTCCAGCAGGCTGATGGGGCTCAGGTCCGTGGGGCGGGTGGTGATGGAGCGCGGCGCACTCGGAAGGATCACCCAGAGGTGGTCCGGGCGCCCATCGGGGCGGACCTGACCGGTGGCGTTGTCCACCCGGTCGAGGTCCCCCAGGGCGAGGCCCTTCAGCTGGCCCAGAACCCACTGGCCCAGCTCGTGGTTGCGGGCATCCGGCTCCGCGCCCAGGTCCACCGGACAGGGGAGGCGCATCCAGCGTCCCTCCTCCAGTTCCAGACTGCCCTTGCTCGCCTCGTAGAAGTAGTTCGCCGCGCTGGCGGCGCCCCACTCCCGGCCGAAGAGCAGGCGACGGAGGGCGGAGTCCCCCGCCTCGGGGTGCCCCGGTCGCTCCAGGCGGACCACCAGCACCCGCTCATGCCGGTAGGCCGGGGCGGGCTTCAGCACCATGTCCCGCCCCCAGGCGCCTTCCGGGACGATGTCCCGCACCCACCCGTGCTTCTCCAAGGCGATCCGACGCGGCCCCTCCTTCGCCAGGGGCAGGTCGAAGAAGCCCTCCGCATCCGTCTCCACCACCACCGGCGCCCGCAGCGGCGTGACCCGCCGCGGCCAATCGAGCCCCACCCGGACCCCGACGATCGGGCGCAGCCCATCGGTGACCCGCCCCCGCAGGATGGCCGGGCCCCCGGCCCAGAGCGGCAGGCCGGCCAGAAGCGCGAGGAGCGCCTTCACGCCCCGGTCCGCCGCGCCCGGGCCAGCCGGAGCAGGAGGGCCACCCGATGCTGCGCATCGGCGGCCTGAAGGGGCAGGTCCAGGAAGTCATCCACCGCCGGGGGATGGGCTTCGATCACGGGCAGGTCCGAGGGGGCATGCACCAGCAGCACCGGGATGCCGGCCAGTTCGGGACGGACCTTGAGCCTCAGGCAGAAGTCCCGGACCGCCGAGGGACCCAGGGCCCAGTCCACGGCCAGCACCGAAGGGGGATCCTGGCCCAGGAGGGCCCAGGCCTCCTCGAGGGATGGACACTCCCGCCCGCTCCCGAGGTCGCGCATCTGGGCGACGAGGAGGCTGCGCACATGGGGGGCGCCACTCACGGCCAGCACGCGGCCCTGGGGCGCGGTCAGGGAGCCGGTCCAGGCGCGCTCGAACACCCCCACCTCCAGGAGGTTGGTGATGCGGTGCTGCAGCAGGAGGCTGTTGGCGGGCTTCCGCATGAAATCGTCCGCCCCCGCCGCCAGGCTCCGGGCCTTGGCATCCCCCGCCAGGGCCGTGAGCACCATGATCGGCATCCGAGCCGTGCGGGCATCTTCCCGGAGGGCCTGGCAGGCGGAGAACCCATCCATCCCGGGCATCACCAGGTCCAGGAGCGCGAGGTCGATGCCTCCGGTGGTGCAGCTCTCCACCGCCTGGGATCCGTTGATGACCGATTGGATCTCCACCCCCAGCGGCTCCAGCTGGGCCTGCTGGATGCGGCGGTTGATGGCGATGTCCTCGGCCATGAGGACGCGCT
>CAZVKM010000087.1:218-12516 GCA_964627685.1 uncultured Solibacteraceae bacterium | reverse complement strand
GCCCATGCGGATCACTTCGCAGTCGTTGATGTACTCGTTGATGACGCCCTCGGGGCTCCAGTTGAAGGCGTAGCCCAGCTTGCCGCGGGGGTGCTTGGGCAGCGCGCCCACCTTCAGCTCGATGGAGCGGAGGCGGTCGAACTTGCGGGCCAGGGAGGCGCCCACGATGCCGATGAAGCCGGGGGCCAGGCCGCACTGGGGGGCCATGAGGCCCTTGCTGGTCTTGGCCAGCTCGATGATCCCGTTGGTGGTCGGCACGTCCTCGGTGAGGTCGAAGTAGTGGATGCCCGCGGCGTGGGCTTCCTTGGCCAGGGGCAGGTTCAGGTGGAAGGGCAGGCAGCTCACCACCGCATCGGCTTCGGCCAGGAGGGGGCGCAGGGAGGCGGGATCGCTGAGGTTGGCCACGGTGGTGGCGAAGGGGAAGCCCTCGCGCTTCACGGCGTCCACACCGGTGACCTTGAAGTGGCTCTCATGCAGCAGGGTGGCGACGAGGCTGCCGACCTTGCCGAGGCCCATGACGATGACGCGGTTGAGGCTCATGCGTGCTCCTTGCGGGGGTGCGTGGTTATTTGCCGTGCTTGGGCTTGGGCTGCTTGGGGAGGATCGGCAGCTCGAAGGATTCCTTGGTGGTCTCGAGGACCACCGTGGTGCGGGTGGCCCGCACGCCGGGCAGGGCCCCCAGCTCCTTCATCAGCTTGGAGAGGGCCGCCGTGTCCTTCACCCGGACCTTGGCGAGGTAGCAGTCCTCCCCGGCCACATGGTGGACTTCCTGGACCTCGGGGCGCTTGGCGAGGGCGCGGGCCGTGGCGTCGCTGCCCACGGGGTCCTCGGTGCGGACGTTCACGAAGGCGAGGAGGGACAGATCCAGGGCGCCGGGATCGATTTGGGCCACGTAGCCCCGCAGCACGCCGCGCTCCTCGAGCTTCTTGATGCGCTCGAAGATGGCGGACGGGGCCATGCCCAGCTGCCGGGCCACCTCCGCGTTGGGGGTGCGGGCATTCTCCTGAAGGATCGTCAAAATTTTTTGATCAATGGCGTCAATCATTCGGAATCCAATCCATCCATTGGACGATCGGACCCCGGGGTGGGTCAAGGAGGAAAAAAGGGCCGGAGCCGCGGTGGCCCAGGGCCTACTTGCGCTTCCAGGTGGTGAAGGGCCGGGCGCCGAAGAGCACGGAGACGCGGCTTTCACGGACGCGGAAGGCGTCCAGGTGGAGGTTCACGCGGCCCGCGGAGAGCTCGAGGAAGAAGTCCCGGAGCACGGTCTTCGCGACGAGGCCCGTGCCTTCCATGCGGATCCCCTCCCGGAGCTCATTGGACACGGCGGCGGTGCGCCCCAGGTCGAGGCGGGGGCCCACCTGCCAGCCCGTCCCGAAGAGGGAGGCCCGGGTGTAGGGGAGGCCCACGCGCAGGGCGGCGAAGTTCGGCAGCAGGTAGGCTGCGCTCCGGGTGCCGATGAAGGAGTTGCTGCCCCCCGCCACCCACCAGCGATCCGGTGGGGCCTGGTGCTCCAGGGCCACCTCGGCCTCCGTCATGAGTCCCAGGCCCCAGGCGAGGGGCTGGTGGCGGGTGGCCAGGGCGTAGAGGCGCTGATAGGGGAGGGCCCCGTCGTCCTGGTGGACGCTGCGGTCCAGGGTGAGCCGGAGGGCCGTGCCGCGATCCGGGAGGGTGTGGAAGTCCAGGTCATCCCACTCGAACCAGGCCCGGACCACTTCGGCCCGTGGCGTGCTGGCCTTCACATCGAGGAGGCGGAGGGTGCCGCGCTGCTCGAGCACGGCCAGCCCCAGGCGCCCCCGGTCCTCGGCCCCCCAGCGGATCTGCGCCTCCAGTCCGAGCTCCTGCCGGGTGAAGGCGAGATCGAGCGAGGCGGTGGCCTGGGTGAGGAAGAGGAGCCCCCCCCGCACCTCCTGCCGGACATGGGAGCCGAAGAGCCCCAGGGAGAGGGCCGGCAGGCGACCCGGGGTCCACCCCACCTGCATCCGGAGCTGCTTCTGGAGGCTGTCGCCCTCCACCTGCAGGGAGCCGCCGAGGCCGGAGTCGAAGAGGTTCCGACCCTGCACCTCCAGGCCGCCATGGATGCCCCAGTCGCTCTCGTAGGCCAGGGTCGCGCTGAGGGTGGTGGGCTGGTTCCCGAGGGGGCGGAGGTGGAGCACCAGCCCCTCGGGGCTGTCGCTGAGGGCGGTCTCGAGGCGGCGGTGGCCCATCCGATCCCGGGCCCGGGCCAGCAGGTCCTCCAGCTCCCGGGCCCGGACGATGCGACCCTCGAGGGGCTTCACCATGGCGGCGATGGCTTCCCGGGAGCGGCCCGGAGCCACGTCCACCCGGGCGAGGATGGGCTCGCGCACCTGCAGGCGGAGGACGCCCGCCTCGAATCCGCTGCCCTTGAAATCGAGGACGCCCGCGCCCCGCAACAGCCCCGCGGCCGCGAGCTCCTGCTCCAGGCGCCCGAAGCGGGCGGCGTGGAAGGGCTGTCCCACCACCAGCCCCGCGGCCCGGAGCTGCTCCGCCACCGCGGCCTTGGAGGGCTCCGCCCAGCCTGGCGGCAGGATCAGGTCCACCCGCGTGAGGGTCGGCGCCGGTTCCCAGTGGAAGGTGGCCTCGCCCCGGGGATCCGCCGGCAGGTCCACCCAGGCGCGCCCCACAGGGAGCTGGCGGTGCGCCCGGCGCAGGAGCCGCCACAGGTCGAGCTTGCGGAGGGGGCCCGAGGGGGGGAGGAGCACGGTGAGGTGGGGGTCTTCAGGGCCCTCCACGCGGAGCGCCGCGGCCACGGGCTGCTCCGCGCCCGGCAGCAGGAGGGCCTCCAGCTTGGGCAGGGCCGCCTCCACGGCCCGGGCTCCGGCGGCGAAGAGCTCCCCCTCCTGCCCCTTGTAGTCGAACTCGGGCACCGCATCGGTGTCGGGGCGCAGCACGGCCTCCGCTGCGGCCTCGCTGCGGCTCTCCGTGACGCGCATGGCCAGGTCGAGGCTCCGGCCCAGGAGGGCCAGCAGGTCCGTGGGAGCCTGGTCATCCCAGGAGCGCCCGATGTTCACGCCCACCACGGCGGCCCCGGGGAAGGATTCCCGGGCCGCCAGCACGGGCATGTTCTCCACGAGGCCGCCATCCACGAGCAGTTCCCCTCCGAGGGCCACGGGGGAGAGGAGGCCCGGGATGGACATGGAGGCCTGCACGGCCTCCGCGAGGCTGCCGCCCCTGAGCACCCGGGCTTCGCCGCGGGTGAGGCTGGAGGCGACGATGCGGAGGCGGGTGCCCAGGTCGTCGAAGGTCCCGGTGCCGAAGGCCTGGCCCCGGGCGAGGGTCTCCATGAGGGAGAGCCGCAGGCGACGGGCCCGGTCCTCCCCGGGCACCAGCACCGGCCGGCCCTGGGCGAAGGCGAGGCTGATCACGGTGCCATGCAGGCCTTCATCCTCCGAGAGGCTCAGGCCCGGGGCCCGACGGCGGTCGTCGAGCACGGCGGCGAAGTCCCGGCCCGCGAAGATGCGCTCGGCTCCCGCCCCGCCGAACCCACAGGCGTAGATGGCCGCGGCGAGGCTCCCGGCGCTCGTCCCCACCAGCCCCTCGGGATGCCAGCCCTCCTCGTCCAGGCGGCGGAGGACCCCGGCGTGGGCGAGCCCCTTGGCGCTGCCTCCCCGGAGGGCGAGCGCGAGAGGGCGCTCCCCGGGGGCGTGAAGCTCGGGAAGGAAGCGGAAGCGGTGATCGGGGGCCCGCTCCGTGAGGGTCATCCGCTCCTGGGCGACCAGGGCGAGGCTGATCAGGAGGCAGGCGGCGTGACGGACCATGATTGGGCCCAGCATAGCCCAGGCCCGATGATCAGGCCCGCAGGATGGGGGTGGGGACCTTCCGCTTCATCGAAGCCATCAAAGGGGTCGGTCGGGCGGTGGCGACCGCGAGCCCGAGTCCTAGGCATCCCGCGAGGACCAGGAGGGGGGCGCCCCCCGGTCCCTTGGTCGGGGCGGCGGGCCGCGGTGGGGGACCCCCACCGGCGAAGAGGTCATCGAGGGCGTCGAGGGCGGCCTCGGAGGCCTGCCCAACCGTGGGCCGGGGTCCGGGCACGGAGATCGGATCCGGCGAGACCTGGGCGCCCGCGCGGGGCTCGAGAAGGCGCTCCAGGCGCTCCAGCGCCTCCAGGGCGAGGAAGGGATCGGAGGGGGAAGTTTCGGACAGGGGCTTCATGGGGACCTCGGGAGCCCGTGCAGCGCATCGGCTCCCGATCAGCATCCCGGGCTCCGCCATGGCCTCCTGCAGCACGATGTGAATCGGTGTTGCAAGGCGGAGGGGACGCAAAAGGGGCGCCCCAGGCGGGCGCCCCTGCTGGCGATGCGAGGACGGGCCTACTTGCCCTTGTAGTCCTTCAGCCAGGCCAGATCGACTTCGGCGGCTTTGTGCTTGGCCTTCTGGTCCATGAGGAACTGACCCATGTCCGTGAGGGCGTCGCCCTTCTTGGGCTTCTCCGTGGCGTGGCAGGACTGGCAGTTCTTCACGTTGGTGAAGCCCATGGCCTGGGCCTTCTTGGTCCAGGGCAGCTTGGCCTGCAGGGAAGTCGCCGCGAGCAGGGCGAGGAGGGGTAGGAGGGCGAGGCGCTTCATGAAGGCTCCCGGATGACAGCTCCAAGATGGGTTCCCGGAGCGAGGTCGCCCATGACCCACGTCACGGGTGACACATGAGCCTTTTGTTGTGAGGCCCTCGGGAAGGAACCCTGGCAATGCCCGGGCGCTTTGGCACACTGCAGGCCGGAGGTGGCATTGAGCGGATGGGGCGTCATGGGCTGGGCGATTCTTGGAGGGGCGGCCCTGGTCGCCGCTCCGGGCCCGGAGATACCCTCCGCCTGGTGGCAGGGGAAGGGCGCCCCGAAGCTCACGGGGTTCCACCGCCGCGGCCTGAGCCGACGAGGGACCCCCTACCTGGACCAGCAGTGCTTCCTCGAGCCGGGCAACCTCCTCCGGGAGGCTCCGGCGGGTGAAGATCCCCTGGCCACCCTGCAGCAGGGGCGGACCTGGCTGGCGATCCGGAACCGCTTCCTGGTGGGCGTGGGGCCCGCCTCCCGGGGGGCGATCTTCGTGGCCCAGCTGAAGCGGTGCTGGCCCGGTGGCGGGGATCCCATGGCGCATCCGGAGGCGGTGGCCTTCCTCGCCTTCCTCACCCGGGTGGTGAACGTGGGGGATGTGGTGGAGTACCTCTACGCGCCCGGTGGGACCGTCTGGGTGCGGATCGGCAGGGAGGCGCCTCGGGCCTTCCGGGATCTGGAGCTGGTGCGGGCCATGCTCACGCTGGAGTTCGGCTTCGATGCGGAGAACCCGGAGGCCCAGGCGGAGCTCCGGGAGGCCCTCCGCCGCCGGGGGGCCCCAGCGGGTCCCTAGGGCTCAGCTCCCGAGGCGTCCGGCCGCCTTGCGCCAGAGGGCCGCCGCTTCGCGGTTCCCGATCGCCTTGAGGATCCCGAAATAGAGCGCCGCGCAGGCCCCGATGAGGGGGAGCAGGCGGATCAGGGTGGGCCCCACATGCTGGTAGGGACCGAAGAGGCCGAAGGCCCGCCCGCCCAGCACGGCCAAGAGGGCCATGGGCGCGCTGGCGAAGAGGAACAGGCCCCACCCCACGCCGGTGAAGAGCAGCGGCAGCTCGCAGCGGGGGCGGAGGCGGAGGAGCACCCAGCTCAGGCCCACCAGGCTGGCCAGGCTGTTGGCCAAGGCGATGCCGCCGGTGCCCCAGAGCTGCAGGAGCCACCAGGAGAGGAGGAGGTTCGCCCCCATGCTCAGCAGGGCGGCCTGGGCCGGGCCCCGGTAGTCCTTCAGTGCGTAGAGCGCCTGGGCCCCGATGCGCTGGGTGGCGATGAAGGGCAGGCCCACGGCCTGGAAGCCGAGGGTCCAGGCGGTCCAGCTCACGTCGGCGGCGCCGAAGCGCCCGTTCTGGAAGATGAGAGCCACGATGGGCTGCGCCAGCACCGCCATGCCCACGGCCCCGGGGATCGCCATGAGGGCCGTGCCGCGCCAGGCGGCCCCGAGGGCGTCCTTGAAGCCCCGGTGGTTGCGGGCCTCCGCGAGGCGGGTGAGGGCCGGGAGGCTGACGGTGGCCACGCTCACGGCGAAGAGGCCCAGCACCATCTCGCCCAGCATGTTGCTGTTGAAGAGCACCGCCTGGGAGCCCGCGGCGAGCCGCGAGGCCAGGAACGTGGAGAGGAGGACGTTGATGGGGTGGACGCCCGAGCCCAGGATCCCCGGCACCATGCGCTTCAGCGCGAGCCGGACCCCTTCATCCCGAAGGAAGAGCCCGGGTCGGAGGCCATAGCCGAGCCGGAGGAAGGGGGGCACGAGCACGGCCAGCTGCACCAGGCCCCCCACGAGCACCGCCAGCGCGAAGATCACGCAGGTCCGATCCAGCTCCCGGCTCCAGGACTCCGGGCCCAGGGTGAGGCAGAGCCAGCCGAAGCCCATGAAGGCCAGGTTCCAGAAGGTGCTCACGCTGGCCGTCAGGCCGAAGCGGTCCCGGAGGTTCAGCACCGCCGCGAGGCCCGCGGTGAGGCTCACCAGGACGAGGTAGGGGAACATGAGGCGGCCCAACAGGGTGGTGAGGGCCAGGTCCGGCGGTGGGGGGAGGGAACCCGCGAGCACCCGCCCCAGGGTCTGGAGCTGGATCCAGAAGGGCTGGTCCGGGGCCAGGCGTCCCAGCATCAGCAGGCCGGTGAGGAGCCCCATGGCGGCCACCCCGAGGAGGCAGAGGAGGCTCAGCAGCCCCGTCAGCGTGCCCAGGAAGCGGGCGGCCATCTCCTTCCCGGCGGCCTCCCCCTCCCGGGCGGCCACTTCGTTCAGGGTGGGGAGGAAGGCGGCGGTCATGGTGCCCTCCGCGGTGAACCGGCGGAGCAGGTTCGGCAGCCGGAAGGCCACCACGAAGGCGTCCATGGCGGCCCCGTTGCCGAGGTAGGCCGCGAGCATGCGGCTCTGCAGCATGCCGGTGATCCGGCTCACCAGGGTCAGGGCCCCCACCACCGCCGCGTGGCGGAGGAAGCCCTGCTCGCCGCGGCGGCTCAAGGGCGGCTCACCGGATCAGCAGCCAGAGGCCCACGGCCAGGTTGCCCACACCGGAGCAGGCCAGCACCGCCCGGCGGCCCCGGGGGCCCTCCAGGGCCTGGCTCAGCAGGCCGGAGGCCCAGCTCAGGAGGATGAACATGGCGGTGATCCCCAGGCCGAAGAGCAGGAGGGCCCCCGCGAAGGGGCCGAAGCCCTGCCAGCCGTGCTCCCGCAGGAGGGTGGTGAAGCCGCGGACGCCCCCCAGCCCGAAGAAGGCCCCGAGCCAGGCGGCCGAGTGGTGGAAGCGGGCGCGGGCGCCGGGGTGCGCGTGCACCAGGGCCCCGTGGGCGTGGAGGGCGCGGTGGGGGGAGGGCGCCCGCCACCCGAAGGCCCCCGCCAGGTTCCAGAGCCCGAGGAGGAGGACAAAGCCCCAGGCGGCCCGATCGAGCCACAGGAACACCCGGTCCCCGGCCAGGGCATGCCCCAGCAGCAAGGTGGTGAGGGCCAGGATCGCCACGGCGAGCATGTGGGAGAGCCCGAAGGCGAGGCCCACGCGCCAGGGCCGGGGCGTCCCCTCCAGGCTCACGCCGGTGACCACGGCCACGTGGTCGGGTTCGAGGGCGTGCAACAGGCCGAGGAGGAGGGGGAGCATGAGGTCGGATCCACTTCCAGCCTACCCGAGCCGGGCCCGGGGGGGCCGGGGAGGCTCCGGCCCCCAAGTCCGAATTCACAGGGTTGGGACCATCCGGTCGATAGGGGAGGCACGCCACATGAGGTTCCCATGCGCAAACGCTCCCTCCTCCTCCCCCTGATCGGGGCGACCCTGGCCGCCCAGGACGCCACGGAAAAGGAACTCCTGGACCTGCTGAACACCCCGGTGACCGTGGCCAGCGCCAAGGCCACCACGCTCCGGGAGAGCCCCGGGGTGATCACGGTGCTGAGCCACGAGGAGATCCAGGCCAGCGGGGCCCGGGACCTCATCGATGTCCTGCGCCTCGTGCCCGGCTTCGACTTCGGCTACGACGTGGAGGGTTCCACCGGGCTCTTCGCCCGGGGGCTGTGGGCCTATGAGGGCAAGGCCCTCCTGCTCGTGGATGGCATCGAGATGCCCGAGCTGCTCTATGGGAACACCCTCTTCGGCCATCGCTTCCCCATCGACCAGATCAAGCGCCTCGAGATCATCCGCGGCCCCGGCAGCGCCATCTACGGCGGCCTGGCGGAGCTCGCGGTGATCAAGGTGGTCACCCTGCAGGGGGAGGACCTGACCAGCGGGCTCCCCGGCAAGGCCGCGGTGGGCGGGATGTTCGGCAGCGCCTCAGGCAAGGCCCGCGGCGCCTGGAGTGCCCTCCTGGCGCCGGACCTCGGGGGAGACCGGAAGCTCACCGCGGCCCTCTTCAGCGATGACGGTCGCCGCAGTCCCTTCACCTTCACGGACTTCGATGGCAGCAAGAAGGATGCGGGGGAGCTGTCCCCGACCCGCAGCCGCATGGCGAACCTCGGCTACAGCTCCGGGGCCTTCAGCTTCCGGGGCCTCGTGGAGGACTACCGGATCCAGGACCCCTCCAGCGCGGCGCCAGCCACGAGCACCCGCAGCTTCTCCAGCCAGAACGCCGACCTGCGCTACGGCTACCAGGTGAACAAGGACCTGACCCTGACCCCGAGCTACAGCTACCGCCGGGTCACCTCCTGGGCCAAGCCGGGCCGGGAGCGCACCGTGCAGCGGGACAAGGGCGGGCTCGTCCTCGGCTGGGATGTGGATGCCGAGTTCAGCTTCAACGCCGGCGTGGAGCGCTACACGGACAGCGCCTCGGTGGGGGCCGACAGTGCCGGGCTCACGGGGGTGACCTTCGACGGGGACCAGCGGGTCACCTACGGGGTGACGGGGGCCTACGCGGAGCTCACCTACAAGGGGCCCGTGAACCTCACCGTGGGCGGCCGCTACGAGAAGCACAACCTGGCCGGCTCGGCCTTCGTGCCGCGCTTCGCGCTCACCTGGGTGGGCGGGGCCTTCCACACCAAGCTCCTCTACGCGGGGGCCTTCCGCACGCCCAACGTGCAGGTCTTCGCGCTCCGGGCCGCCGCGAACACGAAGATCGAGCCGGAGAAGACCCAGGATCTGGAGCTGGAGGCCGGGTGGCAGGTGGGGGGCAGCATCACCACCCTCACCCTGTTCCAGACCAAGCTCGACAAGCCCCTGGTCTACGGCACCCTCGGCTACAGCAACGGACCGGAGGCCACCACCAAGGGGGCGGAGCTCGAGTGGAAGTGGCGGCAGAGCTGGGGCTTCCTCAATGCCTCCTACTCCATGCACAAGGCGGACAGCAAGGTGCTGGACTGGAGCGTGCCCGGCCATGACGGGAATTTCCTCGGGGCGGCCACCACGAAGCTCTCCGTGTTCGCCGGCATCAAGCTGGGAAGCGGATTCAGCCTGGATCCCAGCCTCACCCTGCTGGGGGAGCGCTACGGCTACGACTACAACGCCACCGCTGGCGCCCTGGCCCTTCGCAAGTTCGATTCCGCCCTCCTCCTGAACCTCCAGGTGGTGTGGAACCAGGGACCCTGGACCGCCAGCCTCGGCGGCTTCGACCTGGGGGACAAGCGGCCGGGCTTCATCCAGGCCTACAACGGCGGGGCGGTGCCCCTCCCGGACAGCGGCCGCGAGCTGGTGGTGAAGCTGCGCTACGGATTCTGAGGTTCCGCGGATCAATGGGCGGCGGGGGCGACTCCGCCGCCCTTGCCTCGTCCATAAATAGGGGTGATGATCGAGCGGATCCCATAAAGGCGTTTGATGCCATGAGCCTGGACATCACCCCCCTCCAAGTCTTCCTCACGGTGGTCGAGGAGGGCAGCTTCACCCGGGCGGCGGAGAAGCTCCAGCGCACCCAGCCGGCCGTGTCCGTGGCGGTGCAGCGGCTGGAGGCGGAGGTGGGCGAGAAGCTCATCGACCGCTCCGGTCGCGAGCTGGCCCTCACCGATGCGGGGGCCCTGGTGCTGGAGGCCGCCCGCCGCCAGCAGAACCTCCAGCGGGAGCTCTTCAACCGGCTGGCGGAGCTGCGGCACAAGGCGGTGGGCCGCCTGGTGCTGGGCGCCAACGAGAGCATGATCCTCTACCTCCTGCCCCACCTGGTCCGCTACCGGGAGCGCTACCCCCAGGTGCAGGTGGTGGTGCAGCGGACCCGCAGCGCGCAGATCCCGGATCACCTCGCCGCGGGGGACGTGGACTTCGGGGTGGCCTCCTTCCGCCCCATGGACGACCGCTTCGCCGACCGGGTGCTCTACCGCGACCACCTGGCCTTCGTGGTGGCCCCGGGACACCGGCTCGCCGGCAAGAAGCGGGTGGGCATCCAGGAGCTGGGCCGGGAGACCTTCGTGGCCCACAACGTGGCCAGTCCCTACCGCGAGGTGGTGCTGCGGGAATTCCGACGGCACAAGGTGGCCCTGGACATGGCCATCGAGATGCCCACCGTGGAGAGCATCCGCCGCATGGTGGCCGCGGGCATGGGGGTGGCCTTCCTGCCCCGCATGACCGTGGAGCAGGACCTGGCCATGGGCCTCCTCAAGGAGCTGGAGGTTCCGGAAGTCCAGGCGGAGCGCCCCATCCACCTCATCTGGGTGGAGAAGCGCCCCTTGAGCCACGCGGCCCGGGCGTTTCTGGAGATGGTGGCCGAGGGCTAGGGCTGGACCTCAAGTCTTCGGTCTTTGGTCTTCGGTCGTCGGATTCCGGCCCACCGGGAGGTTTCTCTTCCACTGAAGGAATGATGGGTGGGGTAGCGCTCAGGGGGTGGCCTGTGGCGACGACCGACGGCCGAAGACCCGACTACAGCCCCAGCTTCCCCATCGTCCGCTTCTTCCCCAGCTCCACCTCGGGCTGGTCGAAGGGATCGATCTCCAGGGCCATGCCCAGGAGCCCGACGATGAGCTGCCAGCTCATGAGGTAGGCGCCGAGGGTGGCCTCGTCGAGGCGCTCCAGGTGCCAGTGGAGGGTGGGGACCCCGGCGGCCTGGAGGGCCTCGAGGGTGCCTTCGGCCTGGGCCTGGAGGATCTCCGTGCCGCGCCAGCGGTCGAGGCCGGCGTAGGGGCACTGGGGGGGCAGGTCCAGGCGCTCCGGGGCCTTCGACCCCTGCAGGGTGAGCATGAACACCCCGATCTTCCGGGGGCCGCCGAGCCAGCGCTGGAGCTGGGCGTGCTGGTCCATGGGGCCCTGACCGCGGATGGGATCCAGGCCGCGCCGGGTGCCGTCGGGCGCGGTCTTGCCGAGGCTCTCGGCCACCAGCTGCACCCACCAGGCGCCCAGGCGGTCGAGGCGCTGGACATAGGGCAGGTGGGCCCAGGCGTGCACGCCCTGGAGGTAGCCCTGGAGGAGCACCTCCACGGCCTCCCACACGCGGGTGCCCCAGACCCCTTCACCCGCTTCCGCCTCACGCGGCCCGTCCTGGGCCGCGCCCTCCGGGCCGAGCTTCGCTCGGTGGCCCTTCGCTCCTGCTTCGGCCTGACGCACGGCCTCGCGGCCACCGGCGAGGAAGGCGCGGGCGTCGCCCCCGAGCCAGTCGAGGGGCAGCGTGCCGATGGCCGTGAAGGCGCTAAAGCGGCCCCCCACGGTGTTCGGGAAGTCGATCACGGGGTGGCCCTGGGCCTGGGCGAAGCGGTGCAGCGGATTGCCGTCCGGCTGGGTGATGACGAGGGGCGGGTGGACCAGCTGGTCCAGGCCGCCGAGGCTGCGCAAGCGCCCGATCCAGGTCCACAGCTCGAGGGTGTTCCCGCTCTTGGAGGCCAGGACCACCTGGTCCGTGGACTCCAGGTGCAGGGCCATGGGCTCGGGGCTCTGCAGGGGCACAAAGGCCTGGCGGGCGCTGGTGGAGCCCAGGGCGCGCACGATGGTCTGGGAGGGCAGCACCGAACCGCCGATGCCGGCCCAGAGCAGGCGGCTGTGCTCGCGCAGGTCCGGCAGGTCCTGATCGGCGGGGTTCATCCAACCCGAGAGCGGGTGGGCGCGGAGGGCGGACCAGAGCTGGGCCTTGTTCATGGATCCAGTGTAATGGGAGTGGCGGTGGGCGCGGCCCGGCTCAGTCCCCGAAGGTGATCCCCAGGTCCCGGCCGGTCTGGAGCGTATCGCTGTCCAGGGGCACGCCCTTCATGCGACCGGCCACCTCCTCGAGGGGCACGTGGTTCACGTTGGGGTAGGCCAGCGCCACCATGCGGCCCGTGAGGCCCTGTTCCAGGGCGCGCACGGCGGCGGCCCCGAAGCGCAGCGCCGCCAGCCGGTCGAAGGAGGTGGGACTGCCGCCTCGCAGAAGGTGGCCCAG
>CAZVKM010000087.1:0-208 GCA_964627685.1 uncultured Solibacteraceae bacterium | reverse complement strand
CTTGCCGGTGCGGGCCTGCAGCCCCTGGGCCACGAGCTCGCCGATGCCGCCCAGGCGCTCCGCATGGCCGGCCGCTTCAGCAGCCGCCACGACCCGCATCCCGTCGAGGGGGCGAGCCCCCTCGGAGACCATGATCAGGGAGTACATGCGCCCGGTTGATTCTCGTTCCCGGATCTTGGCGGCCACCCTGTCCAGGTCAAAGGGGATC
>CAZVKM010000086.1:6606-13026 GCA_964627685.1 uncultured Solibacteraceae bacterium | reverse complement strand
GATCCCTTCAAGGACACCTCCTCCGTGGCCATGAACCCCGTCATCAAGTTCACCACCCTCTTCGGCCTCCTGGCCGTGGACCTGGCCATCGAGCTGAACCCGGCCACCGCCCACCTGGCGGCCCTGGTCTTCTTCGTGGTCTCCATGGTGTTCGTGTGGCGGTCCTTCTACGGGATGCGCATCCCCGTGGACGGCAAGGCCTGATCGGATCTTGCGATCCGAATGAAGGGGGCCCCGGCTGGGGCCTCCTTCACTTTTCAGGGGGCGGGCTCAACCCCGCGGCCCGCCCAGCGTAGTACGTTGATTCCGTTCCAGGAGGTTCCATGTCCGTGCGTTCCCTCAGTCGGCGAGGTTTGCTGCTGGTCTTTCCGTTGGCCGCGTCCTTCAATGGACTCATGGCGCAGAAGGCCCCCGTTCCCGAGACCGCTCCGGCCGGAGCCGCGGCTCCACGCGCCGCCATGAAGGAGCACCTCTCCACCTGGCATGGGGCTTCGGTGAACGATCCATGGTTCTGGCTCCGGGAGAAGTCGAACCCGGAAGTCATCCAGTACCTCGAGGCCGAGAACGCCTACACGGAAGCCCACACGGCCTCCACGCGCACCTTCGGGGAGGCGCTCTACAAGGAGATGCTGGGCCGCATCAAGCAGACGGACCTGAGCGTTCCCGTCCGGCGTGGCGCCTACTATTACTTCTCCCGGACCGAGGAGGGGAAGCAGTACCCCATTCAGTGCCGGCGGGCCGCCACGGCCGAGGGCGCCTATGATGCGAAGGCCCCGGAGCAGGTGCTGCTGGATCTCAATGAGCTGGCCAAGGGCCACAGCTTCCTGGGGCTCGGCTCCTTCGACATCAGCGATGACGGGAACCAGCTCCTCTACAGCACGGACACCACCGGCTTCCGCCAGTACAGCCTGTATCGGAAGGACCTGAAGTCCGGTGCCACGAGCCCCGTCCTCGCGGAGCGGGTGACCTCCGCCGAGTGGATGTCCGATGGGCGGCACGTGGTCTACACCACGGAGGACCCCACCTCCAAGCGCAGCGATCAGCTCTGGCGCCTCGACCTTCAGGGAGGGAAGCCCGAGCTGCTGCTCGAGGAGAAGGACGAGCTCTACCGGGTCGGTGTCGGCCGGACGAAGGACAAGCGCTTCCTGGTCTACGGCAGCTACAGCACGGACACCTGGGAATCCCGGATGCTGGCCAGCGACGACGTGAAGGGCACCTTCAAGGTGGTGCTGCCCCGGGAGAAGGGGCACAAGTACACCGTGGAGCATCGGGACGGTCTGCTGTACCTCCGCACCAACAAGGGGGCGAAGAACTTCAAGCTGGTGACCGCGCCCGTCGCGGAGCCCACCCGCTGGACCGAGGTGGTGCCCCACCGTGCGGACACCCTGCTCGAGAACATCGACCTCTTCCAGGGGCACCTCGTGGTCCAGGAACGCCGGGAAGCGCTGGTGCGGTTCCGCATCCAGGACCTCAAGAGCCACGCCTGGAAGGAAGTGGGCTTCCCCGAGGCCGTCTACGCGGCCGGCATGGGGGGCACCCCCGAGTGGACGGCCACGGCCTTCCGCTTCAACTACCAGTCCATGGTCACCCCCTCCTCGATCTACGACTGCACCCTGGCCAGCGCCAAGCTGGACCTGCTCAAGCGCACGGAGGTCCTGGGCGGCTACGATCCCTCCCAATACGTGACGGAGCGGCGCTGGGCGGTGGCCCGGGACGGCGTGAAGGTGCCGCTTTCTGTGATGTACCGGAAGGGCACGAAGCTGGATGGCTCGGCGCCCTGCTTCCTCTACGCCTACGGCTCTTACGGCATCGGCATGCCCGCCAACTTCTCCATCCCCCGGCTCAGTCTGGTGGATCGGGGCATGGTCTACGTCCTCGCCCACATCCGCGGTGGCAACGAGATGGGGGAGTCCTGGCACGACGACGGCATGCTCCTGAAGAAGAAGAACACCTTCAACGACTTCATCGACAGCGCGGAGTGGCTCGGCCAGCAGAAGCTGGTGGCCAAGGACCGCATCGTGATCGAAGGGGGCAGCGCCGGGGGCCTGCTCATGGGCGCCGTCGCCAACCTGCGCCCCGACCTCTTCAAGGCCGTGCATGCCGCCGTGCCCTTCGTCGACGTCATGAACACCATGTTCGACGACAAGCTCCCCCTGACCGTGGGCGAGTACCTCGAGTGGGGCAACCCCAACGACAAGACCTACTTCGAATACATGCGCTCCTACAGCCCCTACGACAATGTGGAGAAGAAGGCCTACCCCGCCATGCTCGTCACCACCAGCCTGAACGACAGCCAGGTCATGTACTGGGAGCCGGCCAAGTATGTGGCCAAGCTGCGCCACCTCAAGACCGACGCCAACCCCTTGCTCCTGAAGTGCAACATGGGGGCGGGGCACGGTGGCGCTTCCGGTCGCTACGACCGGCTCAAGGAAGTGAGCTTCGAGTACGCCTGGCTCATGCAGCAGGCGGGACTCTCCAAATAGGCTCCGCTCCCCTTCCGGGGACCGGATGGAGCCGTGGACGGGGGAGGAGGGCCTTGAGCCCTCCTCCCCTTGCTCCGTGGCCCCCAACCTTCCACCGCAGGGGCGGGCAGGGGGCGTAAGCTGCTTCCATGAGCCCGCACCCTTCAGACCCCGATGCCCACCTCTGGGACCTGGTGGCCCGCCGGGCCGAGGCCGGGGTGGACAAGGCCCGGGTGGACGCGGAGATCTGGGAGACCTTCGGGGCGGAGGCCGCCGTGATGTTCACGGACCTCTCCGGGTTCAGCCGGCGGGTGGCCGAGTTCGGCATCCTCCACTTCCTCCAGGTCATCCACACGCAGAAGCGCCTCCTGCTCCCCCTGGTGGCCTCCCATGGCGGGTGCTGTCTCAAGGCCGAGGCGGACAGCTTCCTCATCCGGTTCCCCGACGCCCCCTCGGCCCTCCGCTGCGCCTTCGCCCTGCAGTCCGCCTGCGACGCCCACAACCATGATCAGCCACCGGAGGACCAGGTGCTCCTGTGCGTGGGGCTCGGGTGGGGCCGGGTCCTCCAGATCGGGGACACCGACCTCTGGGGTCAGGAGGTGAACGCCGCCTCGAAGCTGGGTGAGGACACGGCCAAGGCGCACGAGGTGCTCGTGACCGACGCCTTCAAGCGGGCCACCGAAGGTCGGGGGGCATGGACCTTCACCCCCATCGAGGCCGTGAGCGGCTCCGAGGTGAACTGGCAGGTGGTGCCTTCCGTCCCCCGCTGAGGCCCGACGGGCCCTCCGCTGGCCTCCGTTTTGCTCAAGGCATCCGTCGTCCTTGAACGCGGGAGGAGCCCCATGCGCCTCGTCGGCCCAGCCCTGTTGCTCTGCACCTCCGGGTGCCTGCCCTTCGGAGCTTCCTTCCACCTCCACCGGTTGGAAGGCGCGGACAGCTCCCCGATTCCCTGCCACGTGAGGGTGCACTTTGGGTGGCAAAAGGCCACCCTCACCGCCCTTCCGGGCGGCCGGGAGGTGTTCACCGGAAGCTATCCCATGGTCCCCACCCCTCCGGACCGCGCCATGGCCCCCCTCTGGGATCGGATCTACGGGACGGGCTACTTCACGGCCAAGGTGCTGGGGAGTCCGCAGCACGTGCGGGTGACCCTCATGGCGGAGGGTGGGCGGTCCATCCAGATGGAAGTCCATCACCCCCCGGGATCCGACCGGGGTGGCCTGGAAGGGGTGGCGGTGGGGCCGGACGGGGAGCTCTACAAGGTCGGCCTGTAGGTCCAGGGGACGATCCCAGGAAGCCGAAGGGCCGGGATCCTGGTGGATCCCGGCCCTTCAGGGCGCCTCTGGTCGTGGCTACCGCAGACCGTCCACGAGGCCGTTCAGCGTGGCGCTGGGCCGCATGGCGGCGCCGGTCTTGGCGGCGTCCGGGTGGTAGTAGCCGCCCATGTCCACGGGCTTGCCCTGGGCGCCGATGAGCTCGGCGTTGATGGTGCCCTCCTTCTCGGCCAGGGCCTTGGCCACCGGGGCGAAGCGGGCCTGGAGCTGGGCGTCTTCGGCCTGGGCGGCCAGGGCCTGGGCCCAGTAGAGGGCGAGGTAGAAGTGGCTCCCGCGGTTGTCGATCTGGCCCACCTTGCGGGCGGGGCTCTTGTCGTTGTCGAGGAACTTGGCGATGGCCAGGTCCAGGGTCTCCGCGAGCACGCCGGCCTTGGCGTTTCCGAAGGTGTTGGCCACGTGTTCCAGGGAGGCGCAGAAGGCGCTGAACTCGCCCAGGGAGTCCCACCGCAGGTAGCCCTCCTGCTGGAACTGCTGCACGTGCTTGGGGGCGGAGCCGCCGGCGCCCGTCTCGAAGAGGCCGCCGCCGCCGAGCAGGGGCACGATGGAGAGCATCTTGGCGCTGGTGCCCAGCTCGATGATGGGGAAGAGGTCCGTGAGGTAGTCGCGCAGCACGTTGCCCGTGACGCTGATGGTGTCGAGGCCCTTGCGGATGCGCTCGCAGCTGACCTTCATGGCCTCCACGGGGCTGAGGATGCGGATGTCCAGGCCCGTGGTGTCGTGCTGCTTGAGGTACTTCTCCACCTTGGCGATGAGCTGACGGTCGTGGGCGCGGTCCTTGTCGAGCCAGAAGATGGCGGGCGTGGCGGAGAGGCGGGCGCGGGTGACGGCCAGCTTCACCCAGTCCTGGATGGGGGTGTCCTTGGTCTGGCACATGCGGAAGATGTCGCCGGCCTCGACCTTCTGCTCCAGGAGGGTGGCGCCGGCGGCGTCCACCACCCGGATGGTGCCGGCGGCCTCGGCCTTGAAGGTCTTGTCGTGGGAGCCGTACTCCTCGGCCTTCTGGGCCATGAGGCCCACGTTGGGCACGCTGCCCAGGGTGGCGGGATCGAAGGCGCCGTTCACGCGGCAGTCGTCCAGCACCGCCTGGTACATGGGGGCGTAGCAGCGGTCGGGGATCATGGCGAGGGTGTCCTGCAGCTTGCCCTCGGCGTTCCACATCTTGCCGGAGTCGCGCACGACCACGGGCATGGAGGCGTCCACGATCACGTCATTGGGCACGTGGAGGTTGGTGATGCCCTTGCCGCTGTCCACCATGGCCAGGGCGGGGCCCGAGGCATAGGCGGCCTGGAGGTCGGCCTCGATGGCGGCGCGCTGGGCTTCGGGGAGACCCTGGATCTTGGCGAGCATGTCCCCGAGGCCGTTGTTGGGGTTGACCCCCAGCGACTTGAAGGTGTCTGCGTGCTTGGCGAAGAGGTCCTGGAACACCACGGACACGGCATGGCCGAAGAGCACCGGATCGGAGACCTTCATCATCGTGGCCTTCAGGTGCAGGGAGAGCAGCAGCCCCTCCCGCTTGGCCGCGGCCAGGCACTCGGTGTAGAAGGCGCGCAGGGCCTTCACGCTCATCACGGAACTGTCGATGACTTCGCCGGCCTTGAGGGAGGTCTTCTCTTTGAGCACCTTCACGGCGCCATCGGCGGCCACGAACTCGATGCGGGCCACGGTGGGCTCGGCGACGGTGGTGGAGGTCTCGCTGCCGTAGAAGTCGCCGGCGGTCATGTGGGCCACACGGGACTTGGAGTCGGTGCTCCAGGCGCCCATCTTGTGGGGGTGCTTCCGGGCGTAGTTCTTCACGGAGAGGGGGGCGCGCCGGTCGGAGTTGCCTTCCCGGAGCACCGGGTTCACCGCGCTGCCGAGCACTTTGGCGTACTTGGCCTGGATGGCCTTCTCTTCGTCGTTGGCGGGGGTCTCCGGGTAGTCGGGAACCGCGTAGCCCTGGCCCTGGAGCTCCTTGATGGCGGCCGCGAGCTGGACCACGGAGGCGCTGATGTTGGGGAGCTTGATGATGTTGGCTTCGGGCTTGAGGGCGAGCTCCCCCAGGAGGGCGAGGTTGTCGGCCACCCGCTGGTCCTCGCGGAGGCGCTCCGGGAAGGCGGCCAGGATGCGGCCCGCCAGGGAAATGTCGGAGGTCTCCACCTCGATGCCCGTGCCCTGGGTGAAGGCCTGGATGATGGGAAGCAGCGAATGCGTGGCCAGGGCCGGGGCTTCGTCGATCTGGGTCCAGATGATCTTCTGGGTGCTCATGGGGGCTCCTGGGTGGGCTCGTCGGATCGGCGCTTCCGGGCCCTCGGTGGGGGCGACGGACGGCGAAACCCCCATTCTAACGCCGGGCACTCCGGGGGTCCGCAGTTGTGCGCTCGCTCACGGGGGGGCGTGCGCTCAGGCGGGAGGGGCCTGGACCTGCTGCGCCAGATCCCGGAACTCGGGCCGGATGCAGGTGGTGCCCCGCCGGCCCTGGGGGTCGAAGGGACAGTGCCGGCAGCCACAGCCACAGCAGTGCCCCCGGCGCAGGTGGCAGGTGGCGGTGGTGACGCGGAATCCCCGCTCCACGTAGAAGTCGGGTTCGAAGCAACCGCCCATCAGGCCCTCACCTCGAGGGGGGCCCCCGAAGCGGCCCGGAGCTGCCC
>CAZVKM010000086.1:0-6596 GCA_964627685.1 uncultured Solibacteraceae bacterium | reverse complement strand
GGGAGGTGGTGAGGTCCATGCGCCCGAGCTGGACGCCGGCGAACCCCACCTGGTTGATGTAGGTGTCCCCCCAGGCTCCCGAGACCTTCAGGGGGGCTTCCAGGAAGGTGTGGCTGTGGCCGCCGATGATGACGTCCACCCCCGGCACCGCCCGGGCGAGGGCCTGGTCGTCCCAGGCCTGGCCATGGTTGTCGAAGCCCAGGTGGGAGAGGACGACGACCACGTCGCACCGCTCCACCCTGCGGAGATGCTCCACCAGGGGCCGGAGGACCTTGTCGGGCTCCAGCCAAGTGATCCCGCGGTGGTTCGCGGGGGCCACCAGCCCCTGGAAGGCCACGCCGACACCGGTGAGGCCGATCCGGATGCCCGGGAACTCCCGCACGATCCAGGGCTTCAGGTGACGGCCCAGCTCCGGGGCCCCGGCGCAGTCGAAGTTGGCGTTCACGAAGGAGAAGGGCGCGTTCCGGTGCGTCATGCCCTGCATCCCCTCGATGGCTTCCACCAGGGGGCCCACGCCGTTGTCGAAGTCATGGTTGCCCAGGGTTCCGGCGTCGTAGCCGACCATGCGCATGAGCTGGTAGTCGAGCCGGCCCTTCCAGAGATTGAAGTAGGGCGTCCCCTGGAAGGTGTCCCCCGCATCCAGCAGCAGCACGGGGCCCAGCTCCGAGCGGAGGCGCTTCACCAGGCCGGCCCGGCGGGCCATCCCGCCCAGACCGGAGAGGGCTCCATTGCCCGGGCCGAAGGGTTCCACCCGGCTGTGCGTGTCATTGGTGTGCAGGAGGGTGACCCGCCCGGCGCCGGGCAAGGAGCGCGCCTGCCCCCACGTGGAGGACGCGGCGGAGGCGGCGGCGAGGGAGGCGAGGAAGGTTCGGCGTTCCATGGGCTCAACGGATCCGAATGGGCTGGCGGTGGGCCAGGGCGTCCAGGAGGGGCTCCGGGATCCGGTATCGGCCTCCGGTCGGGGGAGCGATAGCTTGGCCCTGATCCTTCAGGTCCCGGCAGACATCCAGGAGCACCTGGCGGATCGTCAGACCGGAGGTGAACGGCTTCCGGCCCCGCTTCAGCGTGGGCATGCTGTCGCCGCTCCCGTACAGGTAGTCGCTGGTGGCCACCAGCACCGTCTCCGCGGGATCGATGGCCCGGCCATCGGCCCAGGTGAGGGTGAGATCCGCCCCTTCGACGGGTCCTTCGACCACGGCCCTCACGCCGGAAACCGGCTCCCCGCCCCGGGACTGGAGCCCCTCCTTCATGACCTGGAGGACCTCGGCACCCGTGAGCTCGATGACGATCAGCTCATTCTCGAAGGGCATCACCTCGAAGATGTCGCCCACCTTGAGCATGCCGGCCTTCAGGTCGCGCCGGATGCCCCCCCGGTTCGCGATGGCGAACCTCACAGGCCGACCCAGGATCCGCTCGGCCCTGGCCCGGAGGGCATCGCAGATCCAGTAGCCCAGAAGGTTCTCGGCACCATCCCGGCCCCGCTGCAGCGGGGCCGAAGCTTCCACGAGCGGCAGCTCGAAGGTGGCGCGCACCTCCAGGGTGCGGGGGGCGATGAAGGCCGCCACGTCCGGATCTTCGGTCACGGCCGAATCCACCTTGGTGACGGGGCGGGCCTGGAGGACCGGTTTCGTCCGGGGGGCCTGACATCCGAGGGCGAGCAGGAGGAGCAGGGACATCCGATCAAGCTTCAAGGGGGGCCTCCTGCAGGGAGGGGGCCGGGTGGCCCTTCGCCTCACGGACGGCGACGTCATGCTGGAGGAAGCGGGTGGCCGTACCCAGGAGGACCGCCTGCACCCAGGCACCCGCCAGGGTGGCCAGGAGCTGCGCGAGCACGAGGCTCCACACCCGGCCCGTGCTGGCGCCCCCCAAGCGCCAACCCAGGTACAGGGCCGAGCCGTGCAGGAGGACACGGAGGGCCGAGGCGCCGAAGAGGAGCAGGGTCCATTGGACGGGATGCATCCACATCCTCAGGAATCCATGCCCCATGTGGCGCAGCCATGTGGGGCGGGATTCGAGCAGGCGGGCCGAGCGGCAGAGAGCCCATTGGAGGAAGCAGGCGCTGGACCACGTGGCCCAGAGCAGGGGGGCCAGGATGGCCCGAACCCAGGCGAAGGACTCGATGCCCCGATCGCCGATGAGCCGGAGGAACCAGAGGGCCAACAGGGTGGGGACGAGCAGCGGGAGGGGACCCAGCAGCAGGGCCTCGAGGCCCCCGAGGAGCCAGGCTCCTGCAGAGGGTCGCCGGTCCATGATTCCCGCCTGGAGGCGCCATCCGCTCCAGAGGGCCCAGGCGAGCCCGGTCACCAGGAAGACGAGCCCCCAGGCGGGAAAAGGCTGCACATGCAGATCGCTGTTCGTGGCGAGGTCGATGAATTCGCGGAGGTCCAGGCGCTCCCCCCAGTGGCCGGGGAGGGCACTGCTTCCGGCGAACCCGGCCACATGCCGGGCGAGGAGAAAGGCTGGAACGAGACCGGCCAGGGCCCATCCCCCCATCAGCCCGTAGCCCCCTTCCTTCAGCGCCTGGGCGAGGGAGGCTCGGAGGAAGGACCAGGGGCCCCGGGGCGCGAGGGCTTCCTGAGCTTCGTGGAGGGTCGGGGGAGGCGGGAGTTCCATGGGGGCTTCCGAGGGGGACCGTCCATGCTACCGCCTGGGGAGGCTCCGGGAACGACCGGGTCCCGGTGTCCGGGATCCGAAAGGCGTGGGCATGACCTGCTTTTCTGTTGACAGCGGCCCTCCGTTCGGGATTGACTGCTCAGATCATGCGGAACTCCCTGACCGGCTGCTGCGCCTACGCCACCACCAACATGTGGTGCTTTTGGCATGCCGGCTCGGAGGCTTCCGCGGACGACTAGACCCCCTTCTACCGTCTTCCCCGAACCCTCCGAGCCCGATCCCAGGATCGGGCTTTTTGCTTTCCGGATGCCCCATGCACGTCCACCGCCACCGCCTTCCCGCCGACCTGCTCACGCCCCTCGCGGCCTACCTGGCCCTCCGCCCCCAGGGCGCCCGCCTTCTGCTCGAGAGCGCGGATCGGGGCGAGCGGGTGGGCCGGCACAGCTTCGTCCTCCTGCAGGGGGAAGCCGAGTGCCGATTGGAGGGGCGCGCCGGAGGGTGGGTGGAGGCCTTGCGCGCGCTGGCACCGCAGGTGGATCCCCGGTCGGCCGCCCGGACCTCCGGGCTGGCGGCGGGGCCTGCGGAGCTCCCCCTGGGTGTGGGCCTGGCCGGATATGTGGGCTTTGAAGCACTGGCCGGCCTGGAGCCGAGCCTGCCCCTTCCTTCCCGGGCCTCGCTGGGCCTCCCCACCGTGTGGGCCCGCCGAATTGAAGCCGCGGTCGTGTTCGACCACCTGCACCAGGTGGCGGAGGTGCAGGTCCTGGCGGAATCGGGCGACGCCGCCGAAGGGCGGCTCGAGGTGCTCCTGGAGGCCCTGAGGGACCTCCGCCTGCCGGGACCGGTGCCCGAAGGCCACGCCGAGGCCCGGCCCCTGGAGACCCGCGAGGGTTTCGAGGCCAAGGTCCGCCAGGTGAAGGCCCTCATCCGGGAGGGGGACGTGTACCAGCTCGTGCCGAGCCAGCGGGTGGAGATCCTGGACCCCCCGTCTCCGCTGGAGGCCTACCGCCGCCTGCGGCGGCTGAATCCGAGCCCCTACGCCTTCCTCCTGGAGCAGGAGGCCTTCGCCCTCGCGGGGGCCAGTCCCGAGATGCTGGTGCGGGTCCAGGGGGGCGAGGCGGAGACCCCCCCCATCGCCGGGACGCTGCCCCGGGGTGTGGATGAAGCGGACGATCAGGCCCGCTTCGAGGCCCTCAAGGCTGACCCGAAGGAACGGGCGGAGCACCAGATGCTGGTGGACCTGGCCCGCAATGACCTCGGCCGCGTGGCCGTCCCGGGCGGCGTGCGGGTCGAGGCCCCCCTGGCCCTGCAGCGCACCAGCCACGTGCTGCACCTCACCACCACGGTGAAGGCCACCGTGAGGCCCGAACTCGATGCGCTGGATGTGCTGGCCTCCGTCTTCCCCGCGGGCACGGTGAGCGGGGCACCCAAGCTCCGGGCGGCCCAGCGCATCGCCGAGCTGGAGGGCGAAGCCCGCGGGCCCTATGGCGGCGCCCTGATCCGCCTGGGGGCCGACGGGGTGCTCGACTCGGCCCTGATCCTCCGCACCGTGACCTACGCGGGAACCCGGGCCTACCTGCAGGCCGGGGCGGGGGTGGTGAAGGCCTCCGATCCCACCCGCGAATACCTGGAGACCCTCCACAAGATGGGGGCTCCCGCCCAGGCGCTGGGCGCGGTGCTGCCCACCTTCGAACCCGCGGAGGCCCTGTGATCCTGCTGATCGACGCCCTGGACAGCTTCACCTACAACCTGGTGCAGGCCTTCGAGACCCTCGGAGCTCAGGTGGCGGTGAGACGCATCGATGCCCTCGACCTGGAGGGGGCCCGGGCCCTCCGTCCCTCGGCAGTGGTGCTCTCCCCGGGGCCCGGGCATCCCACCGACTGCGCCCTGCACATGGCCGTGGCGCGCAGCACTTGGGACATCCCGATCCTGGGGGTCTGCCTCGGCCACCAGGCCCTCGTGGCCGGCAGCGGCGGCGCCGTCACCCACGCGCCCGAGCCCCTGCACGGGGAGGCCAGCCCGCTGGAGCACGAGGGCTCCGGGCTGTTCCAGGGATTGCCCCAGGTCCTCGAGGTGGGGCGGTACCACAGCCTCGCCGCGGATCCCGCCACCCTCCCGGCGTGCTGGCGGGTCACCGCCCGCAGCGCGGATGGCGTGATCCAGGCCATCGCGCATCGGGACCTGCCGCGCTGGGGGGTGCAATTCCATCCCGAGAGCATCCTCACCCCTCAGGGCCCCCTCCTCCTGCAGAACTTCCTCCAGCTCGCCCGGGTGCACCCATGACCCTGCTCAAGACCCACAACCCCCTCCGTCCGCTCAGCGCCGAGGCCGCGCGCGAGTTGATGGCCCGCTTCATCGACCAGGACACCGACCCCCTTCTCGTGGGGGCCTGCCTCGCCCTCCTGGCGCAGCGTCCGCCCACCGGGGAGGAGCTGGGGGCCTTCGCGGACACGCTGAGCGCGGCGGCGAGGCCCGTCCCGCTCCCCGACCTGCCCACGCTGGACACCTGCGGCACCGGGGGGGACGGGGCCTCCACGGTCAACCTCAGCACCCTCGCTGCGCTCTTCCTGGCCTCCCGCGGGATCCCGGTGGCGAAGCACGGGAACCGGGCCGCGACTTCAACCTGTGGCAGCGCCGACCTCCTGGAAGGCCTCGGCCACCCCCTCGAGCGGAGCGCCGAGGCGCTTCGGGAGGATCTAGCGGTGCGCCACTTCGCCTTCCTCTTCGCGCCGGCCTACCACCCCCTTCTGGGGCGACTGAAGGAGATCCGCTCCCGCCTCGGCATCCCCACGATCTTCAACCTCCTGGGCCCGCTCCTCAATCCGGCCCGGCCCGCCTACCAGGTGCTGGGCGTGGCCCGGGCCGACCTGCTCGAGCCCATGGCCCAGGCCCTGGCGGGGCGCGGGGTGAGGCGGGCCTTCGTGCTGCATGGGCAGGACGCAGAAGGCCGAGGCCTGGACGAAGCCAGCCTGGAGGGTCCCACCCGCGTGATCCCCATCCGGGATGGGGTCGTGGGGCCCGTGACGGTCCTCGTGCCGCGGGACCTGGGTCTCCCCATGCCGGGCCGTGAGGCCCTGCGTGCCGGGAGCCGGGAGGAGGCTCTGGCGGCGGCCCGTGGCTTGCTGGGTGGGGCCGGCCATCCGGGATTCCGTCCGGCCGTGGCGGATGCCGTGGCTCTGCAGGCCGCCCTTGGAGGGCTGCTGGTGGAGGACCAGGGCCTGGAGGCGCTGCCCGCGCGCCTCCGGGAGCTCCGGGAGGCGCTGGAGGCGGGATTCAAGGCGCCCCTGGCGCCGGGTGTGGAAGCCGAGGTGCGCGCATGATCCTCCTGCCTGATCCCATCGAGCTGGTCCGTGAAGCGGAGCTGCCCCAGGGGAGCCACCTCCAGCGGGTGGTTGCCTCGGAGGTGGTGCGTGCGCTCCAGCTCCAGATCCCCGGTCCCGTGGAGCGCCGGCCCCTGGCGGGCCCGGGTCCCTTCGAGGGCGCCCTTCGCCGGGCCCGCGTCCAGCGGGGAGGTGCGGTGATCGCCGAGTTCAAGCAGGGATCCCCCTCCCTCGGCCCCTTCGCCCTGGGGACCCCCCTCGGGCGCCAAGTGGCCCGCTACAGGGATGGCGGGGCGGCCTGCCTCTCGATCCTCACCGAGCCCGCCTGGTTCCACGGGGATCCCGCCCACCTGGAAGCCGCGGCGGAGGTCGGCTTGCCGCGGCTCTACAAGGGGTTCGTGGTCTCGGAGGTGCAGCTGCGGGAGGCGGCGGCCACGGGGGCCGAAGCGGTGCTGCTCATCGCCCGGGTGCTGAAGGGCCACACCGCCGCCTTCGCGGCCCTCGCCCGGGCCCAGGGGCTGGAGCCGCTGGTGGAGCTCCACGACCTCACGGAAGTCCCCTTCGCCCAGGCGGCGGAGGCGCGCCTCGTGGGCATCAACGCGCGGGACCTCGCCACCTTCACCCTGGGGGCCCCCAGTGCGGCCCCCCTGCGGAAGGCCTTCCCCG
>CAZVKM010000085.1:0-13155 GCA_964627685.1 uncultured Solibacteraceae bacterium | reverse complement strand
AGCTACTGCTTCCCCCACTTCAACCTGGGGCGGATCTTCGAGACGAAGGGGCAGCTGGAGAAGGCCCTCGAGCACTACCGGCAGGCCCTGGAGGAGAACCCCCGCTACGCCCTGGCCGCCAAGGCCGTGGATCGCGTGAAGGGCAAGCTGGCCGTGCGGGAGTCCGAGCCCAGCGCGAACTGATTCACCACCAAGACACCAGGGCACCAAGGGAAGCCCTTCTTGGTGCCTTCTCGGTATCCGCTCCGCGGATACGCGAGACAAAATGGGCCTCTGGTGGTTTGCTTTTTCTTTGGAGATTCATCCCATGTCCGACCTCAAGACCCTCGCCGGCCCGGCCCTGGGCAAGCTGCCCTCCGGGCTCGCGATCTGCACCGCCCAGCATGGCGATGAGCGCACGGGCTTCCTGGCCTCCTGGGCCCAGCAGGTGAGCTTCGAGCCGCCCCTCGTGGCCGTGTGCATCAAGGCGGGTCGCCCCATCGAGAAGCTCATCCAGGGCAGCGGCCACTTCGCCCTGAACATCCTGGCGGAGGGCGACTTCGCCAGCCTGAAGCGCTACGGCAAGGGCTTCGAGCCCGGGATCGACCCCTGGGCGGAGGATCCCCAGAGCCTGCTGGAGGGCCAGCCGGCCCCCGTGTTCGCGAACGGTTACGCCTACCTGGTGCTCAAGCACACCAAGGTGCTGGAGACGGGCGGGGACCACCAGATCCACATCGGCGAGCTGGTGGGCGGGGCCCTCCAGGACGGCGAGAAGAAGCCCTACGTGCACATCCGCAAGGACGGGTTCGGGTACTGAGCGCCATGCACCTCACCATCGCCCACAGCCCGGACAGTGACGACGCCTACATGATGGCCCCCCTGGCCCTGGGGTGGATGGATCCGGAGGGCTTCACCTTCGACTTCATCCGCAAGGACATCGAACAGCTCAATGCCGAGGCCACCCAGGGGCTCTACGATGTCACCGCCATCAGCTTCGGGGCCTACCCCGAGCTGAAGGACCACTACGACCTCCTCACGGCCGGCAGCAGCATCCAGGAAGGGCGCGGGCCCCTCGTGGTCACCCGGGAGGCCAAGGCCCCGGCGGACCTGCGGGACCTCACCATCGCCATCCCGGGCCGCCGCACCTCCGCCTTCCTCTCCATGCGGAAGTGGTGCGCGGAGCTGGGCTTCGAGCCGGAGGTGGAGCTCCTCCCCTTCGACGAGATCCTGCCGGCCGTGGCCGAGGGCCGCTTCCCCGCGGGGCTGCTCATCCACGAGAGCCAGCTCATGTACCGGGAGGCGGGCCTCCACCTGGTGGAGGACCTCGGAGCCTGGTGGAAGCGGGTCTACGACCTGCCCCTGCCCATGGGCGGCAACGCCATCCGCCGGAACCTCCCCCCGGAGGTGAAGGGCCGCTTCGCCGCGGTCATGCGCAAGAGCGTCGTCCTCGCCCGGCAGCGCCACTGGGAGAGCGTGGACTACAGCCAGTCCTTCGGGCGCGGGATGGACCGCGACATGATCAGCACCTACGTGCAGATGTGGGTCAACGACTTCACCGAGGACCCCGGTCCCCGGGGACGCCAGGCGGTGGACCTGCTCCTGGGGCTGCAGGCGGTCTGGGTCCAGGGCTGAGGGGGGCTCAGCCTCCGAGGGCCTTGGCCACGCTGGCCTGCACATCCTCGGGGCGCACGGGCTTCTTGAGGATGGCGTTGACGCCCAGCTTCTCGAGCAGCACCACCGTCTCCGCGTCGGCGAAGGCGGTGACGACGACCACCGGGAGGTCCGGGAGCACCTTGCGGGCCATGCGGACCACCGTGGCGCCATTGGCGCCGGGCATGTGGTAGTCCGTCACGAGGAGGTCCGGGGCGTGCTGCTTCAGCACGTCCCCCACCTCCGTGGCCGCCAGGGGCTCGAGCACCACCACCTCGTGGCCGGCCCGCTCCAGGGTGGTCGCCAGGATCGTGCGCATGATCTTGGCATCATCCACCACGGCGACTTTGGCCATCCCGACTCCCTTTCGGGGCATTGTTCCTGAATTCTTCCTGGAAAGCTACGCCTTGGGGGCGGAAGCCGCCTGGAGGTGGGCCGGGGCATTGGGCTTCAGCCGCACGGGGCGAGCGGGGAGGCCGATGGAGACCGTGTAGTCGGGCACGTCCTTGGTCACCAGGCCCCCCGTGCCGACCATGGCGTGGTCACCCACCTTGGTGCCACTCAGGACGGTGCTGTGGTAGGTCACCCGCGCCCCCTCGCCGATCACGGTGTCGCCGAGGTAGACGATGGAGGGCTCCACGAGGTCGTGCCAGTGGCTGTAGACATTGGCGTAGTCGCTGAGGCTCGCCTTACGGCCGATGGTGATGGAGCCGCGGTCATCCAGCAGCACGAAGCGGTGGATCACCACGTCATCACCGATCGTGATGTTGTAGCCGAAGCTCCACTCGATGCCGGTGAAGAACTTCACGTTCTGGCCCACGGATCGGAAGATGTGCGGCGCCAGCATGGCGCGGAACTGGAGCCCCAGCCAGACGTTGGCGTTGAGGGGGCTGTTGTCGAACATCTGCCAGAGCCACACGAGGGGCTTGATGGGGGCGTAGCGGACCGGGTCGATCTCGCTGTAGTACTCGGCCTCGGTGGTGGCGTTCCGGGGATCGAAGTTCAGGAGGGTCACTTCCTCGTGCAGGTTCCGGGGCGTGTCGGGGAGGCCGTAGAACCCCTTGCAGAGCTCGATGCAGAGCTCGTTCCGGTCCGTCTTGGGGTCACGGATCCGATCGTCGATGCCCTTGATCCAGGCTTCGAGCTTTGCTTTGATGGCGGGATTTTCCAGGTCGAGGGGGCGGGTCGCCACGGGTTCTCCAAAACAGAGCGATCTAGTCAACTTTAAGCCCATTCCCGGGAGCCCCGCCACGGGAATGTCAAAAAAAGCAGGGCGCCCCTCGGGCGCCCTGAGCGTGGATCGGAGGGGGTCAGTGGTGGCCGTGATCCCCGTGGCCGTGATCCGCGGAGGGCTTGCCGATGAACTCGACCCGGCGTGCGGCGAAGAGGAGCCAGCAGGCGTAGATCCCCAGCACCACCAGTCCCAGGCCCATGACCGGACCGCGGACGGGCAGGAAGAAGGGCCACTGGAAGCCCGCGAGCCCGACCAGGGCCGCCAGGGTGCCATAGGTCATGAGGAAGGCGCCCCACTTCCGGGAGGGCTCCGGACCCTGTCCCACCTCCTCCGGGAGGGTGCCCAGGGGGGTGTCCACTTCCCCGGACAGGTGCAGGCCCTGGAAGAGGAGGACGGCGGACAGGATGAAATAGAAGACCAGGAACAACATGGGATTCTCCCGAATCCCCTAGGAATACCACGGCTGTGACCGGGGCCAAAACAGGGCGGGCCAGGGTGGGCGAATTGGGGCTTGATTTCATCAATCGATTGATTAACCTAGAGGGATTGCGTTAATCAAACGATTGATGAGGTCTTTGTGAACGCACCCGCCGAAACCCGCACCGATGTGAAGCAGCGCCTCGTGGAGGCGGCCACCCTCCTCTTCGCCCAGCGCGGGTTCGATGGCGTGGGCATCCGTGAGATCGCCGCCGCCGCCCAGGTGAACTCCGCCATGGTGGCCTACCACTTCGACCACAAGGAAGGGCTCTATCAGGCGGTGCTGCGGGCCGGGTTCGAGCAGGGCTGTGGTCAGCACCTGCCCGACCATCCCATCCCGGAGGGCCCCGGGGCCTGGGCGGCGGCGCTCCAGGGGCTCCGCGCCCACATCGAGGCCATGGCCGCCGATCTGAAGCTGGGTGAACAGGCTTCAGAGCTGGATGAGGCCTTCATGGCCATCCTCATGCGGGAGCTGGGGCGGGTGGACAGCCCCTACCTCCCCGAGCTGGACCGGGAGTTCATGGCCGGCAAGTTCGCCCACCTCGCCGCCTGCATCCGCGTGCTGCGCCCCGGCCTCTCCGAGGACGAGGTGCTCTTCCACTGCGGGGCGGTGAGCGGGCCCATGCTCCTCTACCGCTTCATCCCCGGCGTGATCCGCCTCCGCACGGGCGGTCGGCCCTTCCCCCCGGACCGGGAAGCGCTCTGCGCCTTCCTGTATGACCACACCCTGCGCGCCCTCGGCGTCCATGCCCCCGATCCCGGAGCCTGAACCATGCTGCTGCTTCCCCCCGCCCTGGTGGCGCCCCAGACCGATCAGCCCGCGATCACCCTCGACCTGCCCGGCGCCCTCGGCCGCGCCAAGGCCGAGAACGCCCTCCTCAAGGCCGCCGCGGCCCGCGTGGAGGAGCGCCGCAGCCTCATCACCACGGCCCGCGCCGACGCGCTGCCCCAGCTCACGGCCATCGGGGACTTCACCCGCACCCGGGACGTCTCCATCCTCAACAGCGGCTTCGCTGACAGCGCGGCCGCCTTCGGCCTGAACCCGAGCAGCCTGGTGGGGGCCCGGAGCGTCTACACCGCCCAGGTCAACTTGGTGCAGCCCCTCTTCGCCTGGGGCAAGATCCAGGGGGCCGTGGATGTGGCCAAGGTCAGCGAGGTGGAGGCGCGCTTCGCCTACACCACCGCGGAACTCGACATCCTCCATGGGGTGGCGAAGGCCTACGTGGGGGTCCTCATGGCCCAGGCCCAGCTGGACGTGGTGAAGGTCCGACTGGAGGCCGCTACCAAGCTGGTGGAGGACATCCAGAACAAGCTCGACGCCCAGAGCGCCACGCGGCTGGACCTCCTCCGCGCCCAGGCGGAGCTGGAGGGGGTGCGCCCCGAGGCGCTCCAGGCCCAGGCCAACCACCAGCGCGCCCTGGAGGTGCTCAACGGCCAGCTGGGCCTGGATCCCCGCACCTCCCTCTCCATCGCCTCGCTGCCGCCGGCCGAGGTCCCCGTGGACCTGCAGGGCGTGGAGCGCAGCGAGCTCTCCCAGCTCAAGGAGCAGGAGAAGGGCTACCGCATCAACGACCAGATCCTCACCTCCGACCTCCGTCCCCGCCTCGACTTCAGCGCCAGCGCCGGCTACCAGGCGGGCAAGACCGACAACCTCTTCAAGGAGCCCTACGACACCTGGCGCGTGAGCCTCACCCTGAAGGTGCCCCTCTTCGACGGCCTGCGCACCAGCGGCAAGCGGGCCCAGAACCGGGCCGTGATCGAGCAGATCCGGCAGAACCGGGTGGACACCGAGCGGCTGGTGCAGGTGCAGCAGGCTTCAGCCCGGCGTGAGGTGGGCAAGGCCCAGGCCTTCCTGGAGGCCGCCACCAAGGCCCATGACGCCGGCCAGGAGGCCCTTCGCGTGAGCCGCGAGTCCTTCGCCGAGGGGCTCATCAGCTCCCTGGACCTGCTCCAGGCCGAGCGGCAGGAGCGCCAGCTCGAGAGCCAGCGCGTGCAGGCCCAGCTCGCCGTGTGGTCCGCCCTCCTCGACCTGCGCCGCTCCCTCGGCCTGGCCCCCCTCTGATTCCCGCGAACGCTTGGACTGAAAGGAATCCCATGAACCGAAACTCCCTGATCGTCACGGGCCTCGCCCTCGTCATCGCCATCGGTGGCGCCGCCACCTACCACCGCAGCCAGCGCAATGCCGAGCTGGAGCGGCAGAAGGCCGTGAAGGAGGCCGCGGAGCTCTCCGTGACCACCGCCACCGTCGAGGCCCGCCCCTTCCGACCCAGCTTCGCCTTCACGGGCAACCTCCTGGCCGTGAACCGGGCCGAGCTCCGGGCCGAAGTCCCTGGCCGGGTGACCCGCGTGCTGGTGCAGGAAGGGGACGCCGTGGCGGCCGGGGCCCTGCTGGGTGCCCAGGATGAGGATGACCTCGCCCTCGCCCTGCGCGCCGCCGAGGCCCAGGCCGCCCAGGCGAAGGCCGACTTCGACCGGGCCCAGACCCTGCTCGCCAAGAAGAGCATCACCAAGCAGGCCGCCCAGCAGGCGGAGACGATGTGGCAGACCGCCGACAGCCAGGCGGGCGTGGCCCGGATCCGGCTGAAGAAGGCCCGCATCATCGCCCCCTTCGCGGGACAGGTGGCCCGCCGCTTCGTGCAGCCGGGGGACGTGCTGAACCCCGGGCAGCCCGCCTTCGAGGTGGTGGACAACCGCCGCATGGAGATCCAGGCCGATCTCTCCGCTTCAGCCATGGCCCTGGTGAAGGTGGGCCAGGTCATCCGCTTCCGGGTGGCCGGCTTCGACCGGCCCTTCGATGGCAAGGTCACCCAGATCAGCCCCAGCCTCGGCCAGGACGGCCGCACCCTCAAGGTGCGGATGGAGGTGCCCAACCCCGAGCGCGCGCTCAAGAGCGGAACCTTCGTGGAGGGCGAGATCCTGGGCGAAGGTGAGCAGTCCCTCCCCGCGCTGCCCGCCACCCTCCTGAAGGCCGAGGGCCGCCAGGGGCGGGTGTGGATGGCCCAGGGCGGCCTCGCCAAGGCCGTGGACGTCACCTTCGGGGTGGAGCAGAACGGCTGGCGCGCGGTGCAGGGCCTCCAGCCCGGCGATCGCATCGTGGCCGAGGGCAAGGACCTGGTGAAGGAGGGCACCCGCCTGAAGGTCACCTCTTCGGACAAGGGGAAGTGATCCATGTTCCTGTCTGACTTCTCCATCCGCAGGCCGGTCTTCACCACCTGCATCATGCTGGCGCTCATGGTGCTGGGCCTCTTCAGCGTGAAGGGCCTGGGCATCGACCAGTACCCGAACACCGACATCCCCACGGTCACCGTGTCCATCGTCTACCCCGGGGCCAGCCCCGAGAGCGTGAAGCAGGACGTGGTCAAGAAAATCGAGGAGGCCGTCAACCCCATCGAGAAGATCAAGGAGATCAGCTCCACGAGCCAGGAGTCCGTGGGCACCCTGATCATCCAGTTCCAGCTGGGGCGCGACGTGGACAAGGCCCTGGACGACGTGCGCACCCGCATCGGCCAGATCCGCCGCGACCTCCCCGACACCATCGAGGAGCCCGTGATCTCCAAGTTCGACCCGGCCCAGCTGCCGGTGCTGAGCCTTGTGGTGCGGCCCGATGAGGCCCACGCGGGCAAGCTCAGCGACAAGGAGCTGAGCCGCATCGCCGAGGACTTCCTCAAGCGCCGCATCGAGAACGTGCCCGGCGTGGGCAAGGTGGACCTCGTGGGCGGCTCCACCCGCGAGATCCAGGTGCAGGTGGATCCCAAGAAGCTGGAGGGCCTCGGCCTCTCCCTGGGTCAGGTCATGAACGCCCTGGGGGGCGACACCATGGACGTGCCCAGCGGCAACCTGCTGCAGGGCAGCCGCGAAGTCTCGGTGAAGGTGGACGCCAAGGTCCGCACGGTGGAGGCCTACCGGAACGTCATCGTGGGCAACAAACAGGGCCGTCCCATCGAGCTGTGGGAAGTGGCCAACGTGCTGGATGGCGTGAAGGAGAAGCGGAGCCTGGCCCGCCTCGACGGGCAGGACGTGGTGGCCCTCGAGGTCCAGCGCCAGACCGGCGGCAACACGGTGGCCATGGTGGAGCACGTGAACAAGGTGCTCAAGGAACTCCAGCCGGAGTTGAAGGAGCAGGGCGTCACCCTCGTCACCGCCAAGGACAACGCCAAGTTCATCTCCGAGAGCGTGGAGGACGTGGAGGTGGCCATCTACCTGGGCGGCCTGCTCACCATCCTGATCGTCTTCTACTTCCTGAAGAGCTGGCGCTCCACCCTCATCACCAGCCTCACGCTGCCCGTGAGCATCATCGGCACCTTCATCATCATGCGGGCCATGGACTTCACGCTGAACGTGATGACCCTCATGGGCCTCTCCCTCGCGGTGGGCATCCTCATCGACGATGCCATCGTGGTGCGCGAGAACATCACCCGCCACGCGGAGATGGGCAAGGACCACGTGACCGCCGCCCGGGAAGGCACGGCCGAGATCGGCCAGGCGGTCATCGCCACCACCCTCTCCATCCTCGCGGTGTTCGTGCCTGTGGCCTTCATGGGCGGCATCGTCGGCCGCTTCTTCTTCCCCTTCGGCATCACCGTGGCCTTCGCCGTGGCCCTGTCGCTCTTCGTGAGCTTCACCCTGGACCCCATGCTCAGCGCCGTGTGGCCCGACCCCGAGCACGAGAAGCACGACGACACCCCACGGCCGCGCAATTTCATCATGCGCAGCGTGGACGCCTTCGGCCGCATGCTCGACGGCTGGGAGGATGCCTACGAGAAGGTGATCGGCTGGGCCCTGGCCCACCGCAAGACCACCATGGCCGTGGGCTTCGGCAGCTTCTTCCTGGCCATGAGCCTCGGAGGGCTGCTCGGCAACAACTTTATGCCCGACTTCGACCGCGGCGACCTCTACGTCACCTTCAAGACGGCCCCCGGCGCCAGCCTGGAGGCCACCCGGGCCAAGACCCAGGAGCTGGAGCAGCTCATCAAGAAGACGGAAGGGGTGGAGCTGGCCTACACCACCATCGGCACGGGTCTGGCCGGCACCATCAACCAGGGCGGTATCTACGTGAAGCTCCATGAGGGCAAGCGCCCCAAGCACGTGGTCATCCGCCGCCAGCTCCGCGACGCCTTCCGCACCGTGGCGGGCGTGGAGACCATGGTGGGTCCCGTGAACGACTTCGGCGCCGTGGCCCCCATCCAGTTGGCCATCCAGGGCCCCGACCGGGCCTCCGTGCTCAAGGCCGAACCCATCGTGAAGGAGGCCGTGCGCCAGATCCCCGGCGCCGTGGACCTCATGAGTTCCCTGGACCAGGGCAAGCCCGAGCTGCGCCTGGTGGTGGACCGCAAGGCCGCCAGCGACCTGGGGGTCTCCCCGGCCCTCATCGCCCAGATGGTGCGCCCCCTGGTGGATGGCAAGGTGGTGGCCAAGTTCGAGGATGAGCGTGGCGAGCAGCGCGATGTGCGCGTGCGCCTCTCGGACGAGGGCCGCCGCCTGGCCTCCCAGCTCTCCATGATCACCGTGCAGAGCACCAAGGACATCGGCGGCGGCAAGCACCCCCTGATCCGCCTGAACCAGGTGGCCCGCTTCGAGGAGTCCATCGCCCCCGCGAAGATCCAGCGCCACGACCTCCAGGAGGAGATCGAGCTCACGGGCAACTTCGAAGGCTCCACCCTCGGCGAGGTGAGTGCCGGCGTGGCCGCCAAGGTGGCCGAGCTCCAGGCCTCGGGGACCCTGCCTGAAGGGGTGACCGTGCAGCCCTTGGGCCAGGCCCGGGACCAGAAGGAGACGGCCGGGCACATGGGCTCCGCGCTCCTGCTGGCGGTGGTGTTCATCTACTTCGTGCTGGCCAGCCAGTTCGAGAGCTTCAAGATGCCCATCACCATCATGCTGAGCCTCCCGCTCTCCATGGTGGGCATGGTGCTCATGCTCCTCGTCACCGGTGACACCAACTCCATCATGACGAGCATCGGCCTCATCCTCCTCATGGGCCTGGTGACGAAGAACGCCATCCTGCTGGTGGACAATGCGATCCAGCACCGGAAGGATGGCATGGGCCGCACCGAGGCCCTGATCCTCGCGGGCAAGACCCGCCTCCGTCCCATCCTCATGACGAGCTTCGCCATGATCTTCGGCATGCTGCCCCTCTTCTTCGCCCTGGGGGCGGGCGCCGAGATGCGGGCCCCCATGGCCCGGGCGGTGGTGGGTGGCATCATCACCTCCACCCTGCTCACCCTCATCGTGGTGCCCGTGTTCTACGAGATCGCCGATGACTGGAGCCTGGGCCGCACCTGGGCCTGGTTCAAGGGGCGCCTCGGGGGACTCGTGGGCGGGGGGCAGGCATGACCCTCGGCTTCTATGAGGCGGTGGAGTCCCGCCGCACCATCCGCGACTTCACCCAGGATCCGGTGCCGCCTGACGTGCTGGACCGCTGCCTGGATGCCGCCCGGCTGGCTCCGAGCAGCTCCAACCTCCAGCCCTGGGAATTCGTGGTGATCCGCTCCGAGGGCGCCCGGAAGGCCGCCGAGGCCATCTGCCTGAACCAGACGGCCGCCCGCACCGCGGGCCTGCTCATCGCGGTGGTGGCCCACCGCGAGACCTGGCGCCGGAACCGCGACTTCATCGTGGACACCTTCGAGCGGCGTGGCGGGCTGCGGCGCAGCCAGCGCCTTTACTACCGGAAGCTGATCCCCCTCGTGTACACCAATGGGCCCCTCAACCTCCTGGGCTGGTGGAAGCCCCTGGCCGGCCGGATCAGGAGCTTCTTCCGCCCCACCCCGAACTTCATGCCGGCTCGGGATGTGCGGGTGATGGCCCACAAGAGCACGGCCCTGGCCGCGGCCACCCTCATGCTGGCCCTGCGGGCCGAGGGCTACGACAGCTGCCCCATGGAGGGCTTCGACCCCTGGCGGGCGAAGGCCCTGCTGGACCTTCCCCGCGGAGCCGAGGTGAACATGTTCATCGCCGTCGGCCGCCGCACCGAGGCGGGTCCCTGGTGGGACCGGGTGCTCATGCCCAGGGATTGGATGGTCCGGGAGATCTGAACGGCGCATGGCATCTCCTGGGAGATCAGCCGGGATCCGCCTCCTTCCGGGCGGGTCCCGGGGGCCCCGGGCAAAACATCCTTACAGCTCTGAATTCCCGGGGGCTGGCCCGATCGGATCAGGGGCCTACAGTCGGGTGTCTGGAGCGGGGACGCATGCCGAAGGTGGTCCGCAGATGGAACCGTGTCGGAAGCTCCCGGGCCGGAGGGCTCCGGGAGGTGGGGCGGTCCATGATGGTGGAGGCCATCGAAGACTACGCGATCTTCCTGCTGGACCCCAAGGGATGCGTGACCTCCTGGAACCGGGGGGCCGAGCGCGCCAAGGGGTATCGCGCGGAGGAGATCCTGGGCCGTCACTTCCGCTGCTTCTACCTTCCGGAGGAGGCCGCCTCGGGTCAGCCGGAAAGGGCGCTGGCCCGGGCCACCGAGGAGGGGCGCCATGAGCAGGAGGGCTGGCGCGTCCGCAAGGACGGCAGCCGCTTCTTCGCGAACGTGGTGATCACCGCTGTGCGCCGGGGCGGGGACCTGCTGGGGTTCGTGAAGGTGACCAAGGACATCACGGATCGCCAGGCGCTGCTGGAGGCCTTGCGTCGCCACCAGGGGGAGCTGGAAGACCTGGTGGTGGCCCGCACACAGGAGCTGGAGACCGAGCGTCGCACCCTCCAGCTCATCTACGACACCCACGAGGATCCCATGGTCCTGCTCCGGGTGGAGCCCGGTGGCCACCGGGTGATGACCGTGAACCGGGTCTGCGCGCGGGCCCTGGGACGGGAGCCCGCGGAGCTCCTTGGAACCTTCCTGGATCCCCACATCAAGGCCCCGGCGGAGGAGGTGCTGGGCGCCTTCCGCCGGGCGATCCTCTCAGGCGAGCCCCAGCGCATGGAGCGGCGAGCCGGGCAGGGTCAGGAGCTGAAGGTCTACGATGCGGAGGTCATCCCCGTGCCCCCCGGAGGCCCCGTGACCCACCTGCTGGTGAGCTCCCGGGACATCACCGAGCGGGTGCGCATGGAGGAGAGCCTGCGCCAGACCCAGCGGCTGGAGAGCCTGGGTGTGCTCGCCGGGGGAATCGCCCATGACTTCAACAACCTCCTCACCACCGTGCTGGGCAATGCCAGCCTCGGCGACCTGGCCCTGCCGCCGGAGAGCCCTGGCCGGCCCTTCCTGCAGCGCATCGAGGAGGCCACCCTCAAGGCCGCGGACCTCACCCGGCAGCTCCTCGCTTACGCAGGGAAGGGCAACTTCGTGATGACCACGGTGGATCTCAACCGCGCCGTCAACGAGATGACCCAGCTCCTCTCGGTGTCCATCTCCAAGAAGGCGGCCCTGCGCTATGACCTCTCCGAGGTTCGCCCCAGGATCCAGGCGGATCCAAGCCAGGTCCAGCAGCTCATCATGAACCTGGTCACCAACGCCTCGGAGGCCATCGGCGAGGAGACCAGCGGACTCATTTCGGTGCGCACGGGGGTGCAGCACCTGGATGCCGAATACATCAAGCACCTGGCCCTGGCCTTCCCCCTGGAGCCCGGCCTCTACGCGACCCTTGAGGTGAGCGACACCGGTTGCGGCATGAGTCCGGAGACCCAGGCCAAGATCTTCGATCCCTTCTTCACCACCAAGTTCACGGGGCGTGGGCTGGGGCTGTCCGCCATGATGGGCATCCTCCGCACCCACCACGGGAGCCTGAAGCTCTACAGCGAGGTGGGCCGCGGCTCCACCTTCAAGCTCTTCCTCCCGGCGGTGGGCGCCACCTGGGAGGAACCCAGGGACCACACGGACCCCGGACAGTGGTCCACCCACGGGCGCATCCTGGTCGTGGACGACGAAGTGGGCGCCCGCAGCGTCACCCGTCAGATGGCGGAGCATCTGGGGATGGAGGTGGTGGAGGCCTGTGACGGACGGGAGGCGGTGGAACTGTTCAAGGCCCACCACACCGTCCTCCGCCTGGTGGTCATGGACCTCACCATGCCCCACATGGATGGACGCGAGGCCTTCCGCCGTTTCCGGGAAATCAACGCGGCGATCCCCGTGATCCTCTGCAGCGGCTACAACGAGGCGGACGCTGCCCAGGACTTCGTGGGGCATGGATTGGCCGGCTTCCTCCAGAAGCCCTTCCGGCACCGGACCTTCGCCGCCGCCGTGAGGAGGGTTCTGGAGGAGGCGTGACGATTCCCGCCGGCCTTCAGGCACACTGGAGGGCGGATGGACACGCACGACCTCGGATCTCTGCAGGAGCTGCTCCGCCTGGTGGACGCGCCTGCCGCGGCCCTCCAGGCCGGGGCGCGCCTCCGTTGGACCAACCCTACCGCCTTGGCCGTGCTGCTCGCCCGGCGCCTCACCCGGGAAGGGCGCATCGAGCCCCTCTGGGTGGATGCCCCCAGCGAGGCCGAAGCCGAGGCCCTGGCCCGGGCCCTGGCGGCCCTGCTGCCCCAGGCCACCGTGGCCAACTTCCCGGGCATGGCCCCTTACGCCGGCGGGGAGAGCAGCCCTCCGGGGCTCGTGCTGCGCGACCGCCTGGCCACCCTCGTGGGCCTGCTCGAACGCAAGGTGCACGTGCTCGTCACGGGGCCCCTGGCCCCCTTCGAGAAGCTGCCCCATCCCACCTGGTTCCAGAAGCAGAAGCTGGAGCTGCGCAAGGGGGCCGAGGTGCCGCGGGAGCTCCTGCTGGAGACGCTCGTGGCCCTGGGTTACCGCCGCACGGAGCTGGCTTCCAGCCCGGGCGAGTTCAGCGCCCGCGGCCTCGTGGTGGACCTCTGGCCCGACCACCTGGACAAGCCCCTGCGCCTGGAGA
>CAZVKM010000084.1:0-13323 GCA_964627685.1 uncultured Solibacteraceae bacterium | reverse complement strand
ATCGCGATTCCACCACGCGAAATGTGTCGTGAACCAAATCCTGACCGGGGCACAAACCATATCCGCTCGAGGGAATCTCGGCTCAATCGTTTAGGTGGCCGTTCCTGCCAACGGTGAAGGGCTGGACAATCCTCGAGCCCCAAGAGGTCAATCTGTTCTTGCTCATTTAGATTCCACTCGGCGGCGATGGCGAAATAGGCCTTCAATCCGACGGTTGTCAGCCGTCCACGCTCATCTGGTGATTGGCCCTTCAATGGCATGCATGAACCCCAGCAAGTTTAACTGGTCCTAGGCGGTGGAATCCGCATAGGTCCCACGAGGGCCCAAGGGATCTCATTTAGTGCCCATCAAACACCTAGATGGCTTCTCCCAACCTCACAGACTTTCTTGCAGGCAGATCGTTCCTTAAACAAGAACGCTTTCGGTATCCCCACGAGGCGCTCCTCTAACCTGGCAATGGTCGGAATCACGCCCTCAGAAACCATTTGACTCACGAGCGCTTCCACCACCAGCAGCCGTTCTTCTCGATGTCGGTCAGTCTCGCCCTTGACCCATTGCGAATGGCGCTCAACGACTTGATGGCAATAGTCCGGATGGAGCCTTCGGAGCTCCCGGACAGAGGTCCCAAGCAAGCTGGCTGCCTGGGCTGCAGACGGTGGTGTTGGCGAGTTCAATATCTCCTGGCGCTTCGCTTCGGTGTTCCAGCCTAGGGACCGGTCTCGATAGGGGGTGTAGCTCACGCGGCGTGGCGCGGCTCCCTCTGGAATGCTGAACCTTCTGATGCCCCCCCGTCCAATCAGGGCATCTGAGAGTTGTGCGTGGTATGCGTTAGCGATCATGTACGCCTGCGGAAGGCTTGGCAGGTGCCGGCCGCTCTTCCACCCACTGATGTCAGATTTGCTAGCCCCAGTCCTCCGCACGGCCCGGTTCCCGTACCCACCTTCAACCGACTGGATTGCATCGGTCAGGAAATCTGCAATGGTTCGACCGACCTCATGCGGCCCGTCAGAGAAGATGGGTCCGGCAAGAACCTCCCCAATGGCTCTTGCGAACCCCACTTCAGAGTCGGATGCGGCAGAAACGCAATCATCGGCGGACAGAGATAGCCTGACCCCGCATGACCGGCAGACATGGGGAAGAGGTTTGATCCGGAGAGGGGGAATGGCGTCCTCTGGCCCGCAGCCATGGCCCGAGACCAGGTGGATCTCGTGCTTAGGACAAGCCTTTACGCACCCGATCTCCCAAAGGAGTTGCCCATAGGGCTGATCCCTCGCTTCTGATTCGGTAATGCAGTGCGGGCACCAGCGCCGCTCCATGCTGGCGCTCCCGTGCATACCGATGAGGCCGTGCAAAGGGAGCAAGGTCAATCGACGCAAGCCGGTGACGCCAGTGAGGTCTCCCAGGATCCTGCACCATTGTTCCGGGACCTCACCCATCCCGCTGAAGAACGACGATCTCCAGTACCTGTCCGTTTGGACCTCACCAACGCGATTGTTGAACCCCAGCCTTGGCAGGACGAACTCCCTGGCAATCACCTTGGGAGACACGTCGTGCTGGTCGGCCAGCCGCTGGAAATAGCTTGAGAGGCTTTCGACGTGCATGGTCCCAAGCCCAATGGGCTTCAGAGGGACCAACACGCTCCTATCGGGGATCGTCTTGATGGACCCGACCCTTACGATCTCCATGGCTCACACCTCCAGCTGAGCCCCTTCATGACTCGCCAGCCACCAATAGCTCAATGTCCCTGGATTGGTCCGCGGAAGCCTTAAATGACCCGCTTCCAAATGCGCTTGTCCGCATCTCCTTTTCGCCAATCAAGGTTTCTTCCAGAATCGCCTTCAGTTGCATGGGCGTGAGGATCGCCTTCTCCAGGTGGGCTACCGTCAGCTTCCCACCTTCCCTCAAGGCAAGGGCCAGGGCTCGGGAGAGTGTGTCCTTCAGGATCCCGACACACCCAGCACACGCCTGCATGAGGTCGCTGGCATAAGGCGACAGGTCGATCTCCCCTTCAAGAGGGAGGTAGCCTGCGAACTTCGCCAGAATCTTTTCAAAGGCTCGAACGTCTCGGTCCTCATCGGCGAAGTAGCGAGGGAAATGCACGATCGTGGTTCGGCGAGCGACCTGACCGCTCAGGTTCATCAACCCGACCAGGTCGTAAGAGCCCACGAGAATCATGTTCACGCCACAGATGTTGGCCAACGACTTGATGGCATCCATGTGGTTTTCGAGCGTGCTGCCATGGATGTTGCGCAGCAAATGGACCGCCTCATCCACCACCACGATTGAGGTTTTCCGGAAAACCAGGGCCTTCTCGATGGAGGTTCGGAGCGCAGCCACTGTCGCCGAATTGGACGCAGGGCGCACCGTGACTCGCCCGTCCTTGGTCACCGTCTCCTGCTTCTTGTTCATGAGGGGTTCTTGGAGCGATTCCCCCAGGCGTTGGTAGAAAATCCTCCAGGAGAAGGTGCGCTCCCCTGATGCCGGAGCTTCCGCTACGGCAATGGGGATCAACGCCAAGTCCTCTTTCATCCGTGCTTGATTCTCCTTGAGGACATGCTCACGGAGTACGTTTACGATCGTGGACTTCCCTACACCAGTGGGACCGACCAGGAGCGTGATGTCTGAGCCTGCCCCAGGCCTGGCCATCAGCTTGAGATCTGCAATCGCATGGCTGACCTTCTGGTGATTCAGCCGGACAGCGTGGAAGTAGGCCAGTCGATCATCATCAGAGAGCCGGAGGACCTGCTCTTTTGTTAGGGACTCAATGTCCTGGCTAGAGAAGTGAGTAGTCATCAAACTCCTCCTCATGAGGGGCGACAGGCCTACGTTCCGGGGCCTTCTCGCTGCTCTTGGCCGAGGCGACGGGCCGAGGCTTCGACACCTTGAATGGGACCACCACCACAGGCTCAGATTCCGGCTTGGGCGGGGGGAGGGTAGGAACGGCTTTGGTCATCCCCAGCGCGCCGTAGAGGGCTTTGACCTCCTCCTGTCGATCCGAGAGATAAGGATCGAAGTTTTTTGGGTCAAGGATGCTGACCCACTCCCTGAGACGGTGAGGGGCCAAGGAGCCTACTCGGCCGCCGGACCTCTTGGCGATCTCTTCAAAGAGATAGCGGCGCTCCAGCTCAGTGTACTTACTGAGCATGGGTTGGATCTTGGAGACGCAAATCACCCACTGCCCCTTAGCCAGGGCATAGGCTGTACCTGGGTCCCAAGGATCCATGCGTACCTGCAGCTCTTTGTTCTTCAGGTCTGGCCTTCGGAAGATGTCATTCCAGAAATAGAGGTTCCGGATCTTGATCCCCCGCTTGTGATCGACCACTCGCGTAGGACTGTCATAGGGCGGCGGGCAGGTTTCGATCCGGAATAGATCGTCGAATCGAACTAACCGATGCTTCCGCTCCCCCGTCTCATCCAACCTCCGCCTGAAATACTCCTCAGGGGTATTCCCATGGGCGGGATGCTCCCTGGTGCCGTAGAGAGTGAAGAAGAATTTCTCAAACGCACCATGGAGCCTGGTGAGGTCCCATGCCGCAAGGTTTTCGGGGAGCACCGCCTTCGTCAGCGAACGCGGGTTCTTCATTAGCTGAGTATTGCCCTCGAGCATGTGAATGAACTGCGTGTTGGTCGTCCCAAAGATCCGCTCCATGACGGATCCATACCTGGGCTTCCCGCCGGGCCGGAACCTGATGCTGCATCCGTACAGCTCACACAACTGAGCAAGGGCCCTTGAATGAAACTCCTTCCCGTTGTCCAACACGAGCATCGCTGGCATCTGTCCGTGGCGCCTCACGATGTCACGGATGACCATCATGCAGGAGCGGTACGAAGGCGCCTCAAAGGTGATGTAGAAGCCGAGGATCATCCGCGACTCGGTGTCAATGGCGAGCGAGAGCCAGGGTTTCCCCAGGTTCTTACGGGACTCGGATCCGATCAGCTGCAGGTCCAATTGAGTGTGATCAATATGGACGTACTGGAATGGACGCACGCCGTGCACGGGCTCCGTGAGCTGCAAGTACCAGACGATGGGTTCGTTCTGGTACGCCATGCGCTTGCCCATTCGGGCTTTATCCGACTTAAGCCGTTCAAGCTCCTTGTTGAACGTATTCATAGAGCAAGGAGTTTGATTTTCGCGTTCACACGCCAGGACGAAGAACTTATACGCCGTGGTCTTGTTCATATTCCTGGCGTTGTTGTAGTGTTCACGTGCCACTTCAGCAACCAGTTCGAGGATCTGGTCAGAGATCCTTCGATCGCGGTAGCCGCGATCCGCGATTCGTGATGCGAGCGCGATTCGTTGGTCCACCTGATTTTCACCTGCATTACGAACCATGGCCCGATAACGACGGAGGGTGCGCTCTGACACTCCAAGCGGAACAAGTCCCTGGTCGGCTTGGTCCAGGATCGCCTTCCGCTTCAAGATCTCCTCCACCCGAGCCGGCGTGAGTTTCTCGAACGAAGCCAGTGTCTTTGAGGGGACAGTGTTGGCTGAATGGACGGTCAGGATCCCCCGTTGATGCTTGTCCACCAGTGCGGACACATCGTGGTCAAAGGTCGAACCCTGACTCTCCAGGGTGGCGGTTTTCGTGCCGACCCTGACGACGGTGTACATCACACCGTCGTAATCCACCTGGCATCCGGGATCAACAGAGACGTCCCTACGGTCAACGGGGTATTCATTGATAACTTCCACATCGATGATCGAGCGACCCAGCTCCATCGCTTTCGGATCTCGGTAAACCATTACACGATGTGTGTCGGACAAGAGATCTCCCATCAGATCGAAGCTCAGGGCTCCATCTGCGATGGCTTTATAAATCTCATCTGACGAATAGAGGACCTCTTCACCGGTGTCTGAAGTTCTGGATTTCCCCCGCTCAATAAGGTGAAGCAATGGGACGGCCGCCTGGTCCTGAAATTGACCATGGATCGCGGCCAGGCGTTCGTCTTCGACGTTCGGGCACTTGGCGTCGAAGTAGTCGGAGAGAAGCGTGAGGTTCTGAATGTAGGTTCGCGGATGCTCATCCGCTGTACGAATGCGGTAGCTGATGCCTAGATTCCGCAATAGCTCTTCAACCGCTGGGTACCGCCACTCTCCGTTTTCTTTGAGGATCCGCTCAGGACTCTTCTTATGTAGCTCGAGGAGCTTCTTCTCCTCTTTCCATTCCTCGATCCAAAAGCCATCCTCCCGTATCAGGAGCATGTCCGGAGTGTGCTGGATCCTGAATGGGCGCTTGGCACTGGGGGCCTGCCACTTTACATCGAGCTTCACGGGCTGGGCGTAATACTCAAGCACCTTATCGTCGTGCTCATACATGATCACGGCTGGGAACTCCACGGTCCGGCTTTCGGTGTCGACCGAGCGCTCCATCTTCTTGCTCATGAAGCGCGTGATGACGTTGGTGCTGTTGGAGCGAACCTTACGCACAGGAACGTTCAAACGAGCATTCTCAATTAGCGTTCGTCCAGGTGCAGGTGTACCGAGACGATCGAAGATGTGTCGAAGCTGCACGAGGCTGAGCATGTTGGAAGCCCAAGAATGGGGTCTGATTTTTAATAATCGCCTTTAAGAAAAACGTGCATCTTCCATCGCTGGACAATGTTCATTCAATCCCGGTGGCGGATGATGTACGGGGAGTGTATCAACCTCCTTTCCCAGGAAGGTGGACCCTCTTCTTGCTAAGTATCGGCAACCAGACCGCAAAGGCACGCCGCCTGGACAAATTCTGATACAGGCGACGCTGTCGCCCCTGGAGCATTGAGATTTCCGGACCTTCTCAAGGGGGAGCGTTCCGTCGTACCGGTCTCCTAAATTGCCTCCCAAGCCTCACTGAACTTTGGGAATCGCACGACGATGTTGGTGTATGCACCTGGAGGAAGAGCTACCTTATTTTTGGTTCATCACAGAATTCCGGGGAAACCTCCCGAACCAGGGCGAAGGGGCCCAGGCGACCTGGGTTCGAGGTCCCAGCAAGGTAGTCCACCCAGCGCCTCCGAGCCCTGCCATAAGCCTAATGGACGCGCCGGGGCGGCCGTTGTCGGGACGATACAGGCTGCCAAACACCGCCTCCAACGCAGCCCAATCGATGCGTCCGGCCAAGCGGTACAGTTCCTGGCTTGGATCAAGGACCATCTCCAGGCTCCAGCCGAACATGGGCTGGGCATCGGTCATTGTGCGGGCGATCGGTTTCATAAAAATCCACCATTTTTCGAGGGGGAACCTCTGCTTTCTGGTGGATTTTATAGTAGAAAGTTTCGGGAAGGCTTGATGGAGCTGGAGATATGGGATTTCTGGGCCGAATATTTAATTGAATCACTATATTCGCACCTTAAAACAACAACTAAGAATCAAATTAAACATTGTTCAATAATTCAGAGGCCAGGTTTCTGCTTAACCATCTTCTTTTTGCAAATTAACCGAAGTAATACAGTTGCAGCAACAGATAACGGGACTGGTATAAATGTCACATATGTCCATGAATAACACATGTGCTCAAGAATAACTTGATGACTTCTTAATGGAGCATCAATTGCAACAATTAATTGAGATAAAATGCTTCCCAGAATTTGAGCGATAAAGCCGGAGTACCCGCCCCAAGCAATACCACCAACTACTGAACAACCAAGTGTGCCTAACCAGCCTAAATTAAAGATCACCTTCCCAATACGGTCTCCCATGTATAGACCAGCAAGAGACAGTGTTGCATAAAAAATAAATATAACCAAACACGGTACAAATGAATCCGACAAAAAATTATCGCCTTTTTTATAAATTGCAAACATCTCCATCAAAAAGCATGAAATAAACATAGTAAAATAAAATACTAATCGCCCAACCTTGCGAACCTCTCTGCATCTTGCAATTTCCTCCGGAGCCCTCTCATCAGCATCAATGAGTTTGGACTCTGGACTCTGGTAGGGGTTGATTCTTGAATGCATCTTCATTTCCCTTCGGATTGTATGCGCTTTTGAATCTTTGCCTTTATGGCTTTGCGCCCCAAAAGGATAGAATTGGCAAATAACAAGAAAAAAATGGTTCCGAGTATCAATATAAAATAGTCGAGTCGTTTGAGTGATAATTTCATGTTTGTCCCTAAAACCATTTCATGATGACGTTACTGTTCCATGGATCAAATCTGTCAAGAAGGGTAGTCTTGCCATTGCCATCCTTTAGATAGATGCCAACAACAAAATGACTATTTTCCATAAAGAAGCCATCTGCAATTTCAGCCTTAGCAAAAGCTCCTGGAATGACCACGGTTTGGTTCAAATAGTCCGCCAAGGCATCGGAGTACTCCGTACAGTCTGGATAAGATGAATTAAACAATTTCATGCAATCTGAGACCAAGCCCCACTCTCGATACTTACCATTACCCATTTCGGTCAAATTACTCTGCCAATAACGATAGGATCGTCGATATTGACTTAAAACTTGTAAGGGATCTTGGATTGCCTGATTTGACCTCATCGTAGGGCTTTTAGCCTTTGAGATTGGCTTTTGATAAAACCAAAATGCTGCATCCCTGGGACTCTCTCCCGACCGGAAGCCTGGAACAACCTCTGCAAAGTCCAACTTCGGATAAGTTCCTGTAATTGGTTTGATCTCTTTACTACCTGCTTGAAGGCATTTTTTCTGATCTTCCTTCTGAGCTGCACCCAACGCGGCTACTGGAGATTGAGAAGGATCTGAATCCTGTGGATCTCCCGAAATCATTTTCCCCAAAAGTCCCATCAACCCAGTAGCACAGTAGGCTTCCCCGGACCATCCATAAGCCATGGCATCGTAGCCCTTAGATTTCAAATTACACTCAGCGACCAACCCAGAAGGATCCGTCATCATGAGGGGCATATTCTGGACATAACTGTAGATATTCCAACTCTGAGTTGCCTCAAAATGCTGGTCTCGCGCAGGATCCGGACTCAAGAACCGGTGGTACTGAGGGGCATAGAATCGGGCCTGCATGTAGATCAGCCCTGAGTCATCGGTTTGCTCATGATTCGTGAACCCCTTGGAGGCCTTTCGGATCCCAAACTGATCCAAAGTCTCGCCAAAGGGCATGTATTTCTGTGCGCTCTCCTTTTTGCCGTCAGGTCCAGTGACAAGCCGAGGGCTTCCCAGGTGGTCTACGTGGGTGACATGAATGCCAGCAGCATCGAACTCAGCGACTTCCTTGGTACCCAAGTAGGCGATGTCGCGTTTCCATTTCAATCGCCAACCGGGCACATGAATTGGCACCTCTGCATAGCAACTGGGATCCTGCACGCTCGTGGCTCGAAGGTTGTAGTCCCCCGATGTGGAAGGCGCCGTGTAAAGGCCGTTGGTGAGCACAGAACCACCCCCCGCATTCACGGACCATGTTACGGCTTGACTGGGTGTTCCAGGACCGGAGACTGCAGCTGTGAATTGCTGGCTGGTGCCCGAAAGAACCCGATAAGGGGATTGCCCGGAGCCTGCGGTACCCTTGGGCCGCGAGTGGAAGCAGAGACAGGCAAAGAGCAAGCAGGCGGCGAATGGCCACGTTCAACCTCTTCATTGGAAGTGAACAGAAAGGTTAGCCAGGGCTAAAGATTCCCGTCACCTGACAATGCAAGAGATCGAAACATCGGATCACGATGCCCATTAGATCGATGCCTCTAGTTGTGGCCCATTCTCACAAACCACAGAGTTGAGATCACAAAGTGTGGTCTCAACTCTTCAGTGGTCCCTTTAGATCTATTTGAACCATAACTTGGCCAATCGCGTTTTGAACCATTACCTGGCCAAACGGCCAAGTAATGGTTCACGACACACGAAATGTGTTTTGAGGGATAAATTGTCCGGCGAATAAACCATAAAGTGTCTGAGAGGGGCTCAAGCCTGCCGCTCTTCGCCGAAGAATCCGATCGTTTTCAGGCAGGTCCAGTGGGAACATCAACCATAAAGTGTCCGAGCGCAAAGAAGACCGTGCATAGAGTGTCCGATCGTTAAATGTTGTTAATTCAATAATTAGATAAAAAGAAGAGTAGATCTTGAGCAGATCCCTTTTGCCCAGCCTTTTGAGGCGCCACGTAGGGATTGGAACTGACCCGGTCGAGGTGGCTCTGGATGGCAGTGATTGATGGACTACCCTTCAATGCGTGGGGGCGGAACATGATCAAACCCAGAGGAAGCACCACCCACAGCGAGGCCCTTCACCTATTTAATTGCGTCTGTGATGCCTGGGGCCTCCCCATTGCGGCCCGATTAATCCTGCTTGGGAAAGAACCCAATTCCAGTAATACCTATCGGAGCTGGATCCGGAGGGCGCGTTCGGGGCTGAGCCTACACCTTGATCGGGATGTGGTCGACCGGATCGCCTATGTGGTTGGAACGTTCGAATCCTCGACCCTGGTCTGGGGCGCAACCGATGCGTCCTACCGGTGGATCACGACCGTAAGCCGAGCTCCTGAATTTGCGGGTGCCCCCCCACTGTTCCGAATGCTTCGGGGAGGTATGGAAGACCTCCGAGCCACGTGGGCCTACATCTCCTCAATCGCCAATGGCGTCGACGGGCAGCCCAGTACGGGTTGATTCGATGATGGGGATTCGCACGCTCCCCCTAAAGCATTCACCCATTTTCTCCCGTCACCCGAGTTGCCACCACGGTTCCACCAATCCGTGGGTCGATCGAAAGGCTAGACATCGTGACCTCAAGATATGACCTCACAGCGTATAGCCCTGGTATCCCCTGCCTCATCAGATCCAAGGCCGCAGCTCCAAGGAAGGGTGGGGCGTCATTCGGCTTCTTGACCCAGGCATTCGCTTGCTCCGCCGTGGGGAGTAACAACTGGAGCGCCTTGTAGATTCCCAAGACGTGTGAGATTCGCTCCAGGCGGTCTCGACCCAACCGCCTGGGTGGCCGTACCTGCCATCGGCGGAGGGACGGCCCACCATTGAGCCCTAACAGATCAGCCTGCTCCGGTTCGTCTAGCTTCCACAGGACCGAAATGGAGAAGAAGGCCTTCAACCCGGAGCTTGTAAGCCGCTCGCGCTCATCAGGTGAGAGGCCATGCAGTTTCATAGGTGAACCCTAGCTCAATCTGCGATCCACAGGAGGAAGTATGGGTTCAGGACTCGGAATTCCCCAGCCCTGTCCCTCCATGGTTGACCATTCGGGACCCAAAGCGCAGGTAGAGGCTCGGCACCACCAGCATATTCAACACGGTGCTGGAGAGCAGGCCGAAGAGGATGACGAAGGCCATGGGGGCCTGGATCTCGCTCCCGGGGGCATGGCGGCGAAGGATGATGGGCACCAGGGCCAGGCCCGCGGTAAGGGCGGTCATGAGGATGGGGGAGAGGCGTTCCAGGGCGGCGCGCCGTACCGCTTCGATGGGATCGGTGATCCCTTCCTCGTCCACCAGGTGGTGGATGTGAGTCACGAGCATCACGCCATTGCGGGTAGCGATGCCGAAGAGGGTGATGAAGCCGATGAGGGTGGCCACGCTGAGGACGCCCCCGCTGAGGAAGACGCCCAGAATGCCGCCCATCCATGCGAGGGGGAGGTTGAGCATCACGATGGCCGCATCCCGGAGGGAGCGGAAGGCGAGCACGAGGAGTCCCAAGACCACGGCCACAGCCACGAGGCTCAGCAGCACGAGGACCTGTCGGGCCCCCTCGCCGCTCTCGAACTGGCCGCCGTAATCCACGTGATAGCCCTGAGGGATGCTCACGTTGGCAGTGACCGCCTTCTGGATGTCCTGCACCACGCCGTAGAGGTCGCGCCCGCCGACGTTGCAGGTGACCACCAGCTTCCGCTCTCCGTTTTCCCGGGCCATGGCGCTGGGCCCACGTTCCATCTGGACCTGGGCCAGGCTCCGGAGGGCCCGGGGACCCGAGGGGGTCTGGAGGAGCACGGACCCAATGGTGTCCGCGTCCAGGGTGGCCGAGGGCACGAGACGCACCAGCACGTCGATGGACTGGGCTCCCTGACGGATCTGATTCATGACCTCGCCATTGAAGGCCAATTCGATCGCATGGGAGAAGTCCATGGAGCTGAGGCCGGCTTGGGCGAGGGCGAGCCGGTCGGGCCTCACGGAGAGAATGGGCAGCTCCGTGGAGGCTTCCACGGTGAGGTCCACCACGCCTTCGACCTTCTCCATCTGGGCCTTCACGGCATCGGAGAGGCGTCGGAGTTCCTGTCGGTCCGGCCCGAAGACCTTCACGGCGATGGCGGCCCGGCTGCCGCTGAGCATGTGGTCAATGCGATGCGAGATGGGCTGACCAATGGCGATGTGGACGCCAGGCACCGCGGAGAGCGCTTTGCGGAGGTCCCCGAGGAAGGCCTGCTTGGTGCGGTCCTTCATCTTCAGGCTCACGTCGATCTCGGAGGCGAAAACCTCCTGAGCGTGCTCGTCGAGCTCCGCGCGGCCCGTGCGGCGGGCGGTGGCCACCACCTCGGGGTGCTGGAGCATGATCTCCTCCACCTGCCGGCCCAGCCGATCCGAAACGGCCAGGGGCGTACCCGGGAGGGCTGTGACGTTGACGGTGAGGGTGCCTTCGTTGAATTCAGGGAGGAAGCTGCGGCCCATGAAGAAGATGGAGGCGCCGGCCAGGACCAGTGCGGCCAAGCCGCCGTAGATCAGGATCTTCCAACGGGGTAGAACCGCCTGAAGGAGTGGCTCGTAGCGCTCTTTGATCCAGTGAACCACCCGGCCTTCCGAAGCGTGATCTCCCAGGTGGCCAGGCAGAAGCCAGAGGCACATGGCCGGCGTGACCGTCAGGGCCACGAGGAGGGAGGCGCCCAGGGCCACCGTGAAAGCCAAGCCCAGGGGCTGAAGGAGTCGACCCTCGATTCCGCCCAGGAAGAAGAGGGGCAGGAAGGCGACGACGATGATGGCCGTGGCGTAGACGATGGAGCTGCGGATCTCGGAGCTGGCGTCCATCACGAGCTGAAAGGCGCTGCGCCGCTGGCCCTCGGGTTTGAGGCCTTCCTCCCGGATCCGGCGGAGGACATTTTCCACATCGATGATGGCGTCATCCACGAGGTCGCCCACGGCCAGCGCCATGCCGCCCAGGGTCATCGTGTTGAGGGTGGCGCCGAAGGCCTTGAGCACGAGGATCGCCACCACGAGGCTCAGAGGCACCGCGACGGCGGTGACCACCGTCGCGCGGGTGTGGGCGAGGAAGAGGCCCACGATGAGCAGCACGAGGATGGTCCCGTCGCGCAGGGCATCGCGAACGTTCTCGATGGCCACGTGGATGAAGTCGGCTTGGCGGAAGATGTGGCGCTCCAGGAGCATGCCCTTGGGCAGGCCCTTCTGCACTTCGTCCATGATCCCATCGAGGCGCTGGGTCAATTCCAGGGTGTTCGCGCCGGGCTGCTTCTGGATACCGATGATCACGGCGGGCTTGCCATCGTGGCTGCCCTCCCCGCGCTTCAGAGCTGGGCCGATGGTGATCTCCGCGATATCGCGCAGGCGTACGGGCTGCCCGCCCTTCATGGCCACGAAGACGTTCTCAAGATCGGAGGCCTCCCGGAGGCGGCCCAGACCATGGATGAGGTATTCCTGGCCCTGATGGACGAGGAAGCCTGCGGAGGCACTGTCGGAGGAGGCCTTTACGGCCTCGGATACCTGTTGAGGCGTGAGACCGTAGGCCACCAGCCGCTCGGGCTTGAGCAGCACCTGCACCTGCTTCACGTCTCCGCCGATGGGCACCACCTGGGACACACCGGGCACGGCCAGCAGGCGGCGGCGCACGCTCCAATCTGCCTCGGTGCGCAACTCCTGGGGGGTGTGTCGATCGCTGACGAGGGCGACGAAGAGGATCTCGCCCATGACGCTGGAGATGGGGGTCAAGGTGGGCCGGTCGATGCCCGGGGGCAGGCTGCCCTGGGCCACCTGGAGGCGTTCCGTCACCACCTGCCGCGCCTGGAGGATGGGCACGTCCCAATTGAACTCGACGTGGACGAGGGAGAGGCCCACATGGCTGGTGGAGCGGACGCGGCGTACCCCGGTGGAGCCCAGGAGGGAAGATTCCAGGGGGACGGTGATGAGCTGTTCCACCTCGTGGGGCGCCATCCCGTGGGCCTCCGTGGCCACCGTGACGGTGGGCGCGGTGAGGTCGGGAAAGACGTCCACCGGCATCTTGAGGGCCGAGTAGCCGCCCCAGATGAGCATCAGGGCGGCGAGGGAGAGGACGAAGAAGCGGTTGCGGAGCGAGGCCTGGATGATCCGATCGAGCATGGGGGCCTCAGTGGGTGTGGCCGTGCTCGGGCACCATGACCCGCCTGCCCCCGAGGCCAACCACGTGGGGCCCCGTAACGACCCCCAGATAACCCGCCGTGATGCCATAGCGAACCAGCC
>CAZVKM010000083.1:0-13414 GCA_964627685.1 uncultured Solibacteraceae bacterium | reverse complement strand
CGCTGCCAGTCGTTCTCGAAGAGGATCGCGGGGTTGGCATCGGCATCCTCCACGAGCTCCCCCCAGAACTTGTTGGCTTCGGGCCAGCCGCCCTGGAGCCAGCGGGCCATGGCGAAGGCCCGGGGTTCCAGGACCACCTGGCAGGCATATTCGTCCTTGAGGCGGTGCTGGAGCACCTCGAACTGGAGGCGGCCCACCGCGCCCAGGATGGGCAGGGGCGCGCCACCCTTGGGCCAGAAGACCTGCACCACGCCCTCTTCGGCGATCTGCTGGAGGCCCTTCAGGAAGCCCTTGCGGGCGCCGGGGTCGGCCAACCGCACGGAGGCGAACTGCTCGGGGCTGAAGCGGGGCACGGCGTGGAAGGTCACGGGACCGGCGCTGCTGAGCACGTCCCCGATGCGGAACTGCCCGGGGTTGATGAGGCCCAGGATGTCACCGGGCCAGGCTTCATCGACGATCGTGCGCTCCCGGCCGAAGAACATGTGGGGGTAGTTGAGCTTGAGGCTCTTCTTGTCCCGCACGTGGAGCGCATCCATGCCGCGCTCGAACTTGCCGCTCACAATGCGGGCGAAGGCCACGCGGTCGCGGTGGGCCTTGTTCATGTTGGCCTGCACCTTGAACACGAAGGCCGTGAAGCCCTTCTGGTCCGGCTGGATGGCGCCGCCATCCAGGGTGGGGCGCGGGCCGGGGGCCGGCGCCAGGTCCACGAACACATCCAGGAAGTCGCCCACACCGAAGTTGTTCACGGCGGAGCCGAAGAAGAGGGGGCTCTGCTCGCCCCGCAGGAAGGCGGCCTTGTCGAAGGTGGGCAGCACGGTGTCCATGAGCTCGATGTCGTCCTTCAGCTGCTGGAGCTCCTTGGGGGTCAGCAACTCCGCCACTTCGGGATCGTCCAGGGTGCCCTTCCCCACCAGCTGGGCCTTCTGGCCCTTCTTGGCCCGTTCGAAGAGGGCGATCTGGCCCGTGGCGCGCACGTACACGCCCTTGAAGTCGGGGCCGGAGCCGATGGGCCAGGTCATGGGCACGGCGTGGAGCCCGAACAGCTCCTCCACCTCATCGATGAGGTCGATGGGCTCACGGCCGGGCCGGTCCAGCTTGTTCACGAAGGTGAAGATGGGGAGCTTGCGCTCGCTGGCCACGCGGAAGAGCTTCTTGGTCTGCTCCTCCACGCCCTTGGCGCAGTCCAGGAGCATCACCACGGAGTCCGCCGCCGTGAGGGCCCGGTAGGTGTCCTCGCTGAAGTCCTGGTGGCCCGGGGTGTCCAGCAGGTTGATGGCGAAGCCCTTGAAGTCGAACTGCATGGCGGCGCTGGTGACGCTGATCCCGCGCTCCTGCTCGATGCTCATCCAGTCGCTCTGGGCGTGGCCCGCCCCTTCCCGGCCCTTCACGGAGCCGGCCCGGTCGATGGCGCCCCCGTAGAGGAGGAGCTTCTCCGTGAGCGTGGTCTTGCCCGCGTCCGGGTGGCTGATGATGGCGAAGGTCCGCCGGCGGGCGATTTCCTGCTGAAGCGACATGGGTTCCTCGAACCCTTCAGTCTACCGCGGCCGCACCGAAGGCCCGCTTCAGGATCTCCTCGGCGGCCATCCCCCGCTCCGCCTGGTGCCGGGCCAGGGCCAGGTCCAGGCCGACGTTGTGCCCCCAGCCCCAGCCCTGGAGGGCCAGGGATCCGTCGGCGAGCAGGCGTCCCTCCACGGCGTTGGAAGGCCAGGAAGGCCAGCCCCAGGTCCGCCCGGCGGCGAGGCGCAGGCGCTCGACGGCGTAGGGTCCGGAGGGCCCCAGCTTCAGGCCCACCTGCCCCGCATGGAGGCCTGGCCTCACCAGGGTCTTGAGCTTGGCCACTTGGGAAGGCGTGAAGGTGCGGGTCCAGGTGGACCAGCGGTCCCCGGGGACGGGCTCCGCGGCGGGGGCCGCATCGTAGGGCTCCCCCCAGGCCTGCCGGGCGCTGAGGCGTCGGCCTCCCGTGGAGCCGGTGAAGAAGCAGGCCCGGGGCGGGAGCTTCAGGTGGGGGGCGGAGGCCGCCGCGGCCAGGGTCTCCTCAGAGGCGCTGCCGCGCACCACGGCGCAGTGGGTCAGGGGGCAGAAGGTCCCATCCCCGTGGTGGCCCTTCGGATGCCCCTCGAGCCACCGACGCAGCAGCCCGGCAAGGGCCCGACGCGCCTCCAGGGGAGCGTCCTCCTGAAGCTCACCCACCGAGGCGGCGGCCACCCAGGCTTCGGGCGTGGTGGTCCAGCGGAGGGACCATCCGGCCCGGGTCCCCCGCAGCTCCACGGAGCCCTCCAGCCGCGGCATGGGAGCCGCCTCGAAGCGGACCGAGCCTTCGAAGCGGTGGACCTCCCCCTCCTTCCAGACCAGGGGACGGCCATTGACCCGGAGCGTGCGCGGCAGCCGGTTCTCCGGCCATCGGACCACCACGGGTTCCGCCGGTGCCTGGGGCTCCGGGCGCCAACCCTCCGCCCTCGGGCCCGGCTGGGGCGGAGGGGCCGGCAGCGGCCCGCCCCGCAGCCATGCGCGCAGGGAGGCGTAGGCCCAAGCCTGCTCCCGGGTGCGGCCCCGATCCAGGGCCCGGTTCCAGCGGGCCTGCAGGCCCGGGTCCGGAGCTTCCCGAGGCTCCGGGGGATGGACATGGCCTTCCGCCCACAGGCAGCGCGCCTCCTCCTCCCACCGGCTCAGGCGCACGTCCCGCAGCCTCCGGTGGGTCAGCTCATGGCGCAGGATCGCACCCAGGTCCCGTCGCCTCAGCTGTTCCCAGGGCCGGAGGTGCAGCGTGTCGCCCACCCAGACCGCGGCCCGCTGAGGTGGGGCCCCGGTCCGCCGCTCGAAGGTCGCGGATTCCAGGTGCAGCTCGACCCGCCAGGGGCCCCCGGGCCAGGGGCCGAAGGCTTCCGTCGCAGCGCGCGCGGCTTCGATCGGGCCCTCCAGAAGCTCCTGGGCGTCCGGGGCCCCTCCCCAGTCGGGACCTGGCGGGGCCTGGAGGATCAGGGCGGGGATCAACAGGCCAGCCCCCTCACTTCAGCCCCATCACCGCCTTGAACCGGGCGGTCCCCTCGGCTTTGCCCCGGCCCCGGGGGAGGTGGAGCACCGCGAACCCCAGGCCGTTGCCCCCCACCACCCAGGCGCTGGTGGCGCCAGGGTCACCGATCACGGGCGCCGTCCCCGTCTTGATCCACCAGCTTCCGATGGGGTCCTGGAGGATGTTCCCCAGGTGCCGGAGGCAGGCCTGGTGCAGGCCCTCCTGGGCCGGTTCTTCCAGCCACGCCAGCATGGCCGAGGGGCTCGTGCGGAGGAGGGTTCCATCCCCCACCCACTCGAGGCCGAGCTGCGGCACGGTGCCATCGGGAATGACCGGCATGCGGTTCCCCAGGAAGGGGCGGAAGGCCTCCTCAAGGCGCACGGCGACGGAGCCCTCCCCGCTCTCCTGGGCCCAGCGCTGGACGCTCATGCGGGCCCAGACGAGGAAGGCCAGGTTGCAGCTCTCCTGGAGGGCCTTGGAGAGGTTCACCCGACCATGCCCCTCCCGCTTCCAGCAGGGCAGGCCCTCAAAGCTGCCCTTGCAGGTGAAGCGGAGGTCCCGGGCCCCCCACTCGGTGCCTTCGATGCGGAGCCACACCAACTTGGCGAGGCTGCCCATGGGGTGCTCCCGCTCGGCCTCCCCGTGCTTCCGGTCGCCGTCCTTCAGGGGCCCCAGGGCCAGTCCCTCCCCCGGCTCCAGCGGAACCCGGGGGGGAAGGGCCAGCGGGGCCTGCGCCTGGAGGGCGAGGGCCAGGAGGCCCGCGAGGCTAGTCCTCCACATCGAAGCTCCCCAAGGTCACCCGCTTGGTGCCGGGCATCACCAGGCGTTCGAAGCGCCAGCGCTTCTCCCGGTCCGTGCCCCCGTCCAGGATCACCTCGGCCACGATCTTCTGGGGCCGGACCTCGGAGTTCTCGTAGTAGCCGTCGTAGCCGTAGCCGTCCACGCCGGCGCGGGTGTCGTACCAACGCACGGTGAAGGTGCCAGGCAACGGGGAGAGGTGCGTGTAGCTGCTGCCGTGGTTCTTGCCACCCGAGGGTGTGGGCTCGCCGCCGATGCTTTCGGTGCTGTCCGGTTCCACCACCTGGAGCCCGCCCCACCACCAGTAGTACAGCGACGGGTTGCGCTCCTCCTCCACGAGGCGGACCACCAAACGGTCCCGGGAGTTCGTGGCGAAGAGCGTGCGGACGGCGTACTTCCCACTGTCGGGCTGGCGCAGCTCCAGGCGGTTCTCCCCATCCTGCAGCTCGAAGTGGAGGGAGGTCTTGTAGCCCACCTTGATCTCCCGAACCTCCTTCACCCCGTTGAAGTAGACCTCGAGCTTCCGCGTACGCCAGGCGTTCTTCTGCCGGGCCTCCTGCACGCGGCCCATGAAGTCGGACCAGGACTCCCCCTCGGCCTGCTTCAGGCCCTCGTAGTAGCTGGGGCCCTCCTCTTCGCCGTCGGACTGGAGGTCTTCATCGACCCGGGGGCCGGCCTCCTTCGGGGGCTTGGGGTCCTTGGGATCCACCACCTTAAGGGTCAGGTCGAGGCTCTTGTTCGTCGTCCACCCGCCCATGGGTGAGAGGAGGAAGAGCTTCCACTGCTTGGGATCGGGGCGGTACCCCTCCGGGGCGGCCTTGGGCGCCTGGGCCGCCAGCAGGGCGGAGGCGAGGAGGAGGATCAGGGCCTTCACTTCTCACCCCCTTCGACCACGGTGAGGCTCATGCCCGGGGCGCTCACCCACTGGGCTTCATTGGACATCAGGCTAAGCTTGGGAGGACGCAGGGCGTACTTCCCGGCCATGGCCGCCCGGAGGAGGATGCGGACCTTCGGGCGCTCCCAGGGGCCGATGCTGGGGAAGAGGAAGGTCACCTTGTCCGGATGGACTTCGATGCGGGGCCGCCGCACGTGCCGCTCCCCGTCCTCGTCGTAGTCCGCCCCGCTGCCGGAGGTGGCGCCCTCCTCGCTGAAGGGCTGGCCCTCCAGCACGAAGCCCTCCAGCTTCACCGTGGGCTCGAGGCCCGCGGGGATGGGGACTTCCAGCATCGCGTAGCTGCTGAACTTAGAGGCCGCGAGATCCAGCTCCATCCAGGCCTCCTCCCCCTGCTTGAGGGTGCCGGTCCAGCCATTGCGTACCCAGCCCATCCGGGCGTTCCCCGTCTCCTGCGGGGTGCGCAGGCGCACCAGGGTCCGCTTGAGGTCGAGGCGCAGGCCCGAGGCGGCGGCCTTCGCATCGCCGGGACCGCCCCCGGGCACCTGGGTGGCGTAGCTCCAGACCACCACGCCGTTCCCGGAGGCGGTCAGCTTGACAGTCTGGGGGGTGGCCATCTTGTGGGCCGTGGGCTTGGTGCCCTTGTTCCGCCAGGGCGCGTAGGGGTCCCGCTTGATCGTGGCGAAGTCGAAGCTGGGCCCGCCTTCAATGGCGGCCTTGAGGTTGTTGCCCTCCCAGTTCAGCTTCCGCACCTTGGCGAGGTAGGGGATCAGCTCCACGGCCTGGGCCGTGGACCAGGTGCTGTACCAGCCGTAGCCCTGGTGCTGCGTGGCCAGGAAGGCCTCGCCGCCCCCGATGAGGGGGCTCTGGGGCCTGAGGAGGCAGAGGGCCCGCAGGGCGTAGAGCGTGGGGACCACGTCGCCGCTGTGGTAGGCCCACCAGCTCTCCCGTTTGCCCTCCCAGGAGACCAGCCCCCCGCGCTGCTGGGCCGAGGCCTCCAGGGCGGCGACGAGGGCCCCCGCCTTGGGATGGCGGGTCTCCGCGGCGGCCAGGGTCACCATGGCCTGCACGTGCGCCCCCTTCCAGGCGCCCCGGAGCACCTTGTCCGCGGTGCTGTCGAGGATGCCCTGCAGGGGTTCGCCGGTGCGGGCGAGGCTCAGGAGCATGAATGAGGCCTCCCCAGCGGGATCCGGATCGTCGGGCCGGGTCTGGTTCGCATCCGCCCGCTGGGCGAGCTGCTGGAACAAGCGGAGGCCGCACTCCCGTCCCCGGCGGAAGACGTTCTCATCCACGCCATAGCCCAGCCGCTTCATGGTGGCCAGGCTCTGCAGGGCGTAGCCCGTGGTGTGCGGGTTGGCCTCGGTGCCGAAGTCCTTGGGGGACCACCAGCCCCAGCCGCCGTTGGGCAGCTGGTAGCCATAGACCCGGAAGACACCATCGCGGATGTTCTTGTCGAGGTCGGCGAGCTTCTTCCACTCGATCTCCGGGGCCAGCCCCTTCTTCACCAGGTCCGCCACCAGCAGGTTGGGGACGAAGCTGGAGAGGGTCTGCTCCACGCACCCGTAGGGGTACTGGATCAGGTAGGGGAGCGAGGGCACCACGAGCTGCTCCACATTGCCCACGGGCGTGAGCACGACGAAGGACTCGCCCTGCGCCTTCGGGGGCGCCGGGATGTCCACGGTCTGCGTGGGGCCGTTCAGTACCACGGCCCCGCTGACACTCAGGGGGACCAGGGGTTCCACGACTTCGACCTTCTGCTGTTCACCATCCTTGAGCCCGGCGCCTTCCACCCGGGCCGTCACCGTGAGGGTGCCGAGCTGGTCCGTGAGGAGGGGCAGCGCGAAGCGGTGCTGCCCCTGGTCGGCCAAGGTGAAGGTGCCTTCGGGCTGGCCCCTGAAGCTGCCGTTCTTGACCTCCAGCCGCACCTTGCCCTGGATGGGCGCGCCGCTGAGGTTCCGCACCAGGGCGATGGCCCGGGCCTCATCCCCCCGGGAGAGGGTGCGGGGGATGGTGAGGCTCACCTGCAGGGGCTTGGAACTGGGCTTGGAGGCCCGCCCCACCCCGACCTTGGTGTCGGCGGTAACGGCCGTGGCGGTGGCCCGCCACGCCGTGAGGTTGTCCGGAAGCTGCAGCTCCACGGAGGCCCGGCCATCGGGACCCGCCGCGATGAAGGGCGTCCAGTGGGCCGTGTCCTTGAAGTTCTTCCGGACCTTGTCGTCATCCTCCTTGAACTCGCCCCGCTTCGTGGCCTTCAGGCTGCGGACGTCCCGGGGACGGCGGAGGAGGTCGTAGAAGCTCCAGTCCGTGCTGCCGCTGTGGTTCACGAGGTGGCGCCGGGTGGGGTGGAAGAAGCGGAAGGGATCCGGGTGCAGCTCGGCGCTCAGGGCGTAGATGGCCTCGTCGACCACCCCCACGCTCAGGTCCGCGGCGGCGGGACGGCCCTCATGGTCCTTCACCTCCACCGCCACCTTCATGGTCTCGCCGGGCTGATAGCGCTCCTTGTCGGGCTTCACCTCCACCGTGAGCTTCTTCTCCACCTTGGGCACCCGCAGGGGCACTTCCGCCAGCTGGCGGCGGCCCTGGTGCAGGATCTCGAAGACGACCCAGGCGTTGGGCTGGTGCGCGGCCGTGAGGGGGATCTCCACGATGGCGGAGGTGCCGGGCACCTTGCGCTGCCCCCGCTCGCCCAGCTGCTCACCCTCCACCACCCAGCGGAGGGTGAGGTTGGGCGCGGGCAGGCGGACGAGGATGCGGGCCGTCTCCCCCACGCGGTACTCCCGCTTGTCCGGAGCGGCCTTGAGGTCCGGCACCGGCGGCAGGGGCGTGTGGTCCGTGGCCACGGTGATGGGACGGATCGCCTCCACCTTGCGGCCGGAGCGGTCCGTGGCGAAGGCGTAGAGCACGTGCAGGCCCGCCTGGGGGATCGTCAGCTTGGCCTCGGGGCCCATGCCCTGGCTCACCACCTGGCCGGGCCGGTGCTGATAGGACCAGGACCAGGGATCCTGGGTCATCCCGGTGCCGTTCTCCTTGCCGCGCTGGGTGAAGCGGATGGTGGCGGCCTGCAGGGTGACGGGCACGCCCTTCACCTCCTTGCCGTCCAGGTCGAGCACCCGGACCGTGGTCTTGAAGGGCTGGCCCGGGGTCACGAGCTCCCGGTCCGGCGCGAGGAAGAGCACCAGGTCGCCCTTGGCGCAGCGCACCTGGGCCTGGCCACCGTTCCGCTGCCCGCTGCCGTCGGCCACCTTCACCACGAGGCGCCAGAGGCCCTCCTCCTTGGCCACCAGGCCGGAGACCTCCCCCTCGCCCTGCTCATCCAGCTCCAGGGTGCCGCTCTCCTTCAGCTCCGGCGCGGGACCCGCATCGTTGTCCCACCAGTTCATGGAGGGGCGCACCTGGTAGAGGAACCACTCGGTCTTCGCGTTCACCACCGCCGCCCCGTAGAAGTACCGGGCGCTGACCTTGAAGGAGAGGGCATCCCCCACGCCCACCTTGGGCTGGGGGGTGGTGACCGACACCGCGAAGGCGGGCTTCACGAACTGCTCAACCTTGAACTCCGCCTGGGCGGGTCCCGCGGGGCCGTCGAAGATGACGCGATACAGCCCGAGCCGGCCGCCGTTGGGGAGCTGGATCCGCGTGCCGAAGGTGGCCGTGGCCGCGCTGAGGAGGGTCGTCTCCCCCTTGGCCACCTCGGTGTCCTCTGGATCCAGCACCCTGTACTTCAGGGGCTTGGCGTTGGCGGGCACGGTGTTCTCGCCCTTCTCCACCGATCTCAGGATCGCCTTGACGAAGACCTCCTGCCCGGGGCGGTACAGGGGGCGCTCGGTGTAGGCGTAGAGGCGCTGTCGGGGCGTCGCGCTCGCGAGCCCCTCGATGCTCAGGATCGCCAGGCTTCCCTGGGACTGGGCCCAGACGAACCGCTTCAGGCCCGGCCCCGCGGAGACCGTGCCCACCCCGGAGGCGTCCAGGGGGAGGGGCGTGGCCTTGCCTTCCGAGACAAGGGTCGCCTGCGCGCCCGACACGGCGGCGCCATCCCTCGCGTTGAGGGCCGTCACCCGGAGCTTCCCACCGTCCTGTTCGCCCAGCAGGGCCAGGTCGGTCACGAGCCAGGGGACGTAGGCCACCTCCTCCCGGAGCATGACCTCCATGAGGTAGAGCCCGGCTCCCTGGGCGGGAAGGAGTACGGCATTGGGCTGGTCGGCGGGGCTCTCCGGCACGATCTCGGACTGGAAACTCAGCTCGGGGCGCTCCTCCATGGGGAGGGCCAACCCCTGACGCGGGTTCGAGGGCTGGCTCAGCGGCTCCTGCAGGCGATCCATCTCCCGGGCCGCATCCCGAAGGGAACGGCTGGCGGTGCGATGCACGGTGGTGAAGGTGCGGCGCCCCCCCCAGAGGAAAGCCTCCCGCAGCACATCGAAGGGATCCTGGTGCGCTCGTTGGCCCTCCCAGGGGAGGCGCCCCTCGGGCGTGCCCAGGAGGTCGGAGAGGAACTTCGCGGGATCCTTCACCTTGTGGAGGCGGATGCGAAGGTCCGTGGGGACCGGGGCCGCGCACTCCAGCACGGCGGATTCCCCGGGCAGGGTGGGCCGCGGCATGGCGAAGGCCCGGGGCCAGCCCTGCTCGATCCAGGGGGCTTCAGGCCCCTTGGGCCGTGAGCTGAGCTGGGGCGTCAGGAGGCCCAGGGGGACGAGGACGAAGGCGGCGAGACGGAGGAGGCGCATGGGCATGATCATTCCGCGAGGACCTTCCAACGGAAGAGTCCGAGAAAGGCTGGGTTCTCGGGCTGGGGACGGAAAGCGGGGTCAGGATGCTGGAGGAGGTCGGCGAGGCGGACACGACGCATGTCGCCCGCGTCCCTGGAGGCCCCGCTGCCCTCGGCGCCCGTGTGGTAGATGAGCACCGGGGTGCCATCGGGATCGGGGCGGCCGAAGGTCATGGCGTGGTCCGGGGTCTGCCGGGCGCCAGGGCGGGAGAAGAAGAGCAGGTCTCCGGGTCGGCCCTCAAGGGGCTCCCGGGAGAGGGGCACGCAGGCCAGATCCCGGAGGTAGGCCCCCTTGGCGAAGGGACGCCAGCCCTCGGGGGTGGGGAAGGCCCGACGCCAGGGGCCCGCCAGCTGCTCGGAGGGGTCCTTGGCGACGAAGGTCCCGGTGTAGCTGAGCCGGTCCTTCCAGGCGGGGGTGTGCGGACCCCAGGCCTCGTGGAAGGCGAAGCGCAACAGCCCGGCACAATCCCGCTGCGCGGGTTCCCAGGCCGGGGAGAGGCGGTCGAGCTGATCTTCCACCAGGGCCACGAACCAGCGGCGGAAGGCTTCCCGGTCGCCTTGATCGATGCCCGGGGTTCCAAGTCCTTCCGCCATGGGCCGCAGGGTCAAGGTCTGATGGAAGGCGGGCCAGGCCGAGACTTCAATGGAGACCGCCTTCCGGGGGGCCAGGAAGTAGCCCGTGGCGGGCTGGCCCCAGTGGGTCTCCCCGACGATCCGGAGGCGCCACGGGCGCACCCGGAAACCCAGCCCATCCCACGCATCCACCACCACCCGCTGCACGGGATTCCCCTCGGCGGACTCCACCCGCACCGCATGCCTCACGGGCAGGAAGGCGAGGGCGAGCCCGAGGAGGGCGGCTCCGAGGGCCGTGCTGAGGCCCTTTCCGGAAAGGAAGCGGCTCATCGGGGGCGTGCCTCCAGGCCACCGGGCGTCCAACGGAGGTCCAACGCCACACGACCCTGGGCCCGGATGAGGTCCAGGAAGGGGCCGAAGGAGGAAGCCACCTCTTCCGAGACCTCATCGGCCGTGCCGGGCGCCGCAGGCTCCCACCACCGGTGGGGCTGACTGGACAGGGTGGCGAGGTAGGCCCCCAGAAGCGTCTCCAGCTCGGCGGCCACGCGGGGGCCGTCGAGCTCCGCGAGGCCCCAAGGTCCAGGGGGGAGGTCCGCCAGCGTGGGCGCCTGGCCCTGCAGGCCGGCGAGGGTGGCCTGGGCGGCGCGGTCGTCACTGGCCAGCAGCAGGGACTCCCCCACCACGGCGTAGGAGGGTGCGAAGGCCTGGTCGAGGCGGGCGCGCCGGAGCGTCACGGTCCCCAGGGTCCGGGCCTGCACCGTGCCCTTGAAGCTGGAGGCGAAGATCGCCTTCAGGAGCCCCTCCGCTTCCGCCCCCTTCCCCGCCTTGAGCGGGAGGACGAGGGCGACGCTCGGGGTGAAGCCCGGTTCACCATAGCCCCCATAGCCCGGTGCCTCACGGCGGCGCTCCGCGCCACGCATCCAGAAGCCCTCCTTGCGGAAGGCCACCAGCGCCGCGCGATCGGCCTCGCTGAGGGGCGGCGCCGGGGTCCAGCCATTCCAGTGGAGGGCGGCGCCCTTGGGTTCCAGCAGGCCCAGCAGGCGATCCAGCTGCTGCCGATAGGCACGCTTCGCTTCCTGGCGTCGCTTCGCATCCGCCAGCTGGACTTCATAATCCCGCCGCTGCTGGGGGCTGAGCTGACTGCCCCCGTCGGTGAAGGCCGGCAGGCTGGGGGTCGGGGGGTCGAAGGTGGCATCCGGCTTCAGCAACGCCTCGAGGGCGGCCCGGGTGGGCCCCTGCCCCAGCGCCACGCTCAGGGCGCTCCCACGGGGGGCGCCCTTGGCCAGGGTCGTGGGGGCCATCCCCAGGGCGCGCGGGTGGGCCGCCAGCCTCAGGAGGCCACACTCGAAGTCGGCGTCGGCGCCGGCGCGCGGCAGCATCCAGAGGGACACGGGGGCTCCTCCGAGCCCGGCCATGGCGAGGGCGCCCCAGCCCTTGCGTTCGCCCATCAGGGCCCGGGCGCCCGGTCGGTGCATCTCCTCCAGGAGGGCAGCCCGGTCCGCGACCCAGGTGCCCTCGGGGGTCGTCTCGAGGTAGAGCTGGCCGCCGGAGGCGCGCACGGCGTCCACGGTGCTTCCATCCGCCAGGGTCGTCTTCCGGGCCCGGGCCACGGAGGAGAACGGGTTCATGCGCAGGAGACCGAGGGCCAGCTCCGTGCGCGTGGGCAGGCTCCCGGGCAGGAAGGCGAGGGTGCCGGCCCCCTCCCCGCGACGACCGTAGTGGAGCACCCAGGCTTCCCGAGTCTCCAGCGCGCCCACCGCCCCTTGCGCCTTGTCCAGCCAGGCCTGGAGGTGGGTGATGAGGAAGCCGGCCCTGGGCCCGGAACCCGCGGTGCGGAGGAGGTTCCCGGCGGGACCTCCCGCCACCTGCGCCAGGCGGTCCAGCCCGGGCCGGAGCTGGTTCAGGTGGATCAGCACCGTGGGCGCCGGCGCACGATCCAGCGCCTTCGGCAGCCCGGGGCCCTGGGGGGCCTGTTCAAGGAAGGCCGCGGCCGGGATCACCTGCAGACGCCAGCTGGCGGAGTCGAGGTGCAGGCCCAGGCCCTCCGCCCAGGGCCGACCGGGCTTCCCATCCCAGGGGAGGAAGCCGGTGGGGTCCGCCCCCGGCGGCCGCAGGCCCAGCCGGTAGGCGGCCAGGGCGGCGGTGCTGTCCCCCTGGACCACCTTCCCCAGGCCCTGATCGAAGGGCCATTCGGAGAGCAGCGCCAGGGCCGCATCGCGGTTCGGACGGTAGCCGTGGTTGCGGGCCGTTCCCACCAGGAAGTCCCGCTGCTCGTCGCGGCCGAGCGAGGTGTAGGGAACCTCCTGGGTGCGTCCGGAGACCTGCCGATGGGTCTTCCAGCCTTGACTGGCCCGGCGGGCCTGGAGCAGCACCTCGGGGGGGAGGCCCTGAGCGATCAGGGCAGACGACGCCACGGTCACCGCCAGGGCGAGTCGGGGAAAGCGCATGTGGGCACTCCGGGAACGCCGTTGAGCCTATCACGGTGAAGGGCCGGCAGAAGAAGGCCCGAGCCGGAAAAAACGGCTCGGGCCTAGTTGTGATGCCGCTCGGGCCCCAGGCCCGGATCGGGCTATCCCCGGGCTTCCGCCAGGTTCCGCTTCCGGAGCTCGACCACGCGCTCCGACTCCCGCCCTTCCACCTCCTGAAGGTGGCTCAGGGACCAGTTGAAGGTGCCGATGCCCTGGGTGAGGCTCCTCAGCTCGGTGATGAGGTCCTTCATCTCCGCCTGCGGCAGCTTGGCGGAGACCGTGTCCCAACCCAGCCACCCCTCCCGCTGGTCGAAGCCCAGGATCTGGCCATTCCGGCGGCCCGTGACCATGCGCTGCACCTTGGCCGTGAACTCGGAAGGCGCGTGCAAGTGGAAGGAGAGGATCGGCTCCAGGAGCACCGGGTTGCACTTGGGCATGCCCTCGCTCATGGCGATGCGGGCCGCCTGCTGGAAGGCCGCATCCGAGCTGTCCACGGTGTGGTAGCTGCCATGGAAGAGCGCGGCATGGAAGTCCACCACCGGGAAGCCCAGGGGGCCCTGCTTCGCCCACTCGCGGATCCCCTTCTCCACGGAGGAGAAGAACTGACGGGGGATCACACCTCCCACGATGCGCTCTTCGAAGACGATGCCCTCGCCCCGCGGCAGGGGGCTGATCTCGAGGTGGACGTCCCCGAAGGCCCCATGACCACCACTCTGGTGCTTGAAGCGGCCGTGCTGCTGGACGCCCTTCCGGATGGTCTCCCGGTAGGGGACCATCGGCGCCTCCGTCTTCACCTCGAGACCGAAGCGGCTCTTGAGGCGATCGAGGGCGTTGCGGAGGTGGATGTCCCCCTGCCCCCACAGGATCTGCTCGTGGGTCTCGGCGTTCTGCTCCAGCTGGAGGCTGGGATCCTC
>CAZVKM010000082.1:0-13445 GCA_964627685.1 uncultured Solibacteraceae bacterium | reverse complement strand
CCACGCCGCCGTAGCCGATGATGAGGTGGCCCCACCGGATCCAGTGGGGGCGCAGGCACTCCTTCACCTTCCACCGGAAGAGGAGGAAGCGCGTCATGAGGTCGCTCTTCTCCTCCGCGAAGTGGAGGGCGATGAGGCGGTCCACGCTGGGGGCGTAGCGGTGCACCTTCAGCTCGGCCACCTCCTCCGCGCCATTGAGCTTCCGCAGGAGGGCGCTGCGGATCTTCCCCACGCACTCCTCCCAGGGGGCCTCCTCCCGCCGCAGGGAGAGGTGCAGGCGGAAGAGCCCCACCCAGAGCAGCGCCTGGGCCAGCAGCACCGCCCAGAGGGCCGTGCCCTGCCACCCGTAGCCGCGCACCAGTTCGAGGAATTTGCCCAGATCCATGCCGATAGAATGCACCCACCATGCCCCGGCCCGCATCCGCGTTCTTCCTCGCCACCTCCGCGCTCGTCGCCCAGGCGCCGGCCCCGGCGGAAGACGCCTGGGAGGCGATGGTGGAGGCCCGCCGCCGCGCTTCGATGGGCGATCCCACCTGGCGGATCTATCTCACCCCCACCTGGCTGGAGGCCTTCCGGAATGCGGCCCTCCTCCGCCCCCACCGAGCTTCGGGAGACCTCCTCCCCGCCCCTCTGGAGGGGGAGGCCTTGCAGAGCCTCCGCAGGCGCCTCGGCTGGAGCCTGGAAGTGGGGTGGGCCCTGGTGGATCCCCAGGGACGGATGGTCCGCTCGGGCACGGAGCCCCCGGATCCGGGGCAGGTGCTCACGGTCATGCGCGACCTGGGCTGGCGACCGCGCATGGAGGTCCGGGCCGCCTTCCTCCGGGAGCATCCGGACCACGGCGATGCCTGGGAGGACGAGCTCCGCGAGGCCTGCCGGGAAGCCCTGTTCATGACCCTCCCCATCCGCATGAGGCTGTACCAGCGCGTCCCGCCCCTGTCCCCCGAGGCCCGGGAGCAGGCGGTGACCGCCGAAGCGGCCCGGGAACCCGGAGCGGAGCGGCTCTGGGCCCGGATCGCCGCCCTCCTCTGGTCCCTGGATATGGCGGGCTCGGCACGGCTCCCACCGATCGCGGCGGAGCTGTCGGCCTGGCGGGAACGGGTGTTCGAAGCGCTGGCCGGCGATCCCGCGAACCCCGAGCTCTGGGCGGCCTTGGAGCCCTTCATCGAGGCCCGCTGGGTGGAGGACCTAGAGACGCGCCTGATGGGCTTGGCGGCGGCCCCCGGAACCCCCTGGCCCGTGCGGGACCTGGGGGCGGCCCTCGATCTGGACCTGGTGTACCGTTCCGACGCGGCGGGCCGCTTGGCCCGGGCGGAGCGGGGCCTCACGGAGGGCCCCTCCCGGGAAGCGGCCCTCCGGACCTGGGCTCCCATCAAGCTGAGGGCCCTTCTGGCCCTTCAACGCGATGAAGCGGCCCTCGCCTGGATCCGCGAGGCCCGGGCCCAGGCCCCCGCCATCTGGACCGGCCGCGCCCTGCGCGCCCTGGAGTCCGCGCTGGAAGAGGAGCCGGACCGCCTCCAGGCCGTGAAGCGAACCCTGGCCTCCAGTCCCGAGCCCCCCGAGACCGCCCCGCTTCCCCTCCGGTTCCTCGCGCTGGAGGCCGAAGCGCGCCGGGTTGACGCGCTGCGGGTGCACCCGACCCTGGATCCCTGGGCCCCGGGGGAGCTTCAGTTCGCCGCGGCCACCCCGGCCCAGCGGGCCCGCTACCGGGAGCGCTGGCCGGAAGCCGGCTGGCTGCTCCTCCGAGGGGAGGAGGTCCTCGATCAGGGGGCCGGGCTGCCCTCGCCCGAGGCGCTGAGGGATCGCCTCCTGGCCCAGGGGGTGCCGCCCCCGCTCCAGCTGGAGCACTTCCTCAAGGCCCATCCGGACCACACGCAGGCGCGGGAGGAGCTGCGGGATCGGCTGAGCGCCCGCATGCCCCATCCACGCCTGGAGCTCCGACTCGTCCAGATCTGCGAAGCCCTGGGGGAAGCCCCCATCTTGCGTTCCCCCTTCCAGCCCCAGCGCCCCCTCTGGGAAGGCGCCGCCCGCCGGGCCCTGGCCGCGGCGGAGGCACGCCTGACCCGGTGGCCTGAGGAGGCCTGGGCCTGGGCGGCCTGGATGGACTGGGCCTCCGTCCACCCGGCGGCCCCTTCCCCGCTGCAGGTCTATGCCTCCCTGCCACTCTGGAAGTCCCGTCGCAAGGGCGGCGAGGGGCCCCTGCCCCTGGAGGTGGTGGGCGTCGTGGCCGCGGGCCTGGAGCGGCAGGCGCGGTGGAAGGAGCTGGAGGCCTGGGCCCGGCTCCAGTGGGAGGGCGGCTGGGCCCGGGCCCTCGCCCGCCTGGAGCGCACCCAGCCGGAGCCCGAGCTTGAGGCGGCACGTCAGAGCGGGCGCGAGCAGCTGACGAAGGCCCTCCTCCGCCCCTGGCTCACCAGCCTGGGTCAGCTGGGGCGGACGGCGGAAGCTTCGGCGCTGCGCCAGGAGCTGCGAGGCTATGAAGCGTTCTTGCGGGAACCCTCACCAGACAAGGGAAAGCGCCCTTGAGCCGCCCCCATGAAGGGGCGATGATGGCCCCTTCCATGCGCCTCCTCCCCCTCCTCCTGCCTAGCCTCCTCCTGGCCCAGGCGCCGGGCCCCGCCCCTCGGTCCGGGGTTCGGTTTTCCACCTCCCTCGGGGCGGAGCTGAGCTTCCAGGTGTGGGTGCGCAACCAGGCGCTTCCCGCCGGATGGGCCCAGGGCGATGCGGACCTGCACCGCGTCTGGGAGGAGGAGGTGCAGCTGGAGCGGCCTCCCCAGGCCCAGCTGGAGGCCCTCTGGAGCCGGGAGGGATGGAACCCCACGGAGCCCCGCCTGGTGCTGGTGGATGCCCTGGGCCGGAAGGTGGCCGCCTGGGCGGACCTCCCCACCCCCGCCCTCGTCCGGGAGGCGATGCGGAATGCCGGGTGGAGCCCCCGCCTCGAGCGCCTGGAAGCTTTCATCCGCCAGCACCCCGACCAGGGGGAGGCCCAGGCCCAGCGCATCTCCCTCCTCCTCGGGCGCCTCACCCGCCTGGATCCGGAGCGGGACGCGGAAGCCACCGCCGCCGCGGCGGAGGCGCTCCAGGACGGCCTGCGGCGCCTCCGGGCCTTCGAGGATTGGCCCTACCGCACCCCCGTGGGCTCCTGGGGCATGGTGCTGGGTCATCTGGGCCGCCGGAAGGATCCGCCGCTGCCCGTGGACCTCAGCCGCGCCCTCCGCGCCGACATCGCCTCCGCCCTCCTGCGCGCGCCCTTCGAGCGCGGGCTCTGGAACGCATGGGGCAACCTGGCCGAGGAACCTGCCGACCTGGACGCCCTCCTGGATCGGCTCGTCCCCCTTCCTGGCGAGCCCCCCCTGCCCGGCGTGGCTCTGCAGCCCGTGCTGGGCTTCCTCATCCGCATCAACGCGGGCCCCGCCCTGGGGCCCCTGTGCGAGCGCATGCTGTCGGCCTCTCCCGCCTTCACGCCGCCCGCCCAGGCCCAGTGGCGGGCCGGGCGGGTGGCCGCGCTGTTCCTCCAGGACCGGCGGGAGGAGGCGCATCGGCAGCTGCAGGCGGACGTGGAGCTCCAGCCCGAAGTGGCCTTCGCGGTGCCGGGCCTGCTCGGCATGCCCGGGAGCCCCATGCCGCTCACGGGGGAGGATCGCAAACGCATCTCCGCCCTGCTGGGGAACCGCGGCCCCCGCCGCCCCTCCCCCGCGCCGGAGCGCCCCGTCCTCCGCCTCGAGGTGGGGGGCTCACCGATCTGGGCGAAGGCCGCGGCGGCCCTCGCGACGCACCCCGCCTTCGATGACTGGGGGGAGGGTGAGCTCACCTGGGGCACCCTGAACGAGGCGACCTGGCGGGACCTGCGCACCCGCCTGGGATGGGGGCCCGAGGGGCGGTGGATCCTCCATCGGGGCGACGAGGTCCTCGCCTCGGGCACGGAGCTGCCGGAGCCTGGTGCCCTCGCGGACCGGGTGCGGGAGGGAGGCCTCCCAGCCCTGGCGGCGCTGCGGGGCCTCCTGAGGCGACAACCCGACCACGTGGCGGCCCTGCGTCGCCGGAGCCGCCTCCTCCTCACCCGGATGCCGCACCCGCGCCTGGAGGTGCTCCTCCTGGCCGATGCCCTCCGGCTGCAGGAGCCCTTCCTGGATTCCGCCGAGCGCTCCGCCGCCCTCCAGCGGCCCCTCTGGGAGGGCGCCGCCCGCCGCATCCTCCCGGAGCTGGAGGCCGGGGTGCAGCGCTGGCCCGAAGATGAGGAAGCCTGGCTGACCTGGTTGGACTGGAGCCACCTGGCCGGGCGTGGGGAGGCTCCGGAGCTCCTGGGGCGGCTGGAGCGCATGCCTTCGGGTTCCCCGCCGAGCGGGCCGCTGTCGCTGGGCCTCGGGGCCGCGGTGGCCGAGCGACTCAAGGCCCAGGGCCGTTCGCGGGAGCTGGCCGCCTGGGGAAGGCCCTTCTGGGAGGCCCTCCTGCCCCTCCTCCCCGCTTGGGTGGAGCGGGCCCAGGGGCACGGCCGCTCCAGTCCCCCCGGCAACCTCGAGGATCGCTCCCGGTGGCTCGCCGGTCAGGAGGCCTCGGGCCGCCTGCGGGAGACCCAGACCCTGCTGCGGCCCTGGGTCGAGGCGCTCCAGGGGCGCGAGGCGGAGGGCATCCGCCAGGCCCTCGACGCCGTGGAGCCCGGCCTGGCCCGGCGCCTGCTGGGATCCCCGGACGGGAAGCCTACAGCCCCTTCCAGGCCAGCTCCCCCAGGGCCATGAAGGCCTCGGCGTCGAGCCCCCGGGCCTCGGCCCGCGTGAGGAGGTGCTGCAGCAGCTCCGCCGTGGCCTCCGCATCCTGCAGGGCGCGGTGGGCCCGCTGGTTCACGATGCCGAAGTGCTCCGTGAGCTTCTGGAGGCTGTAGCCCCGGCATTCGGGCACCAGCGCCTGGGCCAACTTCTTCGTGCAGAGGATCCGGTGGCGCGACCAGAGCCCCTGGGGCAGCGTCACCTTCAGGAAGGCCCCGTCGAAGGCGGCATGGTGGGCCACCCAGACCGCCCCTTCCAGGACGGGGGCCACCTCCAGCACCACCCGCTCGAAGCTGGGCGCGTCCGCCAGCATGGCCCCGGTGATGCCCGTGATCCGTGTGATGATCCCGCTCACCTGGCCCTCGATGGCGCAGAGGCGCTGGAAGCGCTCCTGGATCACCAGCCCTTGCATCCGCACCACGCCGATCTCCGTGATCTCGGAGGCCGCGCGGAAGGCCCCGGTCTTCGTCCAGCCCGCGGTGGGGGACATGCCCGTGGTCTCCAGATCCACGACCGCGAAGGCCAGGTCCCGGGGGTGGGACGGGGGGAGCGCGAGCAGTTCATCCATGCCCTCCCAGCATGGCAGCGCCCCGGCCATTCCCCGCATCCCCGCCCTGTCCTACCATGCTCGGACACCACCTCCGGGGAGCCCATGCGACCGATCCACGCCCTCCTCGCCGCCGGCCTGGCCCTCACCGCCCAATCCACGCAGTCGCCGGAGGACCCGTGGAACCGCGGACGCGCGGTGCATCAGCGCCGGGTGCACCCCCCCGAGCCCCCCTCCGCGGTGGACTGGGGTGGCCGCATCGGCCGCCTGCTGAAGGATGCGGAGCCCGGTGACCTGGTGGTGGCCGCCGTGGGGGATGTCATCCTCACCGAGCGGATCAGCGGGCTCTCGGACCCACGCCATCAGGAGCTCTTCCGGCTCCTGCAGGAGGCCGACCTGGCCTTCGGCAACCTCGAGGGCTCGCTGAACGGCCGGCCCGAGCTGCAGCGGCCCTTCTACAACTTCCGGGCGGATCCCGCCTTCGCCTGGGAGCTGGCGGGCCTCGGCTTCAACCTCATGGGGCTCGCCAACAACCACACCCTCGACTTCGGGCCGGAGGGCCTGAAGGAGACCCTCCAGGCCCTGGATCGGAGCCGCATCACCCATGCCGGGGCCGGGCTGACCCTGGAGGAGGCCCGGGCGCCGGGCGTGACCAGCGTCCAGGGGCAGACCCGCAAGGTGGCCCTCCTCTCCTACCTCCGCTTCTGGACGTCCCGCTTCCGCACCAAGGACCCGGCGGGCCCCTCCCTCGCCACGGTGGACCCCGCCGTGATCCTCGTGGCCCGGGAGGACGGCCGCACCGAAGCCGTGGAGGGCCTCCAGGAGGCGGACATCCGGGCCATGGAGGAGGACATCCTGCTCGCCCGGCGGAGGGGGCATCGCGTGATCGTGACCTTCCATGCCCACGACGTGAGCCACAACCGGGCCTTCGGCATCCAGGACACCGTGCCCGCCAACGACCTGATCATGTACCGCCGCGCCGTGGAGGCCGGAGCCGACCTGGTGCTGGGCACGGGCCCCCACGTGCTCCGGGGCCTGGAGCTTCGCCAGGGGCGCGCCCTCCTCTACTCGCTCGGCAACTTCATCTACCAGTACCGCACCCCATCCCGGATCCCCGTGGACCTCACGCACCAGCGCGACCCGGAGCTCCCCAAGGAGCCCGGCGCCTCCGTGTGGGACCGCAGGGACTCCGAGGAGGTGATGGACAGCGTGGTGGCCCGCATCGTCTTCAATGGGGACCGCCTCAGGCGCCTCCAGCTCATCCCCGTGGGGATCGAGGACGAGGGGCCCCGGTATGGCGCGCCCCGCCTGGCGGAAGGCGCCCAGGCCCGCCGCATCCTCGACCGGCTCCAGCGCCTCTCCGGGCCCTTCGGCACGCGGCTGGAGGACCGGGGATGGTACGCGGAGGTGGTGCTGCCCTGAGCGGCCAGCCTTTTGCTGGGGAGGGGACAGCGTCAGTCCGCTGACGGTTCCCGAGGTCCCCATGAACGCCAAGATGATCGCCTGGGTCGCCCTCCCCCTCGCCCTCAGCGCCGGGGTCATCTGGGTTTCCGCCCAGGAGGCCCAGGCCGCGCCGAAGGTGGCTGAGGGCGTGAAGGTGGCCGAGCTCGCCCAGGCCCTCCAGGCGAAGGAGAAGCAGCTGGTGCAGAAGGAGCAGGAGCTGCGGGAGCTGGAGCAGCGCCTGGGGACCCTTCAGGCCACGCTGGATCAGCAGCGGAACGAGCTCCTGGCCAAGGAGAAGACGATCCTCGACGAGATCAAGCGGCTGGAGGACCTCCGGAGCCGCAAGAACATCGATCCCCAGCTCATCAAGACCTATGAGGCCATGGATCCGGTACCCGGCGCCCAGGCCCTGAAGGAGCTGGCGGCCCAGAACATGGATGTCGCGGTGGCCCTGGTTTCGGGCATGCAGGCCAAGAAGGCCGCCAAGCTCATGGATCAGCTGGCGATCCTCGACGCCAAGCTGGCGGGCCGGCTGAGCGAGAAGGTGGGCCTGAGCCGCAAGGCGGAAGAGAAGCCCGCCGCCTGACCGGGCCAAATTCGCCGCCCGTCCCGGCACGAGGTTGGCCCTGGAAGGGGTCCAGCCGAGGTGCCCATGCAAGCCTTGCCGGTGAAACCCACGACCACCCCCCCCTCCCGGAAGGAGGAGGCGCCCGACCTCCAGGACGCCCGCTTCGCCACCGTGATGGCGACGCTCCTGCCCTTCCAGGCCCCGGCGGCGCCCCTTCCCGCCCCGGGCCCGGTGGCCCCCATGTCCCCCGAGCCCCCGAGGGGCGTGGAGGCGCGGACGGAGGCCGCCCGCGCGCCGGAACGACCGGCCGAGGCCCCCGAGAAGGGCCCCGAGGCCCCGAAGGACCCTGCGGAGCCCCCCGTCAAGGCGGGCCCGGCGAAAGCCGAGGCCGGCCCCGACGCCCCCAAGGCCCCTGCCGGGACCGCGGACCCCGGTGAGGCCGAAGCCCCCACGCCCATGCCCCGCCTCCGAGGTCCCCAGGCGGCGGGCCCCGTACCCACCCTCCCCGCGGAGGGGAAGGTTGAGGGCCAAGCTCCGGCCCCCGCCGCGGGGACCCCTGCCGCCTCCCTTCCCGCCGTGGCCGGAGCCGAGACCCGGAGCCCAGGCCAGGAGGCTCCAGGCACCTCCCTGCCGCAGCCCTCCGCCCCCAAAGGCAAGGGGGAGGAAGCCCTCAAGCCCGAAGGCCTGAAGCCAGGCCCCACGGACCTCCCCCCGAACAAGGCGGAGGGGATCCGGACGGAAGGGGCCCACCTCGAGGCCCCCCGGATCGAAGCCCCCCGGGGGACCGGCACGCCCACCCTCGGACCCACCCCCACCCCCCAGGCCGCCCCCATCGCCACCCCGGCCACCGCCGCGGGCACCCCCTCCAGCTCGGCCCCGGCCTCCCCGGCCGCCCGCCAGGTGGAGGTCACCCTGCGCTGGATGGTGAAGGGGGCCGTCCCGGAAGCCCGCCTCCAACTTCAGCCTGAGAGCCTGGGCAAGGTCTCCATCGAGCTGAAGGTGGCTGGCGGCGAGGTGCACGCAAAGGTCTGGGTCCAGGAGGCCAACGCCCTCCAGGCGCTCCAGGAGGGCCGAGCAGCCCTGGAGCAGGCCCTCAAGGACTCGGGGTTGCAGCTGGGCAGCTTCGATCTCCAGCAGGGCGGCCAGGCCGCCCACCAGCAGGCGGATCACGGGCCCCAGGGGTCCCCCGGGTTCCCGCCGGAACCCACCCCCCTCCGCACCGCCCGGCAGGAAGCGCCGGAACCCGCCCCCACCCGCCCCGGAAACCCACGTCGGATCGAGCTCTACGCCTGATTGGCACGCCCGGTGATCCTTCCCCTGCTTGAGGAGCCTTCCATGCCCGTCACCACCCTCGGCGCCATCGACCCCACCACCCAGATGCCCGGGTCCAGCACCCAGACCAAGAAGAGCGAGCTCGGCCAGGACGGGTTCCTAAAGCTGCTTGTCGCCCAGCTCCAGAACCAGGATCCCACCGGCCAGGGCCAGGACCCCGACAAGATGGTGCAGCAGCTCACGGCCTTCAGTGGCCTCGAGCAGGCCACCCAGACCAACACCCTCCTGAAGGCCATGCAGGCCCAGAACAGCAGCCTGGCCCAGGTGCAGGCCGCGGCCCTCGTGGGCCGCACGGTGAAGGTCGCCGGCTCCGGCTTCGGCCTGCAGGGCGGGAAGGCCAGCATGGCCCTGAACCTCGCCGGCGAGGCCAACGTCACCCTCACGGTGAAGGACGCCAACGGCAAGGTGGTGGCGACCCTCGACCAGGGCCGGCTCTCCAAGGGCGTGCACAACGTGGCCTGGGATGGCACCGGGCCCGATGGGAAGACCCTCCCCGACGGCTCCTACAGCGTCACCGTGACGGCCAAGGACCCCGGCACCGGCACCCCTGTGGAGTTCGCGACCGCCTTCCTCATGAAGGTCGACTCCGTGAACTTCGCGGACGGCCAGATCCTCCTGCAGTCCGGCAACAGCGCCTTCCAATTCTCCGACGTGCTTCAGATCGTCGCCTAGGGAGCCCCCATGAGCCTCTTCTCCGCGTTCTACTCAGGCCTCTCGGGCTTGTCCGCCAATGCCAACTCCCTGAACGTGATTGGCAACAACCTCTCGAACCTCAACACCGTGGGCTACAAGGGCGGATCCACCACCTTCCGGGATCTGTTCAGCTCCGCGCTTGGCGGCATCTCCACCCAGGGCAACGGGAACCCCATCCAGTTCGGTCTGGGCACCCAGATCAACAGCGTGGCCCAGGACTTCAGCCAGAGCAGCTTCCAGTCCACGGGCAACGCCCTGGACATGGCCATCCAGGGTCAGGGGTTCTTCGTCCTCCGGCCCGTGGCCGGGGGCCAGACCTTCTCCCGCGCGGGGAACTTCACCCGCAACAACAACGGCTTCCTCGTGTCCCCCAACGGCGCCAACGTCATGGGCTGGAACCGGGATCCCACCACGGGCCTGGTGAACACCAACACCGCCATCGCCCCCATCCAGATCACCACGGGCACCACCGTGGCCGCCTTCGCCACCCAGAACATCCGTCTGGGCGTGAACCTCAACAGCGCCGCCGTGGCCGGAGCCACCTCCACCATCCAGACGCCGGTGCAGGTCTACGACTCCCAGGGCAACCTCCAGACCCTGGCCATCACCTACACCAAGACCGGGGCCAACAACTGGACCTACGCGGTGACGGACCCCTCGGGCGTGGCCACCATCGGCGGCGCCGCCTCGGGCACCCTCACCTTCTCCGCCACGGGCCAGCTGGCCTCCATCAACGGCGTGGCCATCAACCCCGCCAACCCCACCGCCACCAATCCGGCCCTCTCCATCAACTGGAACAACGGCACGGCCGTGAGCGCCATCAGCTTCAACATGGCCAATGCCGATGGCAGCATCAACTTCACCCAGTTCAACGCCCCCAGCGCCACCAACAGCACCTTCCAGGATGGCTTCGGCGCCGGGACCCTGAGGGACCTCACGGTGGATCAGAACGGCCTGATCTCGGGATCCTTCTCCAACGGGCAGGTCTTCCCCCTCGCCCAGGTGGCCATGGCCATCTTCAACAACAACAACGGCCTCGTGCAGCAGGGCAACAACCAGTGGTCCGAGAGCCTGGCCAGTGGCAGCTCCACCATCGGAACCGCGAACACCGGGGGCCGGGGCGGCGTGCTCGGCGCGAACCTGGAGCTCTCCAACGTGGATGTGGCCGGTGAATTCACCAAGCTCATCCTGAGCCAGCGGGGCTATCAGGCCAACGGCCGCATCGTGACCACCACCGACGAACTGCTGCAGGAAACCCTGAACCTGAAGCGCTGAGGCGACTCAGCCCCCTGACCGGCCCCTCCCCTCGGAGGGGCCTTTCGTCAGGTCCCCGCCCGTGCCTTGAGCAGCGCTTCGGCGAGGTCGGACCGACGATAGGGCTTGTGGAGGAAGTGCACGGACCCCTGCCCGACCACTTCCTCAAGCTGCCCCTGGAGGTCGAACCCCGAGCAGAGGATCACCTTCACCCCGGGGCGGATCTGCCGCAGGCGGGCCAGGGTCTCCTTGCCCCCCAGCCGCGGCATCACCATGTCCAGCATCACCAGGTCGATACGCTCCTGCTCCCGCTGGAAGACCTCCACCCCCACGAGCCCGTCCTCCGCCAGGAGCACCGAGTACCCGAGGGAGGCCAGGAGGGCGGAGCCCGTGCTGCGGACGATGGGCTCGTCGTCTATGAGGAGGACGCATCCCGCTCCGGGTGGGGGCTCGGGCTCCACCGGAGGCTTGACGACGGCCTCCTGGGAAAGGGGGAGCAGCAGCGTGAAGACCGTGCCCCTTCCGGCCTCCGAGTGGACCGTGATGGCCCCATGGTGATCCTTCACGGTTCCATAGGCCGCCGCGAGGCCCAGCCCCGTGCCCTTCCCCACCGGCTTGGTGGTGAAGAAGGGATCGAAGATCCTGGGGAGGATGGCCGAGGGGATGCCCGCGCCCGTGTCCTCCACGCGGATCTCGAGGTGGCCGCCGGGGCTCAGATGGAAGGGGGGCTGTCCCGACTCCGGCGGTCCGATCTGGACGTTGGCCGTCCGGTACCGCACCGTCCCGCCCTCGGGCATGGCATCCCGCGCGTTGATGCCCAGGTTGAGGAACACGTTCTCCAGCAGGGTGGGATCCCCCACCACCACCGTTTCCGTGGCCTCCAGCTCCACCTCCAGGTGGATCCTCGGGTCGATGCTCCGCTGGAGGAGCTGGAGGGCCTCCTTCAGCACCGCGTGCACATCGACGGGGGTGGAGAGCACCTTGCCCTTCCGGGCGAAGGCCAGCAGCTTGGCGGTGAGGTCCGCCGCCCGCCGGGTCCCTTCCTGGATCACGGAGAGGTAGGAATGGAGCAGGGGCTCCTTCGGCACCTGGAGGGCGAGCAGGTCCGCGCTTCCCTGGATGGCCGCCAGGAGGTTGTTGAAGTCGTGGGCGATGCCCCCCGACAGCTGGCCGATGGCATCCATCTTCTCGCTGTGGCGGAGCCGCTCCTCCAGGTCCAGGAACCGGGACAGGTCGCGCAGCACAAGCACGGCCCCGGTCACGCCCTCGCCTCCCTCCAGGAGGGGTGCGATGTTCCCCGCCACGGGCCGCTCACCCCCGTCCCGACCCACCAGCAGGTAGGGGGTCACCGTGGCCTGGGAGAGGCCCGCCTCGAGGGTGGAGGTGACCAGGTCGATCCCCCGCTCCCGGGCCCCCGGATCCACGATCCGAACCACTTCGCCATGGCCCCGGCCCCGGGCCTCCTCCAGGGACCAGCCCGTGAGGGTCCGCGCCACGGGGTTCAGGCCCTGGATCCGCCCCTCCCGGTCGAGGATGACCACCCCATCCCCGATGGCGTCGAGGGTGGTCTCAAGGTGCCGTTCCCGGTCCCGGAGCGCCCGCTGGCCCTCGTCCACCTCCCGCTGGAGCTCCAGGGCCACCCGCGCGGTGAGGAGGATGATGAGCAGCACCCCGAGGCCCGTGAGGAACGCGGCCCCCAGGAGCCTCCGGTCCCCCTCGGCGTAGGTGAGCACCGCCCCCATGCACCAGCCGCCAACGATCACCACCGTCACCAGGGGCGGCAGGGTGCGGCGGGTGAGGCGGGCCAGGATGGTGGGACTCGACCGCCACCGGGGCCCCCAGGCGGCGGGGCCATCGTGCAGGCCCCCGGCGGCGAGGACGAGGAAGCCCAAGGCGGACATGGGGGCGATGGGAATGATCTGCCCCTCCAACAGGAGGGGCGTGTGGAACCCCAGGCCCGCCAGCACCATCCCGGAGGCCCCGAAGACGAACAGATGCAGCGACTGGGAAGCCACCAGGCGTCGGGAAGCCCCCTCCCCGGAGCGGAACCTCAGCCCGGCGGCGAGGGTGATCAGCGCGAAGAGGAGGGCGGTCCAGGGGGACATCCGCCCGAAGTAGGGCCCCCCACCCGGGGCGCTACCCGGGGGCAGCAGGGGGAAGACCCGACCGGCCACCCGGAGGCGATCCACCCAGACCCCGGAGAGGACCAGGACGAAGGCCCCCATGACCAGGAGCCAGGCCATGGAGGCCCTGGGCGCCCGGGTGGTCGGTCCCAGCAACAGGAGCAGGCCCGTGAACAGGAAGGCCATGGCCGTGGTGGGGGCCATGATGTGGAGGCGGACCAGCGGCCGGGCCACGTGGAGCGACCCGAGGGCCCACTCGCCCACCACCCAGGCCCCCAGGGCCATGACCCCCAGCGCGGCCGCCAAGGCCGGACCGCTCACCCGCCGCATGGGAGGGTCGAAGCCGTAGGGACCACGCATGGGCCCCTCATCGGCCGCCGGGGGACCCGGGGTAAACTGGGGGCCCGAGGCACCGATGTCCGAGCTCCAGCCCCTGTCCCCCCGCCGCAAGACCCGCCAGATCATGGTGGGCAAGGTGCCCGTGGGGGGGGATGCCCCCATCAGCGTCCAGAGCATGACCAAGACCGACACCCGGGACGTGGAGGCCACGGTCCAGCAGATCTACGCCTACGCCGGCGCAGGCTGCGAGATCGTGCGGGTGTCCGTGCCCACGAAGAAGGCCGGCGAGGTCTTCCACGAGATCACGGCCCGCAGCCCCATCCCCGTGGTGGCCGACATCCACTTCGACTACCGCCTCGCCCTCGTGGCGGCCGATGGCGGCGCCGCCT
>CAZVKM010000081.1:0-13508 GCA_964627685.1 uncultured Solibacteraceae bacterium | reverse complement strand
ATCTGCCGCAGGATGTCGAGCTGTTTGACGGGACCGTAGCGGAGAACATCGCCCGCTTTGGCGAGATCGATTCGGAAAAGGTGATCGAGGCAGCAACCAAGGCCGGCGTGCATGACATGATTCTGCGTCTGCCGCGCGGATATGACACGCGCATCGGTGAAGCAGGCGGCATGCTTTCCGGTGGACAACGTCAGCGGGTGGGCCTGGCCCGTGCCTTGGCCGTGGAGCCCGAGATCCTGCTCATGGATGAGCCCTTCAGCCAGGTGGACGCCCTCACCGCGGAAGCGCTCCGGGCCGAGATCCACGACATCTGGAAGGACCTGGAGACCAACCCCAGCGCCATCGTCATGGTGAGCCACAGCATCCGCGAGGCTCTCATGATGGCGGACCGGGTGGTGGTGATGGGTGGCACCCCGGGCACCATCCGCACCGTGGTGGACGTCCCCCTGCCCCGCCCCCGGGACAGCCGGCATCCGGCCTTCATGCGCCTGGTGGATCAGATTCACGACGCCATCGCCAGCAGCGAGCTCCCGGATGTCCAGGTCACCACCGTGAGCAACGCCGTGGTGCATGAGGAGGTGGAACCGCTGCCCCACTGCCAGAGCGGCCACGTGCTGGGCCTCCTCGAGTTCCTCGAGGCCCAGGGCGGGCAGGCGGACCTCTTCCAGGTGGCCAGCCACACCCATGTGCCCTTCGAGCGGGTGCTGCCCATCGTGAAGGCCGCCGAGATGTTGGATCTGGTGGACACCCCCAAGCGTCAGGTGCTCCTCACCCCGCTGGGGCGCACCTTCGTCAACGCCGACAACGACCAGCGCAAGGACCTCTGGCGGGATCGACTGCTCGACCTGAAGCTGTTCCGCGTCGTGAAGGAGCTCATGGAGCACCACGAGGGGGCGCTCCCGAAGGAGGACCTGATGCGGGAGATCTCCACGCGCCTCCCCATGGAGAACGCCGAGGAGACCTTCGACACCCTCATCAACTGGGGCCGCTTCGGCGAGCTGCTCGCCTACCGCGAGGAGCAGGAGACCGTGACCTTCGAGTAGGGCCGTGCCCGCGCCCTAGGCCACCACGCGCTTCGGGCTCGCGGCCACCATCACGATGCCCGCCACGATGCCCAGGGCCCCCAGGAGCCCGAGGGGTCGGAGGGGCTCGTGCAGGAAGGCCCAGGCCAGGAAGATGGTGGCCACCTGCTGCCCCTGCAGCCCGATGGCACCAAGGGCCGGCTCCACATGGCCCAGGCCCCAGGTGTTCAGCCACCATGCGAGCACCTGCACCACGAGACCCAGGCCCAGGAGGCTCCACCAGGCGGTGGACGTATAGCCTGAGAACGGGTGCCCCTGCACCAGGGCCACCAGGCCGAAGCAGACCAGGCAGCTCAGGCTCATCCAGAAGAGGGTCTGGGTGGCCTGGAGCCGCTGCCGGGCCCGCCCCATGGCCAGGGTGAAGGCGGCGTAGCAGAAGCTCGCCGCCACCGCGATGACCTCGCCCTTCCCATCCCCCATGCGGGCACCCTTCGCCAGGGCCAGGATCAGGGCCCCGCCGAGCCCCAGGGCCTGCCCCGCCCACCCCAGCCAGCCATACCGGAGGCGCAGGAAGAGGAAGGAGAAGAGGGCGACCCAGATGGGACTGAGCCCACCGACGAGGAGGGTGGCGTTGGCCGCCCCGGTGTGGTGCATGGCCAGGTGCCAGAGCCAGAGGTCCCCGAAGAAGAGGGCCCCGGCGAAGAGGGCCCAGCGGCGCCCGTGGGGATCCCCCGCCACGTCGCCCGTGCGCTGCGCCAGCAGGAAGGTGCCCGGCAGGGCGAAGAGCATGCGGAAGAAGCCCGTGGTCAGCACGGTCGCCCCGCCGGCCACGGCCCAGCGCACGAAGAGGGCCGCGAAGCCCAGGATGGAAGCTCCCAGCAGGACGGCGCCGAGCCCCCTCGTTTCACCCTTGGACATGCCTCAACCCTGAAGGATGCCCGGTCCCAATGCAAGGCGATCCGCCAGCGCCTGACGGAGTGCCAAGCTCGGGGCGGCTAGGCCTGGTCCAGGACCATCTTCACGAGGTAGCCCACCGCGTTGGCATCCACGGGCTTGGGCAGGAAGCCCTGCACGCCGAGCTTCTCCAGCTGCTGCACCTGGGCCTCGTCCCGGTGGGCGCTCAGGATGACGATCTTGAGGTCCTTCAGCCCCTCCTCCTGGCGGATCTTGCGCACCACGGCCAGGCCTGGGCAGGTGGGCATGAGCAGGTCCACCAAGAGCAGGTCCGGCACCTCCAGCTTGAGGGCCTCGATGACCTGGGGCAGGCTCTCCGGCTCCAGCTCCGAGACGTCGATCCCCTTGGCCCGCAGCGCCCCCGCCGCGAAGGTGCGGGCGAGGCGGCTGTCATCGAGGATGGTCACCCGGGGCATGGGGGGCCTATCGGACCCCGGCCCGGGATCTTGAGTCCTGGCCATTCCCCCCTAGCCGTTGGCCCAGCGGCTCACCGGCTCCCAGAGGTCCTGTTCGCTGGTCGCCCCGTTCAGGAGGATGGCGAACACCCGCCAGCGCCCATCGGGAAGCTGGATGTAGCCGCAGAGGCTCCGGACGTTGTCCAGGTAGCCGGACTTCACCCGCACCCGGCGGACGAGGTTCGCATCCTGGTGCCGGAGCTTGAAGGGCTCCCCGCCGATGATCTTGAGGCTGGCCACGAACTCGGGCCCCACCTCGAAGTCGAACCAGGCCGCCCGCAGGACCGTGGCGAGGGTCTGGGCGCTGAGGCGGTTCTCCTTGCTGAGCCCGCTGCCATCCGTCAGCTTCACCTGGCCCGGGCCGAGGCCGAAGACCTTGGCGTAGAAGTCGTGGATGCGGGCCACGCCCCGGTTCCAGGACCCCTCCCCGAACTTCTTGGTGAGGGTCTCCACCATGTAGTTGTTGCTGAACTTGTTGATGTCCTGGATGAGCATGCGCAGCGGGGGGCTGGGGAAGGCCAGCAGCTTCACGGGGGTGTCCTGGAGGCCCTTCTTCCCCCCCACCGGGATGCCCAGGTCCTGGAAGAGGGTGGCCAGTTCCTCCCGGGAGATGCGATCCGGATCCTGCACGATGCGCCCTTTCGCATCCCGCCCGAAGTTCACCCCAAAGGGGACGATGGCCGGGGTGGTGTCGGCGGTGGTGTTCTCCCATCCCGTGCCCCACCGCTGGTCATCGAAGGCGCTCTGATCCAGGCGGAGCTCCCCGGTCACCCGCTTCACGCCTAGGTCGCGGAGCTGGCGCCCCAGGTGGTAGAGCCGCTCCGTGGTGAGGAGGGGGTCGCCACCCCCCTTGAAGACCAGGTCACCCACCACGGTGCCCGACCGGTCCAGCTGCCCCCAGACCTCGGTCTCCACCTGGAAGTCGGGCTTCCAGGTCTTGAGCATGGCGTAGGTGCTCACCACCTTGGTGGTGCTGGCCGGGATGAGCATGAGGTGCTCCCCATCCCGGGAGACGGTCCGCCCGGAATCCAGCTCCCAGCATCCTGCGGAGACCTGCACCCCCCGCTTCTGGAGGGCCCGCACCCAGTCCGAGAAGTCGTCCCCCCGGAGCACCACCGCCCCGAGGAACAGCATCACCAGCGCCTTGCGCACAGCCACCTCACTCCTTGCCCTTGGGAGGGGGCTCGGAGCCGCCGCCGCCCTTCTCCCCGCCTCCCGGGCTTCCACCCGGGCCCCCCGGGTTCGTGAGGGGACCGCGGGTGCCGCCGGCCCCCAGCACGCTCTCATCGGCCAGGAAGCGCCACTCGCTGATGAGGGACTTGTTCTTGTAGAGCTTGAAGGCGTTCTCGTCGCTGCGGCTCCGCACCCCGATGATGGGGAGGCCGCGGGTGTCGCCACTGGCCCCGGGCTGCACCTGGGTGATGTACTCCCACTCCCCCGTGGGGGTCATGGGATCCCGGTACTTCTGCCGGAGCAGGGAGGGGCGGACCTTCATGAGCTCATCCAGGTCGGTGGGGTACTTGTTGAACTTGGCCTGATAGGCCTTGAGCCCCCGGGCGATGGCCTCGCCCCGGTAGATGAGTTCCTCCTCGTTCTCCCGCTGGACCTGGGCCTTCAGGGTGGGGCGGGACATGGCGAGGAGGATCCCCATCACCACGATGAGGGCCAGCAGCAGGACCATGGTGAAGCCCCGTTCCCCCCTGCGATCCGCCGTCGGCACGCCGACACCTCCCCGAGGAAGCTTAAAGCTTCCCCTCCTTCCGTGTCATGAGGTCGCAGAAAGCTTCGACCACCGACGGGTCGAACTGGTGGGAGCTCTCCTTCCGCAGCTCGTCCAGGGCGTTCCGGAAGCCGATGGGCTGACGGTAGCCCTTCCCGCTGGTCATCACCTCATAGGCCTCGATGACGTGGATGATGCGGCTGCCCATGGGGATGGCGCTCTCGCGCAGCTTGTCGGGATACCCGCGGCCATCCCACCGCTCGTGGTGGTGGCGGATGATGCGCACGACATCGAAGGGGAAGCGGAGGTCCTTGAGGAAGATGGCGGCCAGGTCCGGATGCTGGCGGAGCTTGAGCTTCTCCTCCGGAGTGAGCTGCGCCTTCTGGACGAGGGCGGGATCCAGCAGGAGCATGCCCACGTCGTGGAGGATCGCGGCGATGGAGACGGCCTCCACATCCTCCGAGGGGAGGTCCAGCTTCAGGGCCACTTCCCGGGCGAGGCGCGCGGTGGCGATGCTGTGGCTCCTCAGGTCCGGGAGGCGGGCCTCGGCGCTCTTGAGGATCCGGTGGCTCACGCTGAGGAAGGCCTGGTGGTAGCGCTCGTGGAGCCGCGCCTCCTCCAGCTGCATGCCCAGCACCCGACCGAGGCGCTGGATGATCTCCATCTCGGCCATGGAGAAGGGGTGGTCCTCCTGCCGGAACACCATCAGCAGGTCATGCCCTGAGGCCCCCTCGTTCATGAGCAGGGGCAGGTAAGTGGCGAAGGCGCCGTCCAGGAGGGTGCCCTCGGGGATCTCGGCCTTGCTCACCAGCCGCAGGTCCTGCTCCCGCACGGTGTGGAGGTGGAAGGTCGCGTGGGCGAGCACCTGCTGCTGCAGCGCATCGCTGATGGGCAGAGGGGAGAAGCAGAGCAGGGGCCGGATCTCCTCCGGATCCTCCATCCACAGGGCCACCCCCGCCACGGGCACGATCTGCGAGATGAGGCTGGCCATCTCCCAGAAGAAGGCCCGGAGTTCGGGGCTCATGATGCCGCGCTTGCGATGCTGCACGGGCGTGGGACGGTTCGGGGCCATGATCCCGGAGAGGGTGCGCTCCGCGGCTTCCCAGGGCAGGGCCGAGAAGCCCACGGAGGTGTTCTCGTAGCCGAAGAGCTTCTCCCCGGGCACCTGCCCCTGGGGCCCCACCTTCACCACGGGGGTGTGGATGACATCGGGCATGCCCGGATAGGGCTCCGTGGTCTGCACCCACTTGGGGGCGTGGGCCTCGGGGGGCGGGGTCGCCTCGATGAGCTCCGCGGCGGTGGGCAGCGGCTTGGGCTCCTTGGGCTTGGCCGGCCCGTAGATGCCGAACTCCCGCATGAGGTCCACCAGCTCCTGGCAGATGCGCAGGGTGGGCGCCTCGGCCCGCTCCAGGTCGAAGGTGTCGCCCCGCATGGGGTCACGCTGAACGAGGATGCCGATCCAGTCCCCCATCAGGTAGATGGGCGTGACCAGGAAGCGCGGGCGCTCCACCGGTGCGAAGGCGGTCAGCTCATGGAGGCCCTCGGCGTCATGGACCACCAGGCTCCGCTTCTCCCGGGCCAAGTGCACCACCAGGGGATCCTGCTCGGAGAGCACTTCCGGAGGCCGGGTGCCACGGGGCCATCCGTAGTGGCACACCTCGTGGAAGCCTCCGCCGCCGGGGGCCTTCAGGAAGAGGGCGCCCTTGGCGCTGCCGACTTCCTCCAGGCATCGGTAGATGGCCTGGGCGCAGCGGGTGGCGAGGGCGGCACCGAAGATGAGGTGGGCTGGAGGCATGGGATGAGGCCTGAATCGCTCATCCTAGCCCATAACCCCCCGTCCTGTCATGGTTCTCGCCTCGGGAATTTCCGAGGCCACGCCCCGCCATCCTCAGGCCTGCATGAGATGCCACGGGAGCCTGCTTCCCCGCGCCTGGTCCTCCAGCGCCGCCTGCGCCTCCCCCAGGACCTGGACCGCCTCCGCCAGGGAGCCGTACCGGCGCGCCACCCACCGGCCCCAGGCCTCCGGTCGCTCCGAGAGGCTCGCCTCCAGGCGGCGGGCGAGCGTCTCCGGGTCCACCCGGAGGAGCACCCCGCGGGCGCCCAGGGCCTCCAGGGCCCGCTCCAGGGATTCAAAGGCCTCGGGTCCCAGCCCACCCTCCTCCCGGGCGCTGAGGTGGAACCGCTCCTGCACCGCTAGGAAGCCCGCCCGGGCCGCTCCCCAGGGCGCCCGGGCGGCCTGGGCCTGGAGGGCGCCCCAGGCGCCCACCAGGGCCTCCAGCCAGGGGGCGACGGCCTGCTCGTGGTGGGCCGAGTCCAGAGGCTCGAAGAGGCGCTGAGTGGCCAGGTCCTCCGCCGCCCAGAGCACCGGGGCCGAGCACTCCCGCCGCCACCGGTGGAGGAGGCTGCTCTTGCCGGAGCAGGAGACCCCTTCCAGGAGCCACAGCCCCGAGGGGGCTTCCGGAGGCGGGGTCCCGAGGATCATGCCCAGGAACGGGGGGACTGGAGGCTCTCCACCCGGAACCCCCGATCCAGCCAGCCCGTGAGCCCCGCCAACTGCCGGCCATGCCCGCACTCGAACCCCCGGTCCGTCCAGGCCCTGAAGGCGGCGACCACCTGGGGCCAGTGGATGGCCGCCGAGATGCTCACGACGGCCTCTTCCCAGGCCTCGAAGCCACCTTCGATGGTCCGGCCGTCCAGCGGGGACAGGAGGGGGAAGGCGGGATCGCGGGGCAGGATGGCACTGAGCCGGTCCTTCACATGGGGCAGCAGCGGGGCCATGAGCCCGCAGTGGAGCGGATGGCGCACCGGCAGCAGGTCGGCCTTCATGCAGTCCGGGCGGACCGACGCCACGAAGGCTTCAAGGGCGGCCCGAGGTCCCGAGACGGTGCCCTGGGCCGTGCCGTTCACATTGGAGATCTCCAGTTCCGGGAAGGCCTCGAGGCGACGCCGCACCTCCTCCTCCCGGAGGCCGATGGTGAAGGCCATGCCCATGGTCCCGGCCCCGAAGCGGCGATCCGCCTCCTCCTCCGTGGCGGCGATGAGATCGAGGCCCGCCTCCAGGGGCACGACCTCCGCCGCCACGAGCGCGCTGAAGAAGCCCATGCTGTGCCCAGTGGCGACCGCGGGAAGGGGCATCCCCGCCGCCCGGTGGGCGCGGTAGAGTCCCACGCTGTGCGCCAGCACCGCGCAGGGAGCATGGCGCTGGGCCCGCAGGACCTCGAGGGGGCCCTCCACCATCCACCGGCGGAGGGGGTAGCCGGTGTGCCGCTCCGCCGCCTCCAGGACTTCGGTCCAGGCGGGATCCCGGGGCCACGCCCCGGACATCCCCACGGCCTCCGTGGCCTGACCGGGGAAGAGGAGGAGGAAGGTCGGTTCGCTCACTTCACGAGGATGCCAAAGGGGCCAGGGCCCCGGGTGGAAAAGAAGGCCACCCTCCGCCTTCCGGATCAGGCGAATCGGTCCGGACGCTCAGTCCCACTCCCGGTATCCCAGCACCACCAGGAGGCAGGCCCCGTTGGCGATGACTTCCAGGCCCGCGGCCTCGGCCGCCGCCACCGCGGCGGGGCTCTCGGCCCCGGGCTGCATCCAGATGGATTTCACACCCGCGGCGATGGCCTCCTTCACGACCGCCTCGGTGACCTTCGGAGGCGTGATCACGCTGAGGCCCCTCACCGGCCTGGGCAGGGAAGCCAGGCTGGGGTAGGCCTTCAGGCCTTCGATGGTCTCGGCCCTCGGATTCAGCGGGAAAACCTCCAGGCCGTGCTGCTGGTAGCAGCGGAGCACCTTGTTCCCATACTTGTCCCGATCGCTGCTGGCCCCCGCCACGGCCCAGGGGCCCTCTGCGAGGAAGGACTCGATGCGGGCCTGGATGGATTTGGACATGGGGCCTCCGGACCCCCAGGATCGCATGGGCGCGCCATGCGAGAATGGGGCATCCCCCCCTGCGCTGAAGGCCGACCACCCCGGGTCCCGCCGTGGCGCACGTTTCCCAGGATTCGCCGGCCATGACCCTCTCCGACCACCTGATCCACCTGACGATGAGCGTCTTCCTCATCTTCGGCGTCTACCAATTCTACTTCTGGTGCCAGCGTCAGACCTGGCGGCCCACCGTGCGCTTCCGGAACCCCCTGGACGAGGCCATGCCCTTCTGGCCGGTGTGGGCCTGGGTGTACAGCTTCCTCTACTACCCCGCCATCGTGTACCTGAACTGGGTGGTGGGCAGCCCCCGGCACTTCAACCACCTAGCCTTCAGCTTCTTCGTGCTCCTCTTCATGCAGATGGCCTTCTTCCTCCTCTTCCCCGTGGCCACCCCCGAGCACTGGCGGGACCACGCCCAGGGACCCGGGGCCTCCCGCGCCTTCCTCCGGTTCGTGCAGAAATTCGATGCCCCCAGCAACTGCTTTCCCAGCATGCACGTATCCGTGGCCACGCTGACCGCCCTCCACGCCCGTCCCACCCTGGGCCCGGTGGCCTACGCCTTCCCGGTGCTCATCGCCATCTCCTGCGTGTTCACCAAGCAGCACTACCTCATCGACCTCCCCTTCGGGGCCGCCCTGGGGTGGACCGCCTTCCAGGTGTTCCTGAAGATGGGCGGCGGCGCCTAGGCCCATGGCCCACCCGGTCATCCCGCCCTGGCAGCGGGTCCCGATCCACCTCCGCCGGTCCTATTGGGAGCTGGCGGAGGCCACCCGGGCCGCCATCCGGGCCGGCATGGAGCGCGAGGCCGCCGCCCTGGCCCGGGACCTCGAGGCCACCACCGAGGCCTACGCGGCCCTGCCGGAGACTCTGGGCGGCCGCCTGGTCAATGCCGACCTCCTCGCCACTTTGCTGCCCACCCTCCGGGCCAACCCCACCCAGGGCTACGAGGCGCTGGAGGACCCGGGGGGTCGCGCGGTGGTGCACCTGAACGCGGTGGGGAAGCGCTTGAGGGATCGCGCGCTGGCCTTGGCCGGAAACCAGCCCGTGCTCCTGCTGATGGGGGGCCAGGCCTCGGGGAAGACCGTCGGGGCCTGGGCCCTGGGACCGGCCTTCGGGGCCATCTTCGATGCGCCCCACACGGATCCGGAGGCGCTCGGCTTCCTCGTCCGCCGCGTGAAGCGGGAGGGCTCCGGGACCCTGGTCCACCTGGCCTACGCCGACCGCAGCCCCGAAAGCAGCCTCTACGCCATGCTGGACCGCTCCGAGCGCGAAGGACGCTACGTCCCCCTGGACCGGATGGCCCGCACCCACGCCCGGGCCCCCCACACCTTCCTCGGCCTGGCCTCGCTCCGAGACGAGGGCGTGAGCCTCTACCACGTCCGGACCCGGTGGAACCAGGCCCCCAGCGTGGCCCAGGGGGATGAGGCGGTGAACGAAGTGGCCGGCCGCCGGAAGCCCGATGAACAAACCGTTGCCTACCGCCTCCAAACGGCCTACCTTGCTCATCTAAGGACCATTCCGCATGACGCATCAGCCTGGCACCCGCGAGACGTACTCGCTGGCCTCAACCGAAGCCTCGACCCCTGGCGACGCGCCGAAGCCCACCATCTCCTCCAGCGACTTCCTGAAGCTGTGGATGGAAGAGGTGCCCAAGGTGGTCCAGGCCCACAAGGAGCACCACAAGCAGGTGCGTGAGGCGCTGGGCCTGAGCTGAGTCCGCGCGGGCCCTCAGGGCGTGGGCAGGACGAGCTCCAGCACCTGGCCCGCCCGGAGCACCCGCAGCTTGGCGCCGGGCCGCCGCAGGGCCGCCAGCACGCCGTCGGGTCCCCCCAGCTCGGGGATCGCCTTCCCATCGATGGCGGTGATGCGGTCCGCGGGCTTCAGCCCGGCGCGCTCGCCGAGCCCCCCCGGCGCCACGCCCCCGAGGATGAGCTGCCCATCCTCCTCCCCCTGGAGCATGATCCCCAGGCGCGGCCCCTGGGGGGGCTTCGGAGGCCCCGCCAGCTCGGGCGCGTAGGCGGCCCGCAGCGCCTCGATCACGGACTCGCAAACCTCATCGCTGTCGCCCCCGTTGGTGGCGACCACCACCCCGAACTGCTTGGAGGGCCACACCGCGAACCCGGCCGTGTAGCTGCCCTGCCCGCCCAGGAACACGGCTCCTTCGCGAGCCGGACCCTCATCCGCGGGGCGGAGGCCCGGGAGCACCGCCGTGGCCGCGGGCCCCAGGAAGGCACCACCCTTCCCGCCTTCCACCGCCGCCTGAGCCAGGGCGAAGCGGGCGAAGTCCTCGATGGTGAGCACCGCCCCGCCGGCGGGTGCGAAGAGGCCCGCCAGGGGCGGCCCGGAGCGAGCCACCGTGAACCCGGCGTCTTCCCGCGCGTGCCCCGTGGGCAAGGGCCCGGCCGCCTGGGCGGCCGCGAGGCCGATCACCGCGGACTTCATGCCCAGGGGCCCGAACACCTCCTGACCCATCAGGTCCTCCCAGGGCTTCCCGCCGGCGCGCTCCGCCAGGTTGCCCAGCAGGGAGAAGCCGGCGTTGGAGTAGAGGAAGCGCCCAGGCTCCCCCGCGGGCGGCTCCATCAGCACGTGGGCGGCGAAGCGGTCCCGCATGCTGCGGGGCTCCCCCTTCAGCTCGAAGACGATGGGCGTGAGCTTGGGTGTGATGCGGGTGTAGGCCGGGAGTCCCGTCGTGTGGCGGAGGAGGTCCGCCACGGTGGCCTTCGCGTAGGCCGCCTGCATGGGCACCCCGGGGAAGGCCTCCGCCAGGGGCTGGTCGAAGCGGAGCTTGCCGGCCTGCGCCAAGCGGGAGAGCAGGAGCCGGGTCATGGGCTTGGTGCAGGAGCCCACCACCCAGCGGTCCGCCAGGGTCACCGGCTCCGGCTTGCCCAGCTCCCGCACCCCGCTCACGGCCACGGCCACGATCTTTCCATCGCGCACCACCGCCGCCGCCAGGGCCGGCACCCCCGCCTTCGTCCGGAGTCCGTCCAGGAGCGGCTGCAGGGCCGGAGGCTGCTGGGCGACCAACAGGGCGGGCAGGAGGGGCAATGCGCGCAGGGCCTTCATGGGAGCTCCTCGAGGGGACGAGGATCAATGTATACGAAGAAATTCGTAGAACAACCCCGACCCCACCCCGGCCACCGGGCCCCTCGCCCCAGGGCGAGAGGCCCGGTGGCCGACCTAGCGCTGAAGGCTCTGCAGGGCCCGCACCGTGAGCTGGCTGCGGAGGGTGTCCACGGCCTCGCAGGCGGCCAGGGCCGCGTTCATGTTGGTGAGGCAGGGGATCTTCAGGCGCAGCGCCTCCTTGCGGATGGCGCCCTCGTCGAAGAAGGCGTCGCGGCCCAGGGGGCTGTTGATGACCCACTGGATCTCGCCGTTCTTCAGGAGGTCCACGGCGTGGGGGCGGCCCTCGTTCACCTTGAAGATGCGGCGCACCTTGTAGCCCACGGTCTCCAGGTGGCGGGCGGTGCCCTCGGTGGCGCAGAGGCCGAAGCCCATGCTGGTGAGCTTGCCCGCCAGCTCCTGCAGCTTGCCCTTGTCCTTGTCGTTCACGCTGATGAACACGGTGCCGCTCAGGGGCAGCGGGATGCCCGCGGCCACCAGGGCCTTGGCGTAGGCTTCGCCGAAGGTCTCGCCAATGCCCATGACCTCGCCCGTGCTCTTCATCTCGGGGCCGAGCACCGGGTCCACCCCGGGGAACTTGCCGAAGGGGAAGACCACGCCCTTCACGGCCACCGCCAGGGGCTCGCCGTCCTTGACGCCCTGCTGGTCCAAGGTCTGGCCCAGACCGATGCGGGCGGCGATGCCGGCCCAGTCCTGGCCCGTGGCCTTGCTGATGAAAGGCACCGTGCGGCTGGCGCGGGGGTTGGCCTCCAGGCAGTAGGCCACGCCATCCTTGATGGCCCACTGCAGGTTCATGAGGCCGCGCACGCCGATCTCCAGGGCCAGCTGGCGGCTCTGGGCCTTCACGGTCTCGATGACGGCCTCGTCCACCCCCAGGGGTGGGAAGACGCCGAAGCTGTCGCCGCTGTGGACGCCCGCTTCCTCGATGTGGGCCATGACCCCAGCGATGGCCACGCGCGCGCCGTCGCACACCAGGTCGATGTCCAGCTCCTGGGCCGCGTCCAGGTAGCGGTCCAGCAGCACGGGCTGGTCCTCGTTCACGGCGGCGGCTTCGCGGAGGTACTTCTCCAGGCCCTCGTCGTCGAAGACCACGGCCATGCCGCGGCCACCGAGCACGAAGCTGGGGCGGACCATCACCGGGTACTGGATGTCGTGGGCGATCGTGCGGGCCTGCTCCAGGCTGGAGGCCATGCCCCACTTGGCCACGGGGATCCCGAGCTTCTGGAGCACCTTGCCGAAGCGCTCCCGGTCCTCGGCGTCGTTGATGGCCTGCAGGGGGGTGCCCAGGAGCTTCACGCCCTCGGCGTCGAGCCGGCCTGCGAGCTTGAGGGGGGTCTGGCCGCCGAACTGGGCGAAGACGCCCAGGAGCTTCCCGTTCTCACCCTCGCGGCGGATCACGCTCTTCACGTGCTCGTGGGTGAGGGGCTCGAAGTAGAGCCGGTCGCTGGTGTCGAAGTCGGTACTCACCGTCTCGGGGTTGCAGTTGATGAGGATCGCCTCGACGCCGGAAGCCCGGATGGCCTCCACCGCCTGCACACAGCAGCAGTCGAACTCCACGCCCTGGCCGATGCGGTTGGGGCCACTGCCCAGCACGATGGCCTTGGGCCGGTCGCTGGGGGCGGCCTCGCTGGCGTCGCCGTACTCCCAGGTGCCGTAGAGGTAGGGGGTCTCGGCCACGAACTCGCCGCTGCAGGTGTCCACCCGCTTGTACACGGGGTGGATGCCCAGGGCGTGCCGGCGCTTCTTGACCTCCCAGTCGGATCCGCCGCAGAAGCTGGCGATCTGCCCATCGCTGAAGCCGGCGCGCTTGGCCTTCTCCAGGAGCTCCTCCGGCAGGCGGTCCACGCTGAAGCCGCGCAGGCGGCCCTCGAGGATCACGATCTCCTCGATCTCCCGCAGGAACCACACGCTCACCTTGGTGAGGCGGTGCAGCTCCTCCACGGTGTGGCCCGCCTTGAGGGCGTGGGTGAGCCAGAAGAGGCGCTGGGGGCCGGGGATGAGCAGGTGCTCCCGCAGGCGGCTCAGGTCCAGCTTGCCCTCCAGGGCGCCCACGAGGCCTGGGTGGCCCTCCTCGAGGCTCCGGGCGGCCTTCTGCAGGGCCTCCTGGAAGGAGCGGCCGATGGCCATGACCTCGCCCACGCTCTTCATCTGGGTGCCGAGCACCGCCTGGGCCGTGGGGAACTTCTCGAAGGTGAAGCGTGGGATCTTCACCACCACGTAGTCGAGCACGGGCTCGAAGGCGGCCTTGGTCTTCTTGGTGATGGCGTTGGGCAGCTCCCAGAGGCGGTAGCCCAGGGCCAGCTTGGTGGCCACCCAGGC
>CAZVKM010000080.1:0-13519 GCA_964627685.1 uncultured Solibacteraceae bacterium | reverse complement strand
GCCGATCACGGTCATCTTCATCAACAACGCCATCTACGGCATGACGGGCGGCCAGCTGGCCCCCACCAGCCTCATGGGGCAGAAGACCAGCACCAGCCCCGACGGCCGCAATCAGAACATGGGCAGCCCCATCCGCATGGCCGAGCTCATCGCCCAGCTGGATGGCCCCGTGTACGTGGAACGCGTGGCCCTCTTCGATCCCAAGCAGCGCATCAAGGCCCGCAAGGCCATCGAAAAGGGTCTGCGCCTGCAGAAGGAGGGCAAGGGCTACAGTTTCATCGAGGTGTTGGCCGAGTGCCCCACGCACCTCAAGAAGAGCCCCGAGGACACGGAGAAGTGGGTGAAGGAGTGCATGACCCCCATCTTCCCCCTGGGTGTCCTCAAGGATGAGAGCGAGACCCGGGAGCCCTGGTGGGACCGCAAGGCCCCCTGCTTCAAGGCCGAGAAGGTGCTGGGCCTCATGGGCGTGGACACCGAGGCCACCGAGCGCCACGCCACAGGCTTCCCCGAGCACCTGGGCGGGGTGGACATCAGCTTCAAGCTGGCCGGCTCCGGCGGCGACGGCGCGCAGACGGCCGCCCTGCTGCTGGCCCGCACGGCCATCGACGAGGGCTTCGACGCCACCCACATCCCCAGCTACGGTCCCGAGAGCCGCGGCGGCACCTCCTACGCCGACGTGCACCTGGCCAAGACCGAGGTGCTGAACCCCGCGGCGCCGGATCCCCACGTGCTGGTGGCCTTCAACGCCCCCAGCCTCACCAAGTTCGCCCACACCGTGCGCGAGGGGGGCTTCATCCTCTACGACAGCACCGTGGTGACCGATCCCGGCCCCATGCCCGCCGGCCGCAAGGTCTACGGCGTGCCCTTCACGGCCATCGCCACCCAGCTGCAGCGCCCCATGGTGAAGAACATCGTGGCCCTGGGCGCCCTGCAGGCCGCCACGAGCCTCTTCCCCGCGGAGAGCTTCATGGCCACCCTGCACACCGTGCTCAAGGACAAGGCGGCCCTGCTGCCCCTCAATGAAGCGGCCTTCGCCGCCGGCCAGCAGGCCGTGAGCGCCCCGGTGGCCGGATGATCGACACCCAGACCCCGCCCAGTGCCTTCCTCCACGAGGGGGATGTGCATGCCCTGCTCGCACGCACGGGCATCGCCACCCCCCGGCACGGCTGGCTGGGCAGCCCCCTCTCCTTCCTGCCCGGCGAACCCGTGGTGCTGAAGGGGATGGCGGATGGGGTCTGGCACAAGAGCGAGCTGGGGGCCCTGAAGTTCGTCCCCTTCGACCCCCAGCTGCTGCCCGAGATGGCCGCCGAGATGCGCCGCACCTTGGAGGCCCAAGGGCATCCCTGGATCGGCGCCCTCGTGGTGGAGCGCGTGCCCATCGCCAAGGCCGGAGGGCTCCCCAGCGAGGCCTTCGTCTCCCTCACCCGGGGGGAGGGCGGATGGACCCTCATCCTCGGCCTCGGGGGACTCCAGGCGGAGGCCCTCGGCGCGGCGATCCCGCCGCTCCGGTGGCCCATGGCCTGGGTGGATCCCCAGTCCGCCTACCTGGAGCTGGAGCAGCACCTGCTGGGGAAGGTGTGGCTGGGACGCCTCCGCGGCACCCACGCCCTGACCACCGAAGGCACCCTGAGGCTCTTCCTCAAGCGGCTCTGGGAGCTGGCCTCCCTGGCGGAGGAGGAGGGCCTCGACCTCCTGGAGATGAATCCCGTCGCATTAGATCCCACCGGGGAGCCCCGGCCGCTGGATGGCGTGGGCCGGCGCCGCGAGCCGAAGCGCGCGCTCCTGCCGCCCCCGCCGGATGGGCTGGAGGCCCTCCTCGCCCCCCGCCGCCTCGCGGTGGCCGGCGTCTCGTCCAAGCCGGACGGCGTGGGCCGCATCATCCTGGAGAACCTCCGCAGCCTGGGCCTCCCGGAGGGGGACCTCCTCATCCTCAAGCCCGGCGAGTCCCGCTTCCTCGACCTGCCCTGCCTCCCGGACGCCGCCGCCCTGGCCCGGGACCCCGTGGACCTGCTGCTCCTGGCCCTGCCCGCCCCCGCCGCGGTGGAGGCCCTGGAAGCCCTGGTGGCGGCGGGAGGTGGCGCGCGGGTGGTGGCCCTGGTGGCGGGGGGCATCGGCGATGGGGCCGACCAGGAGGGGCTCGCCGACCGCGTCACCCACCTGCTCCAATCCGCCCGGGAAGCGGGGGCCTGGACCCCCACCGTGCTGGGCCCGAACTTCCTGGGCCACATGGTGCCCGGGCTGGGCCTCAACACCGCCTTCATCCCCCCGGACAAGTGGACCGCCCCCAAGGTCCCGGGCCCCCTGGCCCTGGTGAGCCAGAGCGGCGCCTTCCTCCTCAGCCGCCTGGACCGGAACCCCCACCTGCCCCTGGGCCTGGCCCTGGCCCTGGGCAACCAGCTGGACTTCACGCTGTCCCAGGTGCTGGCGGCCCTGGAGCCCCAGCGGGACCTGAAGGCGGTGGCCGCCTACGTCGAGGGATTCCGCCCCGGGGATTTGGCCGCGACGGCCCGCACGGCCGCTTGGCTGCGGGCCTCCGGCCGGACCCTCCTCCTCTACCGGGCGGGACGCACGGAAGCGGGGCAGGCCGCGGCCGCCAGCCACACGGGCGCGCTGGCCGGGGACCAGATCCTGGAAACGGCCCTGCTCCGCCGCGCCGGCGTGCGCCTGGCCCCCACCATCGAGGCCTTCGATGCGGGCATGGCCTGGCTCGCCGCCCACCCCGGTCTCCGGCCGGGCCCCGTGGCCGTCCTGAGCAACGCGGGCTTTGAATCCGTGAGTGGCGCCGACCACCTGGGCGGGGCCTTCCCCGGAGCACGCCTGGAGCCCGGCGAGGCCAACCTGCTCATGGGCCTGCTCCGCAAGCATGGGCTCTCGGAGCTGGTGAACCCGCGCCTCCCCCTGGACCTCACGCCCATGGCCACGGACCAGGCCTACCTGGATGCCGCCCGCCTGCTCCTGGGCACCGAGGCCCAGGTGCTCGTGGTGGGGCTCGTGCCCTTCACGCGCCGCCTGGCCCTCCCGGACCCCCGGGCCTTCGCCCGCACCCTCCGGGAGCTCGGCGAGGCCTGCGACAAGGCGGTGGCCCTCGTGCTGGACGCCGGACCGGAGTACGCCGCCCTCCGCGAGGCCTTCACCGCCGCGGGCCTCCCGGTGTTCTCCCGCATGGAGGAGGCCCTGGTGGGTCTGCAGGCCCTGGGCTGAGCCCCGGGCAGGGACCTACCAGGCCACCTCGAAGGCCTCCGCCAGGGCCACGGCCCTGGGGGAGAGGTAGGCGAAGCGCAGCAACCGGTCGTTGAACTCGTAGTGCAGCTCCTGGTTCTCCTCCAGCACCAGCTCGAGCCGCTCCCGGTGGATGGCGTCGTCCCGGAGGAAGCGCCAGTACACGGCGTCCGCGACCTCCCGAAGGCCGCTGGCCTTCGCCTCCCAGTAGACCCGCAGCACGGCCCGCCAGGCCGCCTTCCCGAGGGTGCTCCCGGGCGCCATGCCTTCCTGCCAGAGGGGCCCGGCCCAGGTCTGGATCATCTCCACGGCCCGCTCCTCGTTCAGGGCCCCGAGGCTGAGGGCCAGCTCCCCGAGGTCGTAGGTGACGGTCTCCAGCACATGGGGCACCTCCAGGCGGGCCCCGATGCGGGCGTAGTGGACGAGGTGGCCGGTGGTGTCGAGCATCCGCACCGGGTCCGTGTGCAGGGCCTCGATCAGCAGGCGCATGTAGTAGGAGAGGTTCTGGAAGCGGCGCAGATCCCGCGCCTCCACCGCCTCCCGCATCAGCGTGTTGAAGGCCATCACGTGGAGCTCCACCACCCGGGCCTGCTTGCGCGCGGCCGCCAGCCCCGCCGAGGCCACGAGGTGGTCGGCCAGCTCGCTGAGCACCTCCTGCTGCCGCCGGTTGGAGACCTCCATGATCTTCAGCGTCTGGCCCAGCAGGTAGGCCTCGGGCCACACCCGCTCCCGCACCAGGAAGGCCTGCCCCTCCCGGGCCAGCCCCGGCACGAACCAGGCCTGGGTGTCCCGCCAGCCGGAGAGGGCCTCCGGCTCCCCGATGAGCTCCATGAGCACGGCGTGGAGGCCGGCCAGGACCTGCAACACCAGCTGCCGGTCGCCCCGGGCCAGGCCCGTGAGGGCGATGTTGGTCATGACGTCCACGGTCTCGAAGGCATCGCGTCCCACCTGCTGCACGCGGCGATCCCGCACCAGGGAGCCGAGCCCCTGCACCACGCGCCGGGTGAGCATGGGCAGGAAGAAGGCGGGCCGGAGGAACTGGCTCAGTCCATAGAAGTAGGGCAGCGCCCCCAGCATGATCCCGACATAGAGCACCACCACGCCCCGGGCCGCGGCCTGGGAGAAGGGGTGCTGCGGGGGGAAGAAGTGCAGGGCGAGGATGAAGAGCTGACAGAGGAAGAAGCCCGAGAGCCCACCCACGATGAGGGGGTGGGTCACGTAAAGGCGCACCAGCCGGGGCGTGTAGAGGTTCGCCGTGAGGGGGATCACCAGGGCGATGCTCGTCATGACCACGGCCATGGTCTGGTTCATGGTCCGGTTGACCGTGGAGATCCCCGAGGGGAGGAACTCCCCGAAGGAACCGGCCTGGGCCAGGAGGGCCACCGCCCCGAGGGCGGTCACACCCGCCCCCGCCAGGATCAGCACGGGGAAGGAGAGACGCCTCAGGGTGAGGGGAAGGGCCATGCCCCCTATTCGACAAGAGGCGCCCGCGGCTCAAAAGCGGTAGCCTTGGCCATGCCCCGGTTCGCCTTTCATGCCATCCCCCTGGCCCTGGTGAAGGCCGCCAGCCTCCCCCTGGCGGACGACCTGCAGGCCCTCCTGGGGGGGCCCAGGGAGGAGCTGGTCTTCCACGTCCCCACGGACCACTACGTGCTCGACGAGTCCCTGGTGGCGGGCCCGGCCTTCGTGGAGGTGGCCTGGTTCGATCGCGGCCTCGAGGTGCAGGACCAGGTGGCCCGCATGCTCACGGACCACCTGCATCGGGTCGGCGTCCCCTCCGTGGATGTCTGCTTCCTCCCCCTGGCCCGGCGGGGCTATTACGAGGATGGACGCCCCTTCTGATCGGGTCCGGCCGCCCCATCCGCGGCGAACACGGTGATCCCGTAGCGGTCGGCCTCCTTCGGGGGCGCGCTGTTCCAGTCCCCGTAGGCGTGGGAGCCGTCGCTGCGGTACCGGAGCGTGTACCGTCCCTTGGGCAGGGTGAGCACCGCCTCCGCCTGGCGGTTCTTGGAGGCCCCTCCCGCGGGGACGGACTCCCCCAGGCGGAGGGCCCACAGGGTCTTCCCCTGGGCATCCTCGAGCCAGCCGAAGTCGGCCATCTCCTCGTCGCCCTCGCCCTCCCCGAGGGCAAGGATGCGAACGGACGTGGCGGTCCGCAGCTCGAAGTCCCGACGGAGGTCCTGGTCGTGGCCCACCCGCACCAGCTCCGCCAGCACCCGGGCGGTGCGCGGGTGGTCCCGCTCACTGAAGGCGGTGGCATCGGCGGCCTGGGTGAGGGAGACCGTCAATCCGTAGAGGAGGGGGTCGCAGGGCGGCGCGCCGTTCCAGTCCGCCGGGGAGTGGGATTCATCCGTGGCCACGCCGGCCTCGTAGTCCCCCGCCGGCAAGGTGATCGTCTCCACCTGCCGCCGGTTCTTGGTCGCGCCGCCGGCGTACTGCGCCTTGGCGCCGTCCAGGCTCCAGACCACCTTCCCCGTCCGCACATCCTGGATCCAGGCGGTGTCCGCGAAGCGGCGCTCACCGCTCCGCTCGCCCTGGGCATAGAGGTGGAGGGTGACCGGCCGGCTGAGGTGGAAGGCCCGGGTGCGGCGGTCCCCGTCCCCGAGTCCCGTCAGGCTGATCCGCTCCAGCGGCCAATGCAGGGGAGCCTGGAAGGTTCCCACCTCCTCCGCCCGCCCCCCCGCCAGGGAGAGCTGCAGGCCGTACCAGCCCACCTCCCGGCGCCAGCGGTCCACTTCGTGGCTCCGGAGCCCCTCCAGGAAGCCCCGGTGCCGGCGGCCTTCCTCCGCCGGGAGGTGGCGCCGATCCAGGTTCACGGTCCAGGTGGAGAAGAGCGAGTGGCCCGAATAGGCGTGGTTGGTGTAGTACACCTCGTAGCTCCCCGCGGGGAGATCCAGGTAGGCGTCGGCCACCTCGAAGGAGCGCTGGGGTCGGCTGGTGCGGCCGTCCATCTGCCAGACCACCTCCCGGGTGGCCGCGTTGAGGATCCACCCGTAGGCGGTGAAGGGTCCCTGGGCCATCCGGCCGGCCGCCGTGCCCCGCGCGTAGACGTGCACCTTCATGGGCCGGGGCAGGGTGAAGCCCCGGGCCTGGACCTCCTTGGCCTCGGCCTCCTGGAGGCTGAGGAGGACCGGTTCCTGGGCCTGGGCCCCGAGGCACAGGGTGAGGAGCCAGGGGGCGGCGCGACGGATGAGTGGCATGGAACCTCCTCGGTGGACCCCAGGGTGGGGCCGGATCCCCAGCCCCACCGACGCAGATCGGCGAACGGCGTCTGGGTGCCGGCGAAGGGGCCCCCCCCGGCTGCTAGCCTGGGCCATGGCCAAGATCCTCGCCCTCTCCGGCAGCCTGCGGGCCGGCTCCCTGAACACCGAGGTCCTGCGGGCCGCGGCCCTCCTGGCCCCGGGGCGCGTGGCCCTGCTGGACATCTTGGCGGAGCTGCCCGCCTTCAACCCCGACCTGGATGGGGACGGCGTCCCCACGGCCGTGGCCCGCTTCCGGGCGGCCCTGGCGGAGGCGGACGCGGTGCTGATCTGCTGCCCCGAGTACGCGCACGGGGTGCCCGGAGCCTTCAAGAACGCGCTGGACTGGGTGGTGGGCAGCGGGGAGCTGGTGGACAAGCCGGTGGGCCTGGTCAACGCCTCGCCCCGGAGCACCTTCGTCCACGCCCAGCTCACGGAGATCCTCACGGTGATGAACACCCGGTTGCTGCCTGAGGCCAGCCCCGCCCTGCCCCAGCTGCGACGGGACGCCACCGCCACCGAGCTGGCGGCCCGGCCCGAGGTGGCAGAACCCCTGCGCGCGGCCCTCGCCGCCCTGGGCGCCTAGCCCAGTCGCTCTTCCACGAAGCCCCCGGCTTCGAGCCCCACCTTCGAGCGGCCGTGGGGATCCTGTTCGGCACGGATGACGTTCACCATCTCCAGGGCGGTCTGGGTGCAGGGCGGAAGCTCCCGGTCCGTGGTGCCGAGGGGGGTCACGCGGTCCCCCCACTTCACCAGATGCGCGCAGTAGGTGAGGCCGCCGCCGAAGGCGGGCATGAGGAGGTGGGCGCCGGGCTTCACACGGCCCTCCTCCAGGGCCTCCACGAGGGCCACAGGCACCGTGGCGGCGCTCATGTTGCCGTACTTCTGCACGGTGAGGACCACCTTCTCCATGGGCAGGCCGGCGTACTTGGCCACCGCCTCGATGATGCGGAGGTTGGCCTGGTGGGGCACCACGAGGTCCACCTGGTCCGGACTCACGCCCGCCTCCCGCAGCACCCGCTCCGAGGCGGCGCTCATGGCCTTCACGGCCCGCTTGAAGATCTCCTGACCATCGAAGTCCCAGAGGGTGTCTCCGAAGCTGATGCCCTTGCCCGCATAGCCGCAGCCCATCCCACGCACCCGGAGGATCTGGCGGGCCTCGGCATCGCAGCCCAGCACGCCACCCAGGAGGCCCTCTTCCCGCTCCGAGGCCTGCAGCACCACCGCAGCGGCGCCATCCCCGAAGAGCACGGCCACGTTCCGGTTGCTCCAGTCCATGTAGCGGCTGATGAGCTCCACGCCGATGACCACCGCGTTCCGCGCCATGCCGCTGCGGATCATGGCCGTGGCCATGGAGAGTCCGTAGAGGAAGCTCGTGCAGGCGGTGTTGAGGTCCATGGCCGCGGCCTTCGTCGCGCCCAGGGCCCGCTGCACCCCGGAGGCGCTGTTCGGCACCAGCTCCTCATTGCTGCAGCCCCCGTAGATGATGAGGTCCACCTCACCCGCATCAAGCCCCGCACAGGCCAGGGCCCGGGCCGCGGCCACGGTGGCCAGGTCGATGGCCGGCACGTGGGAGACCCGGCGCTCCCGCATGCCCGTGCGGGTGGTGATCCACTCGTCCGTGGTGTCCAGGAAGGTGGACAGGTCGGAGTTGCTGAGGATGGCGGGGGGCATGCACTTGCCCCACCCTGTGATCGCAGCGAAGGTCATGGTGTGGGTTCCCCGCCCAGCATCCCCACCTCTTCGACCTCAGGTCAAGATGCCCCCTTCCCGAGAGGTTTCCATGACCCTCCGCATCGTCCGCCTCGGCACCCCCCGCCACCCGAAGGAGGGCCTCCGGATCGGCACCGTGCGCCGCCCCCCCCGGGGCGTCCCCAAGGCGGCGTTCGCGACCCTGGACTACTACGACACCTGGCTGCCCATCCTGGCCCCCAGCGAGGCCCTCATGAAGCAGGGGCAGGCGGTAGGGACCGAGGCCGAGTGGAAGGCCTTCGCCCGCGCCTTCAAGACCGAGCTGGCCCGCCCCGAGGCCCAGCACACCCTGGCCCTGCTGGCGGCCCTGTCGAAGACGACGGACCTCAGCGTGGGCTGCTACTGCGAAGACGAGGCGAGGTGCCACCGGAGCGTGCTGCGGGCCCTGCTGGTGGAGGCGGGGGCCATCCTGGCGGACTGACGTGGGGCCGTGTCATCCTCAGCCCCATCCATGAGCGACCCCTCCGCCCCCCCGCCCCGCAGCCGACGCGTCTTCTGCAACCGCACCCGGAACGTCCGGTCCCTCAAGGCGGTCGGCTACGACATGGACTACACGCTGGTGGACTACCACGTGGAGGCCTTCGAGGCGCGGGTCTACGAGCTGGCCCGGGCCTCCTTCCTGGAAGCCGGATGGCCCGTGGGGGACCTTGCCTTCGATCCCCACATGGTGGCCCGGGGCCTCGTGCTGGACCTGGAGACGGGTCACCTGGTGAAAGCCAACCGCTTCGGGGTGGTGAAGAAGGCCACCTTCGGCACGCGCCCCCTCAGCTTCGCCGAGCAGCGGGACCACTACGCCCAGGTGCAGGTGGACCTCTCGGATCCGCGCTGGATCTTCCTCAACACGGTGTTCTCCCTCTCCGAGGGCTGCCTCTTCGCCCAGCTCATGGACCGCTACGAGGCGGGCCAGCTTCCCGGGGTGCGCACGCCGGCCGAGGTCTACGAGCAGGTGCGGCGGCGCATCGAGGCCCAGCACATCGAGGGCAAGCTCAAAGCCGAGATCCTCGCGGATCCGGAGCGGTACGTGATCCTGGATCCTGAAGCCCCCCTGGCCCTGCTGGATCAGCGGGCCGCGGGCAAGCGCCTGCTCCTCATCACCAACTCCGAGTGGGCCTACACCCACCCGCTCATGACCTACGCCTACGACCGCTTCCTCCCCACGGGCATGACCTGGCGGGACCTCTTCGACATCGTGGTGGTGAGCGCACGCAAGCCGGCCTTCTTCACGGAGCGCGGTCCCTTCTTCGAGGTGGTGGACGACGCGGGCCTGCTCAAGCCCCTGCAGGGCAAGCTGCGCCCTGGAGGCACCTACCTGGGTGGCAGCGCGGTGCAGGTGGAGCGGGACCTCGGCGTGAGCGGCGACCAGGTGCTCTACGTGGGCGACCACATGTTCGGCGATGTGCACATGAGCAAGCGCCGTCTCCGCTGGCGCACGGCCCTCGTCCTGCGGGAGCTGGAGGCCGAGGTGGAGGCCCTGGAGGCCTTCCGGGAGACGGAGGACCGCCTCGCGGACCTCATGGCGCTCAAGGAGGCTCTGGAGGCCCAGGTCTCCGTCGCCCGCCTCCACCTCCAGCGCCGGAAGGTCGGGTACGGTCCCACCCCCACCGAAGGGGGCGAGGACCTCGAAGCCCAGGTCCAGTCCCTCAAGGCGCGCCTCATCTCCCTCGACGCGGAGATCGGCCCCCTCGCCCAGGGGGCCACGGAGCTCCTCAATCCCAAGTGGGGCCTCCTCACCCGCGCCGGCAACGACAAGAGCCACCTGGCCCGCCAGATCGAGCGCTACGCGGATGTCTACACTTCGAGGGTGAGCAACTTCCTCCACGCCACCCCCTTCGTCTACCTGCGGAGCCCCCGGGGCAGTCTCCCCCACGATCCCAGCAGCCCGGGGGGACCGCCGTTGGCACTTTGAATCCCTAAATCCCATCTGTGGATCCAGATGAAATCCCACCCTCTGGAAGCCCTTGGGTGGTCTGGTCCATCAAGATGTTCGCCCAGATACGGTGGCTAACTCCCGCTCGCCACCGCCACCGCATCCGGAAACGTCAACGTGAATACGGCACCCCGCCCTGGGGCGCTCTCGATCTCGATGGTCCCCTTCAGGTTCTCAACGATCGCCCGGACCGAGGCCAAGCCCAGGCCGGTGCCACGGCCTGCGGCCTTGGTCGTGAAGAAGGGCTTGAAGACCTGCGCCCGGGTCTCCTCATCCATGCCGGGCCCGTTGTCCGCGACCGTGATCCGGACCACATTCCCAGCCTGAGACGTACCCACCTGGATCCGCCCTTGCCCGGTCATGGCATCTCGCGCGTTGGTGATCAGGTTGACCAGGATCTGCTCGACCTCCAGGGGATCCGCCTCCAACAGGCAGTCCTCTTCAAGCTGCCCCAGATCCAGGTCCACACCCGCGGAGGCGAGGCGACGGAGCAGTTTCTCCCGCTTCCTCACGAATTCCGCCAAGTCGAAGATCTCGACCTGGCGCTCCTCCCGCCCCAGCAGCATCAGCCGGCGCCCCATCTCCCCAGCCCGGTGCGCGGTCTCCAGGACGCCCTCCCGCTCGCCCAATTCAACCTGGACGATCAGCAGCATCAGCAGATTGTTGAAGTCGTGGGCCAGCCCCGCCCCGATCATCGCCATCAGGTTCATCTTCTGATTCCGCAGGAGGAGGTCCTGGAGCTCCTCCAGGTTCCGGGTGCGCTCCTCGAGCTTCTCGCCCAGGACACTCGAGAACCTTGCCTGGTCTCGCAGCGCCAGCAGCTGGCGGAGGAGCAGGATGATCGTGAGGAATCCCATCAGGACGAGGGGCGCCGGAGAGACCCGGCCCCGGAACCACGCCTCCAGGATCATCCAGCCGAGGGCCACCGCGAAGGGAAGGTAGACCAGTGCATCGAACCAGGGGTGGACCACGGTGCGGTCCTCGGGGTCCGTCGCACCAGGGGCCCAGGGGACCAGGGCCGCGGCGAGACAGAGGAGCTGCGAGAGCGGTCCCATGAAAAGCTGATGCAGGGGCGGTACATACTCGGCCTGCAATGGGGCCAGCGAGACCAGCACCGAGGCGACCAGGTTCAGGAGGAAGGCAGCACCCACCAAGCCGAGCGGGCCCCACAGGCGATGCACATTGCTCCGGGCCTGGAACATGACGATGGCGAGCGAGGCGGCCCGGAAGCCGTGGTTGAACACCAGCCTGTACCAGAGGTCGGAAAAGGGTCCATCGGCGAAGTGCATCAGGGCTTCCCAGGACAGGGCCAGCATGGCCAGTCCGAACAGGCCGCCTTCGAGCAGGCGGCTGAGAAGTCGGCCGCGTTCACCCGAGTCATGGAACCAATCGAGGATCGCAAGGATCCGCAGGATGCGTCCGAAGGCCAACAGCGCCTCCGACCAGCCAAACCCGATGCGGGCTTCCAGGAGGCCGCTCGCGAACGGGAGGAGAAAGGAGGCCGCGAACAGCCCCCAGGCACGTTTCCGCTCCCTCGGGCAGTGACTCCGGTAAAGCGCGGCCGCGCCACAGAGCACCAACAGCACGTCGCTCCAGATCAATTCCGCATCGACGGCTCGTTCCAGCGGGAGACCCTTGGCGATGCCGATGAAGACAAGTCCGAGCAGGAGGCAGAAGAGCCCCGTGTAGCCGGGCGTCGGAAGCGGGAAGGAGAAGCGGGTATGGGGTCGGGTTGAATCCATCTGACCTTCCATGGCGGGCCTCCTGAAGCATCGGCCACCCGGGGCGGATCCAACAAGTCTGCATGGGGGACTTCGCCTCAGGTCCACGCGATCCGCGCCAGCTTCGAGGACGGGCCTGGATGATCCGGTCGGGCGCCCCTTCCCCGGTCGGTGGCCTGTGACGCAGGTCCCAAGGTCCAGGTCAGGCCTTCATCTCCCCGCTCCGGGCGCCGATGCCCAAGCCGGAGCCCCCATGTCCGTCTCATCCCCGCCTCTGTCCCCAGAGCAATACGCCGTCCTCGTGGAGCAGGCCCCGATCCTCATCTGGCGTGCCGACACGGAGGGGCGGTGCGACTACTTCAACCAACGGTGGCTGGACTTCACCGGCCGCTCCCAGGCTCAGGAGCTCGGGAACGGGTGGGCGGAGGGGGTGCACCCGGAGGACCTGGACCGCTGCCTGGCCCACTATCTGGAGCATTTCCACCGGCGGGAGACCTTCGAGATGGAATACCACCTCCGACGCCGGGATGGGGCCTACCGGTGGATCTTCGACCGGGGCACCCCCTTCCACACCGAGCAGGGCGCCTTCGCCGGCTACATCGGCAGCTGCATCGACGTGACGGATCGGGTGGAAGCCCAGAGGGCCCTGGCGGAGGCCCAGGCCGCGCAGATCCGCACCCTCCAGGGCCTGCTCCCCATCTGCATGCTCTGCAAGAAGATCAAGAATGATGAAGGCACCTGGGAGGTGCTTGAGCAGTACATCCACGACCACTCCCAGGCCAACTTCAGCCATGGCCTCTGCCCCGAGTGCTACCCAGGCTACACCGCCCGCCTCGGCCGGGAGGTGGCCGAGGCCCGGAAGTCCTCAGAGGGGTAGGCCGGCCCCTACCCCACGAGCCCCTTCCACCCCGCCAGCACCTGCTGGGCCTGGAGGATGGGGCCATCCTGGGTGCCCACGGGGGGCAGGAGCACGGCGCCATCGGGGGTGAGGGTGGCGCCCTTCTGCTGGCTGACCCAGACCATGAGCTTGGCGGGGTCCACGGGGGTCTGGGGGCTGAGCTTGAGGCGGAGCTTGCCGTTCGTGAGGGTCACTTCGCTCACGGCCAGCTGCTGGGCGAGGATGCGGACCTTCACCAGCTCGAAGAAGCGGCGGGTCTCGTCGTCATCCTCGGGGATCTGACCGAAGCGATCCTCCAGGTCGAGCTGGTAGAGGTCGAGGTCGCGGAGGTCCTTGAGGCGGCTCACGCGCTTGTAGGCCACGAGGCGCTCACTGGCCTGATCCATCCAGCGGCGACCCAGCTGGGCCTGGCCGAGGTCGAGCTTCACGTCGAAGGTGCCGCTGGCCTCGCCCTTGAGCTCCTGCAGGGTCTCCTCCAGCAGCTTGAGGTAGAGCTCGAAGCCGATGTCGTGGATGTGGCCGCTCTGCTCGCCGCCCAGCAGGTTGCCGGCGCCGCGCAGCTCCAGGTCGAGGGCGGCGATGCGGAAGCCCGAGCCCAGCTCCGAGAAGTCCTCCAGGGCCTGGAGGCGCTTGCGGGCGTCCTCGCTGATCTCGCCGCGGCCCGGGATGAGCAGGTATGCGTAGGCGGGCACATCGCTGCGACCCACGCGGCCCCGCAGCTGGTAGAGCTGGCTCAGGCCGAAGGTGTCGGCCCGGTGCACGA
>CAZVKM010000079.1:0-13531 GCA_964627685.1 uncultured Solibacteraceae bacterium | reverse complement strand
CCTCAGCAATGCAGATCCGGCCTGCCGTCGCGGCCATGGGATTGAAGTTGCGGGCGGTCTTGCGGAAGACCAGGTTCCCCAGGCGGTCGGCCTTCCAGGCCTTGACCAGGGCGAAGTCGGCCCGGATGCCCATCTCGAGGATGCATTCCTTCCCCTGGAAGGTCCGCACGTCCTTGCCTTCCGCCACCTTCGTCCCGGCCCCGGTGGGGGTGTAGAAGGCGGGAATGCCGGCGCCGCCCGCCCGCATCCGCTCCGCGAGGGTGCCCTGGGGCACCAGCTCCACCTCCAGCTCCCCGCTGAGGTACTGGCGCTCGAACTCGGCGTTCTCCCCCACGTAGGAGCTGACCATCTTCCGGATCTGACGCTGGTTCAGCAGGAGCCCGAGGCCGAAGTCATCCACCCCGGCGTTGTTGGAATAGCAGGTGAGGTTGGCGACGCGCTTCGCGACCAGGGCCGCGATGAGGTTCTCCGGGATGCCGCAGAGACCAAACCCGCCGACGGCCAGGTGGGCCCCGTCGAAGATGTCCTTCACCGCCTCCTCGGCGCTGGCAACCCGCTTGTCGATCATGGCGTTCCTCGCAGAACCTCCAGTCTGCCATGGCACACTGGAGCCATGAAGCCACTCCTCGGTTCCCTGACCCTCGGCTTGGCCCTGGTGGCCCAGACCCCTCCGCCGTTGCTGGATGCCCGTGAGACGCACCTGGCCAACGTGAAGCAGCTCACGACCGTGGGCTCCAATGCCGAGGCCTACTGGAGCCCCGACGGTAAGCAGATCGTCTTCCAGAGCACCCGCGATGGGCATCCCTGCGACCAGCTCTACCTGATGGATCCCGATGGGGGGCACCAGCGTCGGGTCTCGCCCGGGAAGGGGCGTGTCACCTGTGGATGGTTCCTGCCCCAGGGGCGGCTCGTGTTCGGGTCCACCCATGGGGCCGGGCCGGAGTGCCCCGAGGCGCCCCCCTTCACCCCGGGGACCTACCGATGGCCGGTGTTCCCCGGGTATGACCTCTACACCTGCAAGCTGGACGGCTCGGACCTGAAGCCCCTGGCCCCGTCCCCGGGCTACGACGCCGAGGCCACCGCCAGCCCGGATGGGAAGTGGATCGTCTTCACGAGCGAGCGCAGCGGGGACATCGACCTGTGGAAGATGCGCACCGACGGCTCCGTCCTGCAGCGCCTCACGGAGGGCGTGGGCTACGATGGCGGCGCGGTGTTCAGCCCGGATGGGAAGCGGATCGCCTGGCGCACCAACTACCCGGTGGGGGAGGCCGCCACGGCCAAGTACCGGGATCTGCTGAAGCAGCACCTGGTCGAGCCCATGCAGATGGACATCTGGGTGATGGACGCCGATGGCCGGAACAAGCACCAGGTGACCAAACTCCCGGGCGCCGCCTTCGCCCCGATCTTCACGCCGGACGGGAAGGGCCTGGTCTTCGCCAGCAACCACCACGACCAGGAGGGCCGGGGCCGCGCCTTCGATCTGTTCCGCGTCAACCTGGATGGCACCGGCCTGGAGCGCATCACCTTCTCGGGGACCTTCAACTCCTTCCCCTGCTTCAGCCCGGATGGGCGGAAGCTCCTGTGGGTCAGTGGGCGGGTCATGAACGGTCCCCGCCAGTTCAACGTCTTCGTGGCGGACTGGACCCCTTGAGACCCGCGGTCTTCCTCGATCGGGACGGCACCCTCAACGAGGAGGTGGACTACCTCCACAAGCCCGAAGAGCTCGCCCTGATCCCCGGGGCCGCGGAGGCCGTGGCCCGGCTCACCGCCGCGGGGATCCCCGTGGTGGTCGTCACCAACCAGAGCGGCATCGGCCGCGGCTATTACGGCTGGGAGGATTTCCATGCGGTGATGGACCGCATGGAGGCCCTGCTTCACGACGCGGGCGGGAAGCTGGCGGGGACCTATGCCTCCCCGCATCACGAGAAGGGGCAGGGGGCCTATGCGGATCCTGATCACCCCGACCGGAAGCCGAACCCCGGCATGCTGCTCCGCGCCGCGGAGGAGCTCGACCTGGATCTGACCAGGTCCTGGATGGTCGGGGACAAGGACATCGACGTGCAGGCGGGCCACAATGCGGGCTGCAGGGCCATCCTGGTCCGCACCGGCCATGGGGCCACGCATGAACCAGGTGCCGCCGAGCACGTGGCCCCTTCCCTCCAGGAAGCCGTGGCGCACATCCTGGCGGGATGGCCGTGGCCGCCCCGCTGATCCTCCGCACGGGACTCCGGGAGGGCCGGATCCTCCGGCGCTATCAGCGGTTCCTCGCGGACGTGGCCTTCCCGGATGGGGAGGTCGTCACGGCCCACACCACCAACACCGGCTCCATGAAGACCTGCTGGGAGCCGGGGGACCGGGTGCTCCTGGAGCCCGCCGCCAACCCCGCCCGCAAGCTCCGGTGGACCTGGCTCGCCTGCCAGCGCCCGGGCGGATGGGTCGGGGTGGAGACGGGGCTGCCCAACCGCGTGGTGGCGGAGGCGGCCAGGCGGGACGTGATCCCGGGCCTGCCCGGACTCCGGGAGGTCCGCACCGAGGTCCGGTATGGCGCCGAACGGAGCCGGATCGACGTCTTCGCCCGGGATGCCGAAGGGCGCGACGTCTACATCGAAGTGAAGAACACCACCCTGCTGGAGGGGGCCTCGGCGACCTTCCCGGATGCCGTCACGGAGCGGGGCACCAAACACCTGCGGGAGCTTCGGGGCATGGTGGCGGCCGGGCACCGGGCCGTCATCGCCTTCTTCGTCCATCGGACCGACATCACCGGATTCGCGGCCGCCCGGAGCATCGACCCGGCTTACGCGGAGGAGCTGGAGCGGGCCGCTGAAGCGGGGGTGGAGGTGCTGCCCCTGAAGGTGGGGATCACGGCCTCCGAGGACCCGGACGGACTGTGGTCCCTGGCCTGGAGCCTGGAGGGGCTCTGGCCCTGGCTGCGGGCGTGACGGGATTCACAGAGGCCTCCGGACGGGGACGGCCCGGCGACGAGGCCTCGGTTCCGGGCTAGACTGGAGGTTCTACCCGGAGTCGACATGTCCGCCACGGCCGAGCTCAAGAAGACGCCCCTCAACGCCGCGCATCGCGCGCTGAACGCCAAGATGGTGGACTTCGGGGGATGGGACATGCCCGTGCAGTACCCCGCGGGCATCATCGCGGAACACGAAGCGGTCCGGACCCGGGCCGGCCTCTTCGATGTGAGCCACATGGGCGAGTTCCGTGTGAAGGGACCCGACACCCTCCGCTTCCTCGACTGGCTGACCCCCAACGCGGTGCTCAAGCTCGAGCAGGGCCAGATCCACTACACGGGCTTCCTGACGGAGCGGGGCACCTTCGTGGACGACCTGCTCATCTACCGGGAGTCGGACACGGAGTGCCTCCTCGTCGTCAATGCCGGGAACATCGACAAGGACTTCGCCTGGGTGACGGAGAAGGCCAAGGGCTTCGAGGTCACCGTGACCAATGAAAGCGATGCGACCGGGCAGATCGCCCTCCAGGGACCCGTCGCGGAGGCCATCCTCCAGCCCCTCACCGCCACCGACCTCAAGGCCATCAAGTACTACTACTTCACCCACGGCCAGGTCGCCGGGATCCCCTGCCTCATCAGCCGAACCGGCTACACGGGCGAGGACGGCTTCGAGCTCTACTGCGCCGCCGGGGACACGGAGCGCCTCTGGAACGCGGTGCTCGGAGCCGGGCAGGGGCAGGGCCTCATGCCCGCCGGGCTGGGCTGCCGCAACACCCTGCGCATGGAGTGCAAGATGGCCCTCTACGGCCATGAGATCACCGATGAGATCCACGCCCTCGAGGCGGGCCTCGGGTGGATCGTGAAGCTGGCCAAGGGCGACTTCCTGGGCAAGGCCGCGCTGGAGGCCGCCAAGGTCGCCGGCCTCACCCGGAAGCTCGTGGGGTTCAAGACCTTCGAGAAGCGGGACATCGCCCGGGATGGCATGGAGGTGCTGAAGGATGGGGAAAAGGTGGGCTTCGTCACATCCGCCGCTCCCAGCCCCACTGTGGGGGCCAACATCGGCCTGGCCTACGTGCCCACGGCGCTGGCCGAAGTGGGGACCCGCATCCAGATCGACATCCGGGGGCGGGCCGCCGAGGCCGAGATCATCCCCACGCCCTTCTACAAGCGCGCCTAGTTCCCTAGACTGATCCACATCCCCCTGCTGGAGGCCCCATGTACCCCGCCGACCTGAAGTACACCAAGGACCACGAATGGCTGAAGATCGCCGCCGACGGCACCGCCGTGGTGGGCATCACCCACTACGCCCAGGATGCGCTCGGCGACGTGGTGTTCGTGGACATGCCCGAGGTGGGCGAGTCCTACGGACATGGCGACGAGTTCGGCACCGTGGAATCCGTGAAGACCGTCAGCGAGCTCTACATGCCCACGGGCTGCGAGATCCTGGAGGTCAACGGGGACCTGGAAGCCCACCCCGAGCACGTGAATGAAGATCCCTATGGCAAGGGCTGGATGGTGAAGATCAAGCTCACCGGGGACCTCGCCTCCGATCTCATGGATGCCGCCGCCTACCAGAAGCTGGTGAGCGCCGAGGCCCACTGAGCATGCGGCTTCCGATCGCCGCTGCCCTGATCTGCGGCGGGATGGCCCTGGTTTCCCAGGCGCCTCCCGCCGCTCCTGCATCCCTCAGGACCGTGGGAGCCTCCCCGGCCACACCGCAGGAAGCCGGCGTGCGTCGCCTCCGTGAGCTCGTGGAGGCCGCTGAGAAGGCCCTCGAGTCCGAAGACGAGGAAGCCGCAGCCGCCCGGCTCGACGAGGCCGAAGGGCTCATGGCCGAGTGGCCCGAGGAACAGATCCGCTCCCTGGATGTCCAGACCCTGCTCCAGCGGATGAAGGCCGCGGCGAGCCAGCTCGGGGATGAGAGCTCCGAGATGGGCCTCAAGGCCGAGGAGGAGGTGATCGGGCTGAGCGGGGCCGAGCTGAAGTCCGAGATGGCCCGCGTGCAGGCCGCGGAGCAGGGCATCCAGTACGACTTCCCCATCGACCTCAACGACAAGGTCCTCACCTGGGTGAACCTCTTCAGCACCTCCAAGAAGGGCTTCATGGAGGGGGCTCTTTCAAGGGCGAGCCGCTACCTCCCCATGGTGCGCCAGGTTTTCGAGGAGGAGGGGGTCCCGAAGGACCTGGCCTACCTCGCCGTCATCGAGAGCGGGTACAAGAACGAGGCGCGCAGCTACGCGAAGGCCGTGGGGATGTGGCAGTTCATGCGGAGCACCGGGCGCATCTTCGGACTGAAGGGCAGCGCCTGGGTCGAGGAGCGTCGCGACCCGGTGAAGGCCACCCGCGCCGCCGCCCGCTACCTCAAGCGGCTCTACGACCTGAGCGGGGACTGGTACCTCGCCCTCGTGGGCTACAACGCCGGTCCCCTCACCACGGAGCGGGCCATCCTGAACGTGGAGAGCCGCAATTTCTGGGACCTGCACCGGAGCCGCTGGCTGCGCAACCAGACGAAGAACTACATTCCCGAGATGTGCGCGGCGGTGCTGGTGGGCCGGAACCCTGAGAAATACGGCCTGGTGGTCCCCCAGCTGCCGCCCTACGCCTATGAAAGCGTCGAGATCCTGAAGCCCACCAGCCTCACGGTCATCGCCCGCCTCTCGGGCACGGACGTGGGGACCCTCAAGGACCTGAACCCGGAGCTCCTCCGGGGATCCACCCCTCCGGGAACCTATGCCCTGCGGGTCCCCCCCGGGCGGGCCATGCAGGTGAACCGCGCGCTCGCGGGCCTGAAGGGCGGCCAACGGCTGGACTTCCAGGCTTACGTGATCCGGAAGGGGGACACTCCCGCCAAGGTGGCGCGCCGCTTCAAGGTGGGCGAGGCGGACCTGCTGGAGGCCAACGAGCTCTCCCCCAAGCAGTTCAAGCCCGGCCGCCGGATCCAGGTGCCCCCGCCCCCGGCCATGCGGCTGGATGTGAAAGACCTGGAAGCCAAGCCGGGGCTGGAGGACCGTCCGCTGCAGACCCTGCCGACGCTCCCGCCCACGGAGCCGGCCCTGGCACCGGCCCCGGGCACCCCCGCGGCGCCCGCGGAGACACCTGCCCGTCCGGACACCCACCTGGTCCGGAAGGGCGAGACGCTCTTCGGCATCGCCCGGACCTACGACCTCTCGGTGGAGGACCTGCGCCGTTGGAACGCCTTGAAATCCAACAAGGTCCAGGCAGGTGTGAAGCTGCGGCTGCATCCCCGTTGAAATTCCCGCTTGCGCGCGGCGTGGGAAGATGGCATTCTAATAACTCCCCCGGGGCTTTAGCTCAGCTGGGAGAGCGCTTGCATGGCATGCAAGAGGTCACCGGTTCGATCCCGGTAAGCTCCACCAAAACAGGGCCGCCGCAAGGCGGCCCTTGTTCTTGTCCGGTAGGCTGAATCGATGCTCGCATCCCTCAATCACGTCTCCCTGCGCTTCGGCCACCACGAAGTCCTGAAGGACGTCACCTGGGCCCTGAACGAAGGGGAGGTCTGGGGGCTCATCGGTCGCAATGGCGCGGGGAAGAGCACCATCTTCAAGCTGCTCCTGGGCCAGCTGGAGCCGGACCAGGGGACGGTGGTGCGGCCGACGAAGGAGCGCGGCGTGCGCTTCGGCCACTATGCGCAGGACCTGGTGCCCGAGACCGGAGGCTCCGTGCTGGAGGAGACCCTGGCCGCCTTCGGCGACGTCGAGAAGCTCCAGCACGAGATGCGGGATCTGGAGCACCGCATGGCGGAGGCCGGCGCCGATCTCGAGGCGGTGATGGAGCGCTACCAGAAGGTCACCGAGGCCTTCGAGCGGCTGGATGGGTTCTCCATCCGCGCACGGGCCGAAAGCATCCTCCAGGCCCTGGGCTTCTCCCAGGCGCAGTTCGAGGGCGACGTGGCGAGCCTCTCCGGCGGCCAGAAGAGCCGCGTCATGCTCGCCAAGGCCATCCTCCAGGGGGAGGACCTGCTGCTCCTGGACGAGCCCACGAACCACCTGGACCTGCCCTCCCTCCGCTGGCTGGAGGACTTCCTCCTGGAGACGAACGCCACCGTCGTGGTCATCAGCCATGACCGCTACTTCCTCGACCGCATCGCCGAACAGATCCTCGAGGTCGAGCTCGGCCGCAGCCGCGTGTACGACGGCAACTACACGGAGTTCATGGAGAAGAAGGAACAGGAGCTGGAGCTCGCACAGCGCCACTACGAGCGGCAGCAGGACTACATCAAGAAGCAGGAGGACTACATCCGCCGCAACATCGCGGGTCAGGACACGAAGCAGGCCCGGGGCCGACGCACGCACCTGGCCAAGCTCAAGCGCCTGGAGAGGCCCCTCAGCGATCGCCGCAAGGTGAAGTTCTCCTTCCCGGAGACCCAGCGCAGCGGGGACGTGGCCCTGGTCCTCGAGGAGGTGAGCGTGGGCTGGGACGGGAAGGCCCTCTGGGGTCCCCTGGAGCAGCTCCAGGTGAAGCGTGGCCAGAAGATGGGCATCGTGGGCCTCAACGGGACCGGCAAGTCGACCCTGCTGAAGGCGGTGATGGAGGAGATCCCCTTCATCACGGGCCGGGCCCGCCTGGGCTCCCAGGTGAAGGTGGGCTACTTCGACCAGCATCACCGCAACGTGGACAAGCGGAACACCGTCTTCCAGCAGATCCACGGGGTGAACCCCCTGGCGGTGAAGCAGGACGTGCTCGGCTTCCTGGCGAAGTTCCAGTTCCGGGGCGATGACGTGGACAAACCCGTCACGGCCCTCTCAGGCGGCGAGAGGGCCCGCCTCTCGCTCGCCACCCTCATCCGCGAGGGCGTGAACCTGCTCCTGCTGGACGAGCCCACCAACCACATGGACATCCCGAGCATGGAGGCCGTGGAGGATGCGATCCTGGCCTTCCCGGGCGCCGTGCTGCTGGTGACCCACGACCGGTACCTCCTGGGCCGGGTGGCGGACAGCCTCCTCCGGATCCATGAAGGCCGGGCGGAGTGGAAGGAAGGCGGGTACGAGGACAACCAGGCCTGGGTGGACCTCGACCTCGGCCAGGAGGATGAGGCCGGGGACGGCGTGAAGGACCCGAAGAAGGCTCCGAAGGCCGAGGCGAAGCGCCCGGAAGCGCCCCAGCCCACCTCCGTCCCCGCGGCCGAGAAGCCGAAGGCCATCGACAAGGACAAGCAGAAGGCGGTGAAGCGGCTTGAGCGGCATGTCGCCGAGGCCGAGGCCAAGGTGGCGGACCTGGAGGGACGCATGTCCGAGGTCCAGAAGGCCCTCGCGGCCATGGATCCTTCGGATTGGCAGGCCTTCAACGCCAAGCTGAACGATCAGAAGGCCCTGGAGGAGGAGCTGGCCTATGCCATGAGCGCCTGGGAGGAAGCCCAGGGGGCCCTGGAGGAAGCCAGCCGCTGAGGGGGGGCCAGGTGCGAGGAGGATTGATCCTCGAGGCCCTTCGGTGAGGATGGAGGCAGGAGTTCCCATGCGCCTTCCCATCTTCCAGGTCGATGCCTTCGCGGAAGGCCCCTTCACCGGGAACCCGGCGGCGGTGATGCCCTTGGAGGCTTGGCTCCCGGAAGACCAGATGCAGGCCATCGCCGAGGAGAACAACCTCTCCGAGACCGCCTTCGTGGTCCGGGAACCCGGGGGATGGCACATCCGGTGGTTCACCACCGTGACGGAGGTGGACCTCTGCGGGCACGCGACCTTGGCGGCGGCCAGCGTGATCCTGACGGAACTTGAACCTGCGGCCACCGAGCTGACCTTCCAGAGCCGCAGCGGCCCGCTGGGGGTCTGCCGGGAAGGCCGCGGCTTCCGGTTGGACTTCCCCGCCCGCCCCGGGAGGCCCGCACCCGAGCTGCAGGAGGTCGTGGCCGAGCGGCTGGGGTTCCAACCGGTGGAGGTGCGCCTGAGCCGGGACCTGCTCATCATCCTGGAGGAGGAATCCCAGGTCCGGGACCACCGTCCCGACTTCGAGGCCCTGCGCTCCCTCCCGGGGATGGGCAAGCTCATCTCGGCCCCGGGGACCACCGTGGACTGCGTCTCCCGTTGCTTCTTCCCCGGGGATGGGGTGCCCGAGGACCCCGTGACGGGGAGCGCCCACTGCACCATCGTCCCCTACTGGGCCAGCCGCCTCGGGCGCTCCGAGATCCGGGCCTACCAGGCCTCACCGCGGGGCGGTCACCTCGCCTGCCGGTGGATCGGCGATAGAGTCCACTTGGTGGGAAGCGCCTTCCGGGTCCTGGAAGGGCACTTCCTCCTCCCCTGATCAGGCCTTCCACCTCAGGGTGTACCGATGACGCCACAGGGCCTCCCCGGGACCCGGGGGTCTGTGGCGGACGGTGGCCTTCTGGGCCCCGGCCCGGGTCAGGGCCTGCTGAAGCCAGGCCGGGAGCACCTCCGAGTACCAGGAGGGGTAGGGGTACCGGGCCAGCACCAGCACTTCGGCCCCGACTTCGGAAACGCCCTCCAGGACCACCCGACCTCCGCGGTGGACGTCGGCATAGACCTGGGGAAGGGAGGCGACGACCTGGGCCGGACCCGCCCCCTGGAGGAGAGGGCTCCCCTGGAGCAGCAGGTCCGCCTGGAGGCGGGCGCGGGATCGCTCCGTCCGCAGGGGGGTGAGGGCCTGGACAGCCGCGAGGAACACGGAGAGGTCCGCCGTGGGGATCCAGCCCTCGGGATCGGGGGCCGTGGCGAGGAAGGCCTGCAGGGACTCCGGCAGCAGGCCCCGCAGCTGGGCCTGCTGGGCCTCCGTGAGGGTCGCCAGGACGCTGGCCCGGATCAGTCCTGCGATGCGTCCCCTCAGGTGGGTCACATCAAGGTCGGCCGCGGCGTCCAGCATGCCCTCCTGATCGGCCCGTCCCCGGAGCAGGTTGAACGCCCGCAAGTGCTTCCAGCGGGTTGTCAGGGACCGCCCCCTGGGGGAAGCTGGAAGGCTCGGAGGCGCGCGTGAGCCTGCTCTTGGCCGTGGACGTCGGCAACACCAACATCGTCCTGGGGATCTTCGACCTCTCCAAGGGGCCCAAGTCGCCGCTGCTCTGCTCCTGGCGGCTGGCCACCAGCCGTGAGCGGACGGTGGACGAGTATGGACTCTCCACGCTGGCCCTGCTGCGCCATCGGGGCATCGAGGCCCATGATGTGGGCCGCATCGCCATCTCCTCGGTGGTCCCACCCCTGCACCCAGTGCTGGAGGGCTGGGCCAAGGCCTACTTCAACGTGGACCCCTTCTGGATCGAGCCCGGGATCAAGACCGGTCTGCGCATCGCCATCGACAACCCCGCGGAGCTGGGGGCCGACCGCCTGGTGAACGCCGTGGCGGGTCTGGAAGCCTACGGGGCCCCCCTGATCGCCGTCGACTTCGGCACCGCCACCACCTTCGATGTGGTGAACGAGCGGAAGGAGTACCTCGGCGGGCTCATCACCCCCGGGCTCAAGATCAGCGCGGAGGCGCTCTTCCAGAGGGCCTCACGCCTGCCGCGCATCGAGATCGCCGAGCCCGACCGGCTCGTGGGTCGCAACACCGTCCAAGCCATGCAAGCCGGGCTCTTCTATGGGTATGTGGGCCAGGTGGATGGCATCCTGGAGCGCCTCCGGGTCGAGTACCCCTCGGCCGCCGTGGTGGCCACCGGCGGGCTCGCCCGGGTCATCGCCCAGCACAGCAAGCACATCCAGCACATCGCCTCCGACCTGACCCTGGAGGGCCTCCGGATCCTCTGGCTCAAGAACCAGAGCTGACCTTGTCGGCCCTCCCCCTGATCCACCTGGCCGAGGTGGACTCCACACAGGCCTTCCTGCGCCGCCACCCGGAGCTCCACCCCGCCGCGGTCCTCGCGGACGGGCAGACGGAGGGACGGGGGCGGCAGGGGAACCGCTGGGAGAGTGCGCCCGGAACCGGGCTCTGGATGTCGGTCAGCCTCCCGCCGCCCCCGGACCTGGCTCCGGGGCTCGTCCTCCAGCAGGCCATGGCCGCGGTCGCCAACCTCCTTTCCACGCCACAGCATCCAGTGGGCCTCAAGTGGCCCAATGACCTGGTGATCCGCTCAGGGGAGGGGCTCCTGAAGCTGGGGGGCATCCTCGGGGAGCGGGTGGGCTCCCGGCTCATCCTCGGGCTCGGGGTGAACCTGAGCGCCGCCCCCCAGCTTCCCGAGCGGGCCCATCCCGCGGCGAGCCTCCGCGACGTGGGGCTCCATCCCCCTGAAGCTCCGGTGCTCGCCCGGGCGATCCTCTCCCGGTGGGAGGGACTCGCGGGTGTGCCCGATCCGGCCTTCCGCTGGCCCGAAGCGGGGCAGGCCTTCCGTTGGGAGGGCGGCCAGGGGGTCTGCCTGGGCTGGGAGCCCGATGGGCGCCTGAAGCTGACCAGTGCCGAAGGGATCCAGCGGCTCTCCGCGGGCGATGTCAGGGGCCTCCGGTAGGCCGGTCAACCTTCCCAGAGCTCCCGAAGCCGGGTGTACCCGCTCTTGCTGATGGGAAGGCGTGTGCCATCCCGGAGGAGCGCTTCCCGGCTGTCCTTCCCATCGGGTTCAACCTTGGAAAGCCGTTCGAGATTCAAGATGTAACTGCGGTGGATGCGGATGAACCGATCGGATGGAAGCTGCTGCTCCAAGCTGGAGAGGGTCTGCTGCTTGAGGATGTCGCGTCCCTCGAAGCGGAGCATCACGTAGTCATCCTGGGCCTGGATGAAGTCCAGCCGGTCCAGCGGGATCACGGTCACCTTGGCGCCATCTTTCACCACGATGCGCTCCAGCTTCGGGTGGGCGGCGGCGAGGAGCTGCGGAGCCTGGGCCACCGGACTCTTCCGGCCGGCCAGCTGGGCCTTGGCCTTGGCCACGGCGGCCTCGAAGCGATCCCGACCGAAGGGCTTCAGGAGGTAGTCCACCGCATGGGCGTCAAAGGCCCTCAGGGCGTGCTGGTCGAAGGCCGTGACGAACACGATGGCCGGCTCCCCCTCCAGGAGCTCCAGCACCTCGAAGCCGTCGAGCTTGGGTATCTGGATGTCCAGGAAGATCAGATCCGGCTTCAGTTCCGAAGCAAGCTTCAACGCCTCGAATCCATTGCCGGCCTCACCCACCACCTGGAGGTCCTCCAACGGGGTCAGGTGCTCCCGCACGATGGCGCGGCCCAGTTCCTCGTCATCCACGATCAGGACTCGCCAGGGCTGGCTCATGGAACCTCCAGGGGCAGGAAGAGGGAGACGCGGTGCCGGAAGGGGGTGGCTTCCACCTCGAGGGTGGCCCGGGTGCCGAAGCGGCCGACCAGGCGCTCGCGCACCGCCTTCAGCCCGAGCCCCAGACCCGGGGGAGCGGGTTGATCGGGATCCCGGGGATTCTCAACGTCCAATCGGATCCCTGCGGCTTCGCGTCCGGCGACGATGCGGAGCACCCCTCCCTCCGCGACCTGGGCGACCCCATGCTTGATGGCGTTCTCCACGAGGGGCTGCAGGAGCAGGGGAGGGCACTCCAGGGTCAGGAGGGATTCGTCCACCTCCCAGAGCACCTCGAGGCGACGCCCGAACCGCACCTGCTCGATGTCGAGGTAGGTGCGGAGGAGCCCCAGTTCCTCCGCGAGGGTCACGCTGGCGCGCTCACCCAGTCCCAGGGTGAGGCGCAGGAAATCCGAGAGCTGCACGCACATCGTGCGGGCCCTGGAGGGGTCCAGGGTCGTGAGGGCGCTGATGCTGTTGAGGCTGTTGAACAGGAAGTGGGGGTTGATCTGGGCGCGCAGGGCCCGCAGCTCCGCCTCCTTGGCCAGGGACTGCAGGGCCTGGGAGGCCCGCTCGGCCTCCCGGCTCCGCTCCAGGGCGAGCAGGAGGTAGTGGAAGGCGATGCCGGCGGCATGGAAGAGCACGCCCAGGGACCAGAGCATGGGGAAGGCCCGGCTGACCTTTCCCGGCAGCCCAGAAAGCAATGGGAAGCCCTGGGTGACCCGGGCCAGGAGGGAGGCGCCCGCCGCCCAGACCAGGCCGACCAGGATGGCATCCGCCGACCAGGCCACCCAGCGGGCCGAGGGCTGGGTCCGCTCCAGCGGCAGGGCCCGGCAGAGGTACCAGGCCGACAGCACCAGGAAGGCCCCGGTGAGGGTCTGGGGCACCGCGATCACCAGGGCCTCCGTCCAGCTCCAGCCCTGGCTCCGGCCCAGCACGGCCAGGAGTCCCCCGAAGGGGACCCAGGCTAGGAGGTAGGCCACGAGCGTGGTGCGCCGGGCCAGGATCGGGTGCTTCACGCCGGCTTGATCTCCAGGCCGCCGAAGAGCACCAGGCCGGTGATCACGAGGCGGGGACGGACCGGGGCGCCCTCCACCGGCATCGGGTGGTAGGTCTTGTCCTCAATGCCCCCCAGGGCCGCCGTGGCCTTCACGCTCACGTCCCAGCCCTCGGGCACCCTCAGCTCGGCGCCGCCGAAGAGGATGAACACATCCAGGCGGGCGCTGCCCTCCATGCGGGCCTTGGAGAGATCGGCCTCGAACCCTCCGAAGATGGAGGTGAGCTCACCGCCCTGGAAGCTGGGGGTCGCCAGCCGGCGGGAGACCCCACCGAAGATCGCGGAGCCGCTGAGGAAGTCGTCCGAGGCCGCGAGGTGGTCCG
>CAZVKM010000078.1:0-13549 GCA_964627685.1 uncultured Solibacteraceae bacterium | reverse complement strand
GAGGCCGCGGTGGTGGGCTATCCCCACGCCATCAAGGGCCAGGGCATCTACTGCTACGTGCTGCTCAACCACGGGTACGCCTCGGAGGATCGGGGGCAGCTCATCGGGGCTCTCAAGGAGCAGGTGCGGCAGGCCATCGGCGCCTTCGCCGCTCCGGATGTCATCCACATCGCCCCCGGCCTCCCGAAGACCCGGAGCGGCAAGATCATGCGTCGGATCCTCCGGAAGATCGCGGCCTCCGAGTACGACGGGATGGGGGACATCTCGACCCTCGCGGAACCGGAGGTGGTGGCCAAGCTCATCGAGGAGCACCAGGCCGGGCAGGCCTGAGGGGCGCATCCACCCGAGACCCGGCGGCCAAGGCCGTCGGGTCTCAGGTGGGCCGAGGCCTGATCCTCCCCACGCGCCCTGCGACCACGGTGGGTCGATTCAGAGGGAGAGCTGGCCCGCGAAGCGACGGACGAGGGCTTCGAAGCGACCGGCCGAGGCCTGGCCCGCTTCCAGGACCTCCTGGTGGGTCAGGGGCTGGTCGAGGATGCCCGCGGCCATGTTGCAGAGGCAGCTGATCCCGGCCACCTTCATCCCCTCATGGCGCGCGACGATCGCCTCCGGCACGGTGCTCATCCCCACGGCATCCGCGCCCCACATGCGGAAGGCCCGGATCTCGGCGGGGGTCTCGTAGCTGGGCCCGGTGACGCCGAGGTACACGCCTTCCTGGAGGGTCTGCCCGAGCGCCTTCGCCGCGGTGTGGAGCTGGGCCCGGAGCCCCGGATCATAGGCCGTGCTCATGTCGGGGAACCGGGGGCCGGCGCCGAGGTTGGGTCCGATGAGGGGATTCTGGCCCGTGAAGTTGATGTGGTCGCGGATCACCATGAGGTCCCCCACCTGGTGGGCGGCGTTCAGCGCCCCCGCGGCGTTGGTAAGCAGGACGGCCTTCACGCCGAGTCGGCCATAGAGCCGCATGGGCAGGGTGACCACGGGCAGGGGGTGCCCCTCGTAGAAATGGAACCGGCCCGCCTGCAGCACCACGCGGCGCCCTTCAAGCTCGCAGAAGATCAGCTGGCCGCTGTGCCCCTCCACGCTCTGGGGGGGGAATCCGAGGGCGGAGAAGGGAATGGCGACCCCCGCCTGGGCCTCGGGCCTCCGGGCCAGCTCCCCCAGGCCGGAGCCGAGGACGATGGCCAGGTCAGGCGTGAAGGGGGCGCGGGCCTGGAGGGACTGGAGGGCGGCTTCGAGCATGGATTCCCCTCAGGAGGCGGGAACGAGGGACAGGGTCACGGTGGTGTCGGGCTGCAGGGCGACGGGGCTCAGCATCCGGAGGCGCACCCGGTAGGTCGTGCTCACGCCGTTGGCGGCCTTGGGCGTGAACCGGAGGGGGGCGGTCGTGGAGCTGTTCAGGGTCCAGGTGTCCGTGGACTGCCCATCGGGGGTGGAGAGCCCGAGGAAGGTGACCTCCACCTGCCCATTGACGAGGGAGACGGGGCTTCCCCCGGAGGTGAGGGCCACGGAGAGGTCGTAGATCTTGTTCTGGGTGATCGTGAACTGGGCCCAGCGGACCTCCCCGGAGGAGAGGTTCGGGTAGGTCCCATTGACCAGGGAGGCTCCCGCCATGCTCAGGGTGAAGGGGGCGAGGGCCGTGGTGCTGGAGTTTGGGGTGTCGCCCCAGTTGCTGACGAAGGTGCTGTCGGTGCCGGTGGTGGGACGGGGCCAGGGGATGTTGCCGGGAGGCACGCCGAGGGTGGTGCCCAGGAGGGTCTGGAGGGCCGTGTCGGTGAAGATGGCGCTGACATCCGGGAAGGTGGTGCTGCTGCTGGCCGTCTGGAGCGTCTTGAACTGGTAGTAGAGGTTCGGGGTGTCCACGCCATCGGAGGGCACGTAGAGCGTGAAGAAGTAGAAGAGGGTGGCCGGCTTGAGGTTGGCCCAGTCCGCCGCGACGCCCGGGGTGGGGAGCCCGCTGGCCTTCAAGCCGATCTCCCAGACCAGGGGGGTCAGGAAGGCGGCGTTCGAGACCTTCCGGGAAGCGGCGGGAACCGCCGTGAGGTCCCGGATGTCCTTGTAGGTCGTCACGGTGGCCGTGGTGTCGGCCAGGTAGGGGTTCTTCAGGAGGAGCGCGACGGCGGCCTCCGGGAAGCCCTCCATCATGGCGAGCTGGGGGTCCAGGTTCTGCACGCCGAGGCCGAGGGGCAGGAGGCGGTGCGGGGCCTGGAAGGTGGGTTGCCGGTACCAGGAGAACGCGGTCACCTGATTGAAGAACCAGCTGCGGGCCCCGAGCAGCATGATCTGGGCCTGATCCCAGGCATCGTCGTTCACGGCCCCATCGCCGCGGATGGTGCCGAAGTAGCGGTAGACGCCCGCCTGGGGGTCGAAGCCCACGTTCACGCCAGTGGGCTTGTAGGTGCCGGAGACGGGATCCCAGACCTGGGCTTCGGGGTACTGGGTGCGGTCCCAGGCCATGTAAGTCCCACCGGGCTCCGAGTGTCCGCGGCGGTAATGGAGATCCACGATGCTCCCGGGGCCGTCGGGGGAGATGTTGAGGGCCGTGGTGGCCCCATAGGTGCCCATCTCGTAGAGGGCATCCAGGATGGCGGGGATGCGGCTGCCCGTCGGAAGGGTCTCCAGGGTGCCCGCATGCGCATAGCCGCCCGCCGTGCCCACGCCGGGGCTGTAGGAGCGGAGGAAGGTGGTGACGCCGTTGCTGCCGCTGCGATCCACGGAGGTGTCGGCCAGGAACCAGGGATCGTTCTCCTGGATGTGGAAGTCCAGGTTGGTGATGTTGGCCGTGACGGCGGAGGTGGCCACCAGGTTGGCCCCGGGGGTGGTGGGGGGGACCGAGCCGTTGGGGGCCTTCCTCAGGCAGTACTTGAGGCGGTTGAGGGTGGGCACGGTGCTGGCCAGGCCCGCGGGGTCCGCCACGAGGTTGAAGGTCTGGGAGGGGCTGGTCCCGATGAGCACCGCGCCCTGCACCTCGACCATCCACTCCGCGTCTCCGGACACCGAGAAGGAATAGGCGCCATCCGTCCCCGTGCCCAGGGCATCCGCTTGCTGGAAGAAGGTCTGGGTCGCCCCGGCCTGATCCACGACGTCGACCTTCTTGTAGAGGACGACCCGGATGCCTCGCGCCGGCTTGTTGAGCTCGTACTTGGTGGGGTCCGTCTCAAGGCCCGTGGGGACTCCGGCCGCGTTGTGCAGGAGGGGGATCCGGTCGTAGGTGACCTTGCCCGACACGGTGAACGTGGCGGTGCCCCCACTGGGGGTGCTCTTCTTGCCACCGCACCCCACGGCCGCCGTGAGTAGGAACGCGCCGAGGGCCAGGCCAAGGCGACGGAAGGAGGGGCGAAGCTGCATGCGGACCTCAGGAAATGCCGAATCTTCAAGGCTAACACGGGGATGCCGCAGGCTTCGGAACGAGAAGCCCACGGCATCCCCTGGAGGGTGGGATGCGCCCAAGGGGAGGGAGGTTCAGCGGGCTCCGAGGCGATCGTTGGCGGCCTGGAGCTCCTCGGGGATCTCCTCCTCGTCGTTGAGGAAGGGCAGGGGGTTCTCGTGGAGCCCGTGGACCCGGAGCTCGAAGTGCAGGTGCGGGCCCGTGGCGTTCCCGGTCCGGCCCACTTCCGCGATCTTCTGGCCCCGACGGACCACGTCCCCGGAGGAGACCAGGTTCAGGCGGTGGTGGGCGTAGAGGGTGATGACGCCGTTCCCATGGTCGACGACCACGTAATTGCCGTATTGCCGATGCTTGCCCGCCGTGACGACCTCCCCGTCCAGGGCGGCGTAGACGTCGGTCCCGAGGGGGGCGTTTAGGTCGACGCCCCGGTGACGGCCCTTGTAGCGCACGCGCTTCTTCCGGTTGCCCTTCACCTTCACGGTCTTGGAGCGCATCCGGGGCCCCCAGGCGGAGCTGACGGTGCGCGTCTCCACGGGCCAGAGCAGGTCCAGGTGATCGGGGTCCGCAGGGGAGAAGGCGTAGCTGTGCTCATCCGCCTCCAGGACGGGGGCCACCACCCGATTCAGCTCCAGAGGCCGGAAGGCGGCCTCGGGCACGGGTCGGTTCGGGCCAGGACCCGAGGGGGCGGGCTCCGGGGTCCGGGGCTGGAAGGGGAGGAGCCGCTCCAGGTGCGCGAGGCTCTGGCTGCGGGCAGCGGGGGTGGCGGGAAGGGCGACCATGGGGGCCAGGGCCACCTGGGGCACCGGCTCGCCAGCCGGGGCGGGGGCGGGCAGGCGGAGGCGGGTGCCCGCCTTCACCCGGGCGGGCCGGAGGCCGGGATTGGCGTCCACCAGGTCCTGCACCGTCAGCCCATGGGCCTTGGCGAGGCTGTGGAGGGTCTGGCCCTTGGCGAGCACGACGGACTCGCGCGTGTCCACGGGGGTGCTGGCGGAAAGGTCCTTGGCGGAGCCCTTGGCCGAGCGGATGCGGACCTTGGCGCCCAGGGCCAGGCGGTTGAGGTCCAGATCGGGGTTCAGGGAGGCCAACTGGGTGAGGCTCACGCCGGCCTTGCGGGCGATGGCGGCGGCGGTCTCCCCCTTCCGGACCACGTGGGTCTCGACGGAGGGCACGGGCCGCTTGGGCTTCTTCTTGGCAGGCGCCGCCTGGAGGGACAGGCCGGCCAGGGCAAGGGCGATGAGGGTGAGACGCACACGGCCTCCAATCAAGGGAGGAAGATCCTGCTTCGCTAGGACTCCTGGGGGTTGAAACCCGGGTGTGGAAAGAACGGGGGAGGTTCCTGCTAACGCGGTTGAACCTGACAAAGGGTTCACATCCATCCTACCGGAGGGGCCCCCGTCTTGCGAATGAAAATGCCTTTCAATCAGTCGACCCAGGGCGCCTCGTCCCAGGGCCAGGTGACGGTGCCCCGTCGCCCCCCCTCCTTGAGCAGGAGTCGTACCGGCCCCAGGGCCATGCGGTGGCTCACGGCCTTGAGCATGTCGTAAAGCGTCAGGAGGCCCCCGGTGACGCCGGCCAGGGCCTCCATCTCCACCCCGGTCTTCCCGGTCACCCGCACCTCCACCCTCAGCCAGGCCCGGCGGGTGGCGGGGTCCCAGTGGTGGGCCACCGTGATGGCATCCAGGGCGAGGGGGTGGCAGAGGGGGATGAGGTCGGCGGTGCGCTTGGCCCCGTTCACGGCCCCGATGCGGGCCACGGACCAGGGATCCCCCTTGGCCCCACCCCCCCGGCTCAGCGCTTCCGCGGCGGGTTCATCCAGCTCCAGGTAGCCCTGGGCCACGGCCCGGCGGGGGGTGGCGGCCTTGTCGCCCACATCCACCATGCGGGGGCGGCCTTCGGGATCCAGGTGCGTCAGCTCGGCCATGGGGTCTCCGGAACCAGGATCCGAGGACCCCGGGATGATGGGGGTCACCCCGCCAGGGCGAGCAGGATGTCCCGCAGGGCGGCGGTGTCCGGGGCGAAGGCCCGGGGGGCGTAGGCGGCCAGGACCTCGGCCGCATGGTGGCCGTGGCCGACCCCCACGGAGGGCACCCCGGCCCGCTGGGCCATTTCCAGGTCGAAGCTGGTGTCGCCCACCATGAGGAGCTCTCCCGGGGCCCGGCCCGTGAGTCGCTGGATCAGCTCCAGGCTCTCCGGGTGGGGCTTCCCCTGGGTCACCTCGTCGGGGGTGACGATGGGATCGAAGAAGGCCTCCCAGCGGAACTGCACGAGCTGGCGGTGGAGGGGGACCCGCCGCTTGGAGGTGGCGATGGCCAGGGCCCGGCCCCGATCCCGGAGCTCCTGAAGCAGGTCGTCCATGCCCTCGAAGGGGCGGATGAGGTGCTCATGCTCCAGGTGGCCGAAGCTGCGGTAGGCCGGGAGCACCTGCTCCACCGAGAGCCCCAGGGGGCCGAAGGTTCGCTGGATCCCCGCCTCCACGGGCAAGCCCACACAGTCCAGCCAGGCCTCCATGTGGTGGTGGGGGAGGCCCAGGGCATCCAGGGCGTGGCGCATGCCCGCCTCGATGAGGGGGCGGCTGTCCACCAGGGTCCCGTCGAAGTCGAAGACGATGAGGGGGCTCAAGCCTCCCCCCCGTTCCCCAGGTCCGGCAGGGGCTCGGTCTCGGTGCCGAAGACGCCCTCCCACTTGGCGATGACCACGGAGGCCAGGCCGTTGCCGATGACGTTGATCATGGTGCGGGCCATGTCCATGATCTCGTCCACCGCCAGCAGCATGGCGATGCCGGCCTCGCCCGGCAGGTGGAAGCTGGCGATGGTGGCGCTGATGATGACCAGGGTGGCCCGGGGCACACCCGCCACGCCCTTGCTGGTGAGCATGAAGGTGAAGACCATGGCCAGCTGGGTGCCGAAGCCCATGGCGGGGTAGAGGGTGGGGTTCGCCGCGTGGGCCGCCTGGGCGATGGTGAGGCTCGCCAGCACCAGGTAGAGGGTGGAGCCGTCGAGGTTGAAGCTGTAGCCCGTGGGGATCACGAAGCCCGCCACCCGACGGGGCACGCCGAAGCGCACGGTCTCCTCGAGAAGCTTGGGCAGGGCCGCCTCCGAGCTGGCCGTGGAGAAGGCCGTGAGGGCGGGGTCCTTGATGGCCTTGAGGAAGGCGAAGATGCGGATGCCGAAGACCAGCATCACGGGCACGAACACGAGCGCGAAGAGGGCCGCCAGGGCGAAGTAGAGGCTGCCCACCAGGAGGCTGTACTGCTTGAGCAGGTGCCCCACGGCGGGCCAGCCCTGCACCCACACGCCGTTCACGTTGTGGCCGGCGGCCATGTGGCTCACGTTATAGGCCATGGCCCCGAAGACGCCCAGGGGGGTGAGGGCCATCACGAAGTCCGTGTACTTGAACATGGTCTGGGCCACGCCATCGAAGAAGGCGAGCACCGGCTTGCCGCGATCCCCCACCTTGGTGAGGGCGATGCCGAAGAGGGTGGCGAAGATGACCACGGGGAGGATGTCGCCCTTGGCGGCGTGCTCCACCAGGTTGCTGGGGAACATGTGGAGGGCGATCTCCCAGCCCGTGAGCGGCTTGGCTGCGGCCACCGCCGTGTGGGCCCCCAGGTCGATGGGGAGGTGGGCGCCGGGCTGCAGCCAGTTGGCGATGCCCAGGCCGATGAAGAGGGCCAGGGTGGTCACCACCTCGAAGTAGAGGAGGGCCTTGCCCCCCATGCGGCCTACGGCCTTGATGTCGCCCGTCTGGGCGATGCCCACCACGATGGTGGAAAAGAGCAGGGGCACGATGAGCCCCTTGATAAGGCTGATGAAGGCCTTCGAGAAGAACCGGAAGAGGTCGTAGGCCTGGAACCCCTTGAAGGCGGGGTCGGTGTTCTGGGGGAAGAGGCCCCCCAGCACCACGCCCAAGGCGAGGCCCATGAAGATCCAGAAGGTACTCGACCGGTACCAGGGTCCCTTGCTCGCCGACATCGCCCACCGTTGGAAAGGCCCCAGTGTCCCATGGGTTCTGGAGCCCGGGTACCGTGGGGGATGCGCTGCACCGCCTGTCCCCAGGAACTCCCCTCCGAGGCCCGGTTCTGCCCCGCCTGCGGGGCGGCGGTGCCGGAGGAGCCCCCCGCGACCGCCCCCCTCACCGTGGAGGGGGGAATCCAGGGCGACTGGCGCTGGACCCTCGCCGCCCTCCTGCTCCTGGAGCGGGGGGTGGCCTGGTGGGCCTTCTCCCCGGACGATCCCACCCGCAGCGTGGCGGCCTGGGAGGGGGCCTTCCTCCGGGCTTGGACCTGGGCCGGAGCCTTGGCGGTCCTGGCCCTCCTGGCCCGGCGGCGGCCCGGGGGGTGGCTGGCGGGACTCTCCGGCATGGCCCTGCTGGTCCGCAGCGCCATCCCCCTGGCCGCGGAGCGGCCGGCGGACGGGGCGGTCTGGGCGCTCATGGTGGCCAGCGCCACCCTGACCTTCGCCTTCTTCCACGAGCAGAGCTGGTGGCCTCGGCGAATGGGCGAATAAAGAACATTTTTGCGACAGCCTCTTCAATTGACAGCCGATCGGGATCGGGTGCAGGCTTGGGGTCGCTTCAGCCCTTTGCTACTTCGTGACGGACCCAGCCCAACCCGGCCGGGGCGTCGCCCTTTCTGGAGGCTTCATGGCCCGTTCCATCGCCGGCTTCGGTCGGCTCCTTCCCCTTCTCGCCCTCGGCGTGCCCGTGCTCGCCCAGGGCACCCAGACCGCCAGCATCACCGGTGAGGTGGTGGACAAGAGCGGTGCCCCCATCGCCGGCGCCCGTGTGCGCATGACGAGCCCCGCCCTCCAGGGCGCCCGTGACTTTGTCACCGACAGCAGCGGCCGCTTCGCCGCCCGCCTCCTGCCTCCCGGCGAGTACAAGATCGTCGTGAGCAAGGAAGGGCTCGAGTCCCGCACGCTGAACCAGCGCGTGGGTCTGGAGCAGACCTTCAGCCCCAAGATCACCCTCGCCGGCACCGCTGGAGCCGTGGTGGAAGTCGTGTCCGCGCCCGTCCAGGTGGACAAGACGGAGAACAAGTCCGCCCAGAACTACACCAAGGAGCAGATCGACTCCCTGCCCGTGGGTCGCGCCAACCTCCTCAACATCGTGTACCTCTCCCCCGGTGTGGTGGAGAACGCCAGCGAGTCCCGCGGCGGTGTGTCCATCCGCGGGTCCATGGGCAGCGGCAACCTCTTCCTCGTGGACGGCCAGAACGTCAACGACAACCTCTACCAGGGACAGCGCGTCGGCATCATCTTCGACTCCATCGCCGAGACCCAGGTCCTCACCGGCGCCCTCCCCGCCGAGTACGGCGACGTGGAAGGCGGCGTGGTGAACTCCGTCTCCAAGAGCGGTGGCGATGAGTTCACCGCCTCCATCCGCTGGGACCTCAGCAACCCCGCCTGGAACGCCCTCAAGCCCAAGGATGATCGGGCCAGCTACGGCAACAACGTGGGCAACCAGCGCAGCTTCCAGGTGGACGGCCCCATCCTCAAGAGCAAGCTCTGGTTCCACTTCGCCTACTTCGACGATCATCCGAATGAAGTGAAGGCGCTCGGACCCAGCACCTTCTTCAACTCCACCACCTCCACCTACTACAACCCCGCGGCCAAGACCTACCAGGGCAAGACCGACGACTACCGCCGTGAGTTCAAGCTCACCTACGCCGTGAACGACAACCACACCCTCACGGGCGCCTGGCACGGCTACAAGAACACCGCGGTCCAGGACTACGGCGCGGGCGACCTGGTGACCCTCACCAACCTCACCAAGGAGAGCACCTTCTGGAACGTCGCCCTGCGGTCCGTCTGGACCCCGAGCCTCACCAGCAGCGTCCGCTATGGCGAGAAGAAGTTCACCTTCGGCTCCATCCCCACCCCCGGCGCCAACACCACCGACTGGATCCTCTACAACGAGGATGGGCTCTCCTACCGGAACAACCTCTTCAACCCCGCGGACCCCCAGCCCGACCAGCGCGACAACAAGACCTTCAACGTCAAGTTCACCTACTTCCTGAACGCCGCCGGCAACCACCAGATCGATCTCGGCCTGGACTGGTACGAAGGCTCCACCAAGGCCAGCGGTGATCAGGGCCCCACCAACATCGTCGGCCCCGCGGGCTCCGCCGTCGCCGGCAAGCGCCTCAACCAGTGGTGGGTGGACACCGCGGATTACGATCCGGTCGCCGGCACCGCCGTGGTCTATGACGCCTACTTCGGTGAGTACATCCCCGACAAGTGCACCGCCACGACCACCGGCTTCTACCTCAACGACAAGTGGGCCGTGGACAGCAACCTGGTGCTCCAGCTCGGCGTCCGCATGGACAGCTACGATGCCAAGGGCCAGTTCAACGGGAAGATCTCCTCGGCCAGCAGCTTCAGCCCCCGCCTCGGCATGAAGTACGACTTCTTCGGGGACACGGCCTGGGTGGGCGGCCTCAGCTTCGCCCGCTACAACGGCCGCATGCTCGAGACCGTGCTCCAGAACAAGACCTATGTGAACAACAGCCGCTACTACGCCTTCGCGCCCCTCCCCACGGCGCCGGCGCGGATGACCTACGCCCAGATCCAGGATGTGTCCAACTACGACTTCAGCATCCCGGTGGACTACTCCGATGCGGCCCTGAACATCGTGATCCCCAAGAACCTCAAGCCCCAGACCGTGGATGAGCTGCAGGCCAGCATCGCCCACACCTTCCGGGAGACCCTGTTCGGCTCCGGCTACGCCAAGCTGACCTTCGTCACCAAGAAGTGGGGCAACCTCATCGACTACCGCGCCGGCAACGATGGCACGGTGGATGATGCCTTCGGCAACACCTACTACCTGAAGACCTACTTCAACAACTCCGCGGCCAGCCGCAAGTACGATGGCCTCGAGCTGGAAGTGAACACGGTCAAGGGCGCCTGGAACCTCGGCGGCTACATCAACTGGAGCAAGCTCCGCGGCAACTTCGTCGGTGAGGGCGCCGCGAGCCCCGGCCGTGGTCAGGGCCTGAGCTACTTCACCGTCCAGAACGGCGTGAGCATGTACAACCCCGCCCTGGTGAACCCGGACGGCTACCTGCCCGGCCACGTGCCCCTCCGCATGCGCTGGACCGCCACGTACTCCACCACCAGCTTCCTGGGCAAGCAGAGCTGGGGCTTCCTGTACCGCTTCGACTCCGGCGCCCACTGGTCCGATTCCCGCAACATCCGTCGCGCGGCCATCAACGCCGGCCTGAGTTCCCAGTTCGGCAGCAGCGCCACCCAGTACCTGGGCGAGCGCGGCACCCACGCCTTCGATGGCGTCTCCTACCTGGACTTCAGCTTCCAGCAGGACTTCGAGCTCGTGAAGATCCAGAACAACGCCATCTCCGGCTTCGTGAAGTTCGACATCGGCAACGTGCTGAACCACCAGCAGAAGATCAGCTACGACACCACCTACAACTCCGTGGGTTCCACGGGCAGTTACACCGACGCCTGGGTGAAGGGCTCCTCCTTCGGGCAGGCCACCGGTGCGAACAACTTCGGTGCGGCCCGTACGGTGAAGATCTCCTTCGGTCTGAAGTTCTAGACCGCGACGCACACGTCCGATGCCAAGGGGGCCGCGAGGCCCCCTTGGTTTTTCCGGGCCCCGGGGTGTGGCTTGGAAAAAGCGGGCACAGCTTTAGGCCCCCTACCCTCGGTACGATAGGGATGGCATCGGGGACGCTCCCCGGGGAGATCCCATGGCCCAGGAACGCCGCAACTGGCTGAACACCCTCTTCCTGTGGGGAAGCCTCCTCGTGGCGGCGGTGGCCCTGCCCCTGCATCTGTGGTTCAACGGGTTCCGCTGGTCGGAGTGGATCGTTTCCCTGGCCATGGTGTTCACCATCGGCACGGCCATCTCGGCCGGGTACCACCGGCTGTTCTCCCATCGTGCTTATCGCGCGGCGGCCCCCTGGCGGGCCCTCATGCTCTTCTTCGGGGCCGCCTCCTTCGAGAACTCCGCCCTGAAGTGGAGCAGCGACCACCGCATCCACCACCGCCACGTGGACGACCTGGAGAAGGACCCCTACGCCATCGGGAAGGGCTTCGGTTGGGCCCACTGGGGCTGGGTGATGAAGGGGCCCGACATCCCCCTCCAGGGCGTCGAGGACCTGAAGAAGGATCCCCTCGTGCGCTTCCAGCACGAGCACATCTTCCTCGTGGGGGCCGCCGCCGCCTGCATCCCCCTCGTGATCGGGCTCTTCACCGGCAACTTCATCGGCCACCTCGTGGTGGGCCTGCTGGTGCGCATCGTCCTCACGCACCACACCACCTTCCTCATCAACTCCGCAGCCCACGTGTTCGGCACCCGCCCCTACACCGAGGAGAACAGCGCCCGCGACAACTGGTTCCTGGGCTTCCTGACCTACGGCGAGGGCTTCCACAACTTCCACCACATGTGGCAGTGGGACTACCGGAATGGCGCCAAGTGGTGGCAGTACGACAGCACCAAGTGGATCCTCGCGGCCCTCCGCCCCACGGGCCTCGTTTACGACTTCCGCCGGGTGCCCGCCGCGGTGATCCGCCGGGCCGAGCTCGCCGTGGAGGCCCAGCGCCTGCAGGCCAAGCTGGCGGCCCGGAAGGCCGCAGGCACGGAGTCCCTCGAAGCGCGCATCGCCGCGGCCCGGGCCCGCATGGACCTGGCCCTCGCCGCCATGCACGAACGTCGGGAGGCCTGGGGTCGCAAGCGCCGGGAGCTGAAGGTCATGGGCCGGGCCAAGGCCGAGGCCTTCCGCATGGCCAAGGCGGAGTGGAAGGAGTCCATGGCCCGCCAGAAGGCCGAACTGGCCGCCGCGTGGGCCGAGTGGAAGGCCACCCGCCAGGCCGTACAGGCCGTCGCCTAGCCTTTCTTCCACCCGGAAACGGCCCCCAGGCGGGGCCGTTTCCGTTTTCCGGAGGCAGGGTGGTCTGCCCTGGTCGGTGGATGGGGCTTCGATAGCCCCCAAGCCCGTGGGATACTGGCCCGTTCGCGCTTTGGAGGACCCATGGCCCAGTTTGATGTGATCGTGATCGGCTCCGGCCCCGGTGGGTACATCGCCGCCGTGCGCGCGGGCCAGCTCGGGCTCTCCGCCGCCATCGTGGAGAAGGACCCCGCAGGCCTGGGCGGCACCTGCCTCCGCCGCGGTTGCATCCCCGCCAAGACCTGGTTGGAGACCGCCCACCGCATCGAGCAGATGCAGGATGCCTCCGATTACGGCATCGATGGGGTGGACCCCAAGGGCCTGCGCGCCAACCTGGAAGCCATCGTCAAGCGCAAGAACCGCATCGTGCTGAAGAACGGCAAGGGCATCGAGTTCCTCATGAAGAAGAACAAGGTGCAGGTGCTCAAGGGCTTCGGCAAGCTGCTGGGCGGCGGCCGCGTGGAAGTGGCCGGCGAGGCCGGCACCGAGGTGCACACCGCCAAGAAGATCATCCTCGCCACGGGTTCCGTGCCCCGGGAGCTGCCGGGCCTGGAGACCGATGGCCTGCGCGTGCTCAACAGCGACCACATCCTCGACATGGCCACCCTGCCCGAGCACCTGGTGATCCTGGGCGCCGGCGCCATCGGCGTGGAGTTCGCCTCCACCTTCGCCCGCCTGGGCTCCAAGGTGACCCTCGTGGAGCTGGCCGACCAGATCCTCCCCATCGAGGACCAGGCCATCGGTGAGGAGCTCGCCAAGATCCTCGCCAAGTCCTACAAGATGGACATCCGCGTGAAGACCAAGATCGCCAAGCTGGACCGCTTCCCCGACAAGGTGGTGTGCCACCTGGAGGGCGAGAAGGCCGGCCAGATCGAGGCCAGCCACGTCCTCATCGCCGTGGGCCGCGGCCCCGTGACCGCCAACCTGGGCCTGGAGGCCACCAAGGCCGTGGTGGACCGCGGCTACGTGGGCATCGACGGCTTCATGCAGACCGCCGAGCCCGGCCTCTACGCCATCGGCGACATCGTGCGCACCCCCTGGCTGGCCCACGTGGCCTCCGATGAGGGGGTGGTGGCCGCCGAGCACGCCGCGAAGAGCCTGGGCAACGCCACCGTGCACCCCCACCCCATCGACTACGGCAAGGTCCCCGGCTGCACCTACTGCGACCCCGAGGTGGGCTCCGTGGGCCTCACCGAGAAGGCCGCCAAGGAGAAGGGCTATGACGTGGCCATCGGCCAGTTCCCCTTCATGCCCATGGC
>CAZVKM010000077.1:673-13757 GCA_964627685.1 uncultured Solibacteraceae bacterium | reverse complement strand
CAGGAAGCCCAGCACCTTCCACCCCGCCCTCACGGTGCCCTGTCCCGAGATGAAGGCCGCCTTCATCGATGCCATGCGCAAGCTCCTTGTCCTGGATGCCCCGGGATACCCCCCCGGCCGCGGGGTCGTTTAGCCCGGCTGGAGCCGGGGCCCCGGAGCCGATAGCCTGAAGGCATGGCCGGAACCCCGCACACCCGTTGGAAGCTGAGCGTACCCGATTCCTCCGAGGAGGCCCTCTGCGCGTGGCTGGATGACCAGGGGGCCACCGCCTACTACCGGGAGGCGGACCCCCCCAGGGCCTTCTGGGCCTACTTCCCCCCCGACCAGGCCCTGCCGGACCCCGCCGGGCTCGCCGCCCTCCCAGGGGTCGCCCTGGAGGCCACCGAAGCCTTCGCCGATGAGGACTGGCTCGCCAAGAGCCGGGAGGGCTTCGGCAGCTTCCCCGTGGGCGCCGGATTCTGGGTGAAGCCCGTGTGGGAGGAGGGCCCCGCCCCCGAAGGTCGGACGCCCGTGGTGGTGAATCCCGGCCTCGCCTTCGGCACGGGAGGCCACGAGACCACCCGCCTCTGCATGACCCTGCTGGAACACCTCAAGGACGCGGGGCGCCTCAAGGGCCCGCTCCTGGACATCGGTGCCGGCACCGGCATCCTCGCGCTCACCGCCCACCTGCTGGGCTGCCCCGGCGCCATCCAGGCCTTCGACATCGAACCGGACTGCGGACCCGCCCGGGAGGAGCTCAAGGAGATGAACGCCGCGGTGCTCGGGGGGGCGGATCCCTTCCAGGGCTTCGTCGGCACCCTGGAGAGCCCCGAGGTGCAGGGCCCCTACGCGGGCCTCCTCGCCAACATCCTCCTCATCACCATCCAGGAGCTGCTGCCGCGCATGGCCGAGCTCACGGGCCCTGGCGCCTTCCTGGTGGCCAGCGGCATCCTCGCCGACCAGGAGGACGAAGCCCTCCTCAGCCTGGCCGCCGCGGGCTTCCGCCCCGAGCAGGTGCTCCGGGAGGGGGACTGGATCGCCCTCCTCGCGGTGCGCACGTGAGCCGCAACGACCGCCCCATCGGCGTCTTCGATTCGGGCATCGGCGGTCTCACGGTGGTCCATGCCCTGCGCCAGCGGCTTCCCCAGGAGGAGATCGTCTACCTCGGCGACACGGCCCGCGTCCCCTACGGCACCAAGAGCCACCACACCATCGAGCGCTACACCCTGCAGGCGGGCGAGGCCCTCCAGGCCTTCGACCCCAAGCTGCTGGTCATCGCCTGCAACACCGCCTCCGCCCATGGCCTGCCCGCCCTGCAGGCCGCCAGTCCCTGCCCGGTGGTGGGTGTGATCGCGCCCGGGGCCGAGGCCGCCTCCAAGGAGGTGGGCCCCGTGGGGGTGATCGGCACCCTGGCCACAGTGCAGAGCGGGGCCTATGAGCAGGCCATCCGCCGCCACAAGCCCGACGCCGCGGTGCACAGCGTCGCCTGCCCCCTCCTGGTGGCCCTGGCCGAGGAGGGCTGGCTCGATGATCCCCTCACCGAGAGCGTGTGCCGCCGCTACCTCAACGCCCTCCCCTTCGAGGTGAAGGCGGTGGTGCTGGGCTGCACGCACTACCCGGTGCTGAAGGCCAGCCTTGATCGCGCCCGCCCCGGCACCCGCTGGATCGACAGCGGAGAGGTCACCGCCCAGGCGGTGGAGCGGCTCCTGAAGGGCTCCCTCGGGTTCCGCACCGCCTCCCCGCGGGGCTCGCTCAAGGTCCTCCTCACGGATGCGAGTTCCCGCCTGCAGGAGGTGGGGAGCCGCTTCCTCGGCGAGCCCCTCGCCCACGTGGAGGTCGTGGACCTCTGATTCCCGCTCCGGGATTGGGCCTCGGCCCCTCTGTGCCGATGAGGCGCTCTGAAGAGCGCTGCCTTGACCCGGACCCACGGCCCACCTCCCCACGCCAAGCCCGCCCGCCCGCGGGAGGCCCATCATGACCCCGAGGCCCCGCCCCCCGAGGCGCCCACGGCCCGGCCCTGGCTCCTGCGGCTGAAGGCCCACCCCCAGGGGCTCTTCTGGCTGGGGGTCGGCCTCTGCGCCCTCGTGGGCGCGGGCCTCGGTGGGGTGGCCTGGGCCGCCCGGGCCCGGCAGCGGCAGGAGCAGCTCCGCCAGGCCGGCATGGCTGGCGAGATCGCCTCCCTCGTGGCCTCCCTCAAGGCCCACCGCGACCTGCCCTTCCGTCCCGGCGAGGGCGCCCTGCGGAGCCTGGCCGAGCGCTCCCGGATCCGAAGGGCCCTGGCCCTGCTCGCAGCGGGCGAAGAGAACCCCGATGCGGATCGGCAGGCCTTCCTCGAGGGGGCGCTCGCGGAGCGGATGCGGGAACTGGATCAGGCCCGGGCCGGGATGCGGGGCGAGGTGGACCTCCGCGAGCTCAAGCGGGATTTCGCCGAAGCCCAGCGTCACCTCGAGGCCCTCCGTGAGGTTCTGGGGCGTTCGGAGGCGACGTGGTGGGCCGAAGTGGGGGCCGCCTTCCAGGCCGCGGGCCTGCCGGCCGACGTCCTGTCCGCGGCCCCCGATCGCCTGAAGGCCGTGGAAGCGGCGCTGCCGCCGCTGGAGGAGGCGCTGGCGCTCGCCTTGGAGGACACCACCGCCCTACAGGATCCAACCCTGGAGGTGGTGAGCTTCCTGCCCGATCCCAAGCGAACGCGTCTGGTGGGCGATGGGTGGGGGGCCACGGGCCCCGCCCTGGATGGCCGGGAACCCGGCCGGGCCGTGAGCTTCACCGTGGAGGGCCGGAGCCTCGTGCACCGGCTCCTGAATGCCGGCACCTGGGCGGGCCTCGCCCGGGTGGAAGGGGATCGGGCGGGACACCGGCACTACCACCTTGAAACCCGCACCGCCCGCCTCGGCGAAGCCGCCTCCCAGGACACCGCCGCGGCCCTGGAAGCCCTGGCCCGGCTTGAGTCCGCCTGGGCCGCCTTGAACCCCCTCCATGCCGGTCTGCGCTTCGTCCCCGCCTCACCCAAGGCCTGCCAGGACATCCTCGCGGACCTGGAGCCGGACCTCGCCCGCGGCACCCCGGACGGCCGGCCCGATCCCGAGACCTGGCCCCCCTCCGGCGAGCTTGCGGAGGTGAAGGACCACTTCGGACCCGGCGAGGACCTCGTGCTCCTCCGGGAGCGACAGGGCGGGGCGTGGCGCTGCCGGGTGCTGGTGCGAGAGGGATCCACCTATGTCGGCGGAGAGGTCGTGGATGCGGAGCGGTTGCGCGTCCTGCCCGGAGGCCTGCTCCTCCTGCAGGTGACCCGGGAGGTTCCGGCGGTGATGGGTCGGCAGCCCCTGGAGGGGCTTCAGGTGATGGCCCGTCCGCGTGTGAAGCAACGGCCGCCCGCCTAGGAGGCGGTGGGCCTCGGCCGCAGTCCCTGGGCCTGCCCCAGCAGCCCCTGGAGGAAGGTGAGGTCCGCCTCCGCATCCCCTGTCGGCTGGAACACGGGGTGGAGGTGGATGAGGTGCTCGCGGAAGTCGAAGGCCACCGGGAAGATGGGCACCCCGGCCCCCGTGGCGATCTGATAGAAACCGGAGCGCCAGCGGCTCACCCCCTTGCGGGTGCCTTCCGGGGCCAGCGCCAGCAGCAACGCCGGCCGCTCCTGGAAGGCCTGGATGCACTCCCCCACCAGGCCCTGGGGCGCGCTCCGATCCACGGGGATCCCCCCGAGGCGCCGGAGGAGCGGCCCGAAGAGCCCGTTGAAGAGCGTGTGCTTCCCCAACCAGGAGGCCCTGAGTCCCGACCCGAAGAGGAGGCAGAGGCCCAGCGGGAAGTCCCAGTTCGAGGTGTGCGGCGCCACGATGGCCACGCACTTGGCCTCCTCCGGGAAGCTCCCCACCACCCGCCATCCCGACGCCCGGAAGTACAGGCGGCCGAGGCTCCGGATCCACCAGGGACGCGCCTGGTGGAGGTCGGGATGCGGGGCGGGGAAGGTCAGGGGGGATCGGGCCATGGGCTGCTCGGGTCGGAGGGTGCTGGACAGATTAGCAGCGTGACTCGAGGGTTGACGCGCCCGCCGCCTCCGCGGGAAGCAGGTGGATCGCCGTGGCCTTGAGGGTCGCCACCACCGGGGCACCCACCGACAGGCCCAGGTCGTCGCAGGCCCAGGCCGTCGCCAGGGCTTCGAGGGGGAAGCCGCATTCCAACTGCAGGCGCACCAGCGGGCCCTCGGGAGCGAGCGCCCCCACGCGGCCCGGGAGACGGTTCCGGGCGCTCTGGGGCCCGGAGGCCTGCCCCTCCAGCCCGACCCCCTCCGCGCGGATGCAGGCGAAGGCCTCCGGTCCGAGGCCGCCGGGATCCGGGGCCCAGAGCTCCGCCGCGCCGGCGGCCACCCGGACGAGGCCATGCTCCCGGTCGAGCACCCGCACCCGCACCACCGTGCCCATGCCGATGAGCGGCGCGAGCGCCGGGTCCTTCGGGCGCGAGAACACCTCCGCTGGGGTCCCCTCCTGGCGGAGGCGGCCCTCGTGCAGGAGGAGCAGGTGATCGCCGAGGGTCAGGGCCTCGGTCCGATCATGGGTCACCAGGAGCGTGGGGATCCCCAGGGTCCGCAGCCAGCGCCCCAGCTCCTGCCGCAGGGCCACCTGGGTGGGCTGATCCAGGGCCGAGAGCGGCTCGTCGAGCAGGAGGAGGCGGGGCTTGCGGACGAGGGCCCGACCCAGGGCGACCCGCTGCTGCTGGCCTCCGGAGAGCTGTGCGGGACGCCGCGCCTCGAGGCCCTCGAGGCCCAGGAGGGCGACCATGTCGCCCACCCGCCGCCGACGCTCCCGGGGCGCAAGCCCCTCCAGCCCGAAGGCGAGGTTCCCGGCCACGCTGAGGTGGGGGAAGAGCGCGTAGTCCTGGAAGAGCATCCCCACGGAGCGGCGCCAGGGGGGGAGGTTCCGTGAGGCGGCGGCGTCGTCCCAGCACTCCCCGGCCACCGTGAGGATGCCCTCCTGCGGGTGTGTGAGACCCGCGAGGGTCCTCAGGATCGTGCTCTTCCCGGAGCCGGATGGACCGAACAGCACCGTGGTGCGGCCGCCCGCCAGGGGCAGGTCGAAGGCCGCCTCGATGCGCGGGCCTCCCGGATGCTGCACGGCGAACCGTGCGCTCAGGCCAGGGGCCATGCACCCCCCTGCCGGCGCCGGAGGCCGTAGGTGATCACCAGGGTCAGGAAGGAGCAGCCCAGCAGCACCAGGGAGGTGCGTGCCGCCGCGGCGTACTCCAGGGCCTGCACGTGGTCATAGAGGGCGATGGAGACCGTGCGCGTCTGCCCGGGCAGGTTGCCACCCACCATGAGCACCACGCCGAACTCGCCGAGGGTGTGCGCGAAGCTCAGCACCATCCCGGAGAGGACCCCGGGCCAGGCGAGGGGCAGGATCACCCGCACGAAGGTGCGGAGGGGATCCATCCCCAGGGTGGCCGAGGCCTCGCGGAGGCGGAGGGGCACCGCGGCGAAGGCGGCGGCGAAGGGCTGCACCGTGAAGGGGAGGCTGTAGAGGACCGAGGCCAGGAGCAGGCCCGGGAAGCTGAAGGCCAGCCGCACATCCCAAGTGCGGGCCAGGAGTTTCCCCAGGGGGCTCAGCGGGCCCAGGGCCACCAGGAGGTAGAAGCCGAGCACGGTGGGAGGCAGCACCAGGGGCAGGGCGACCACCGCCTCCACCAGCGGCTTCCCCTTCCACCGGGAGAAGGCGAGCCAGTAGGCCAGGGGCGTGCCCACGACGGCGAGGACGCCGGTGGTGGCGGCTGCGAGGCGGAGGCTGAGGGCGAGCGCCTGCCAGTCCATGTCACCGGGCCCCGGGCTTCGCGCAGCCGAAACGGGCGAGGATGGCCGAGCCCTCCGGGCCGAGCAGGTAGTCCCGGAAGGCCTGGGCCGCCGCTCGATCCCGGGCCCAGGCCAGGATCACCCCACCCTGCTCCAGAGGCGGGTGGAGCCCCTCCGGGACCGCGGCAAATCGCCCCTGCGCCGCCATGGCCGGCGAGGTCGCCAGGGAGCGGGAGATGAGGCCGACCTCCGCCTGCCCCGACTGGACGAACTGCGCGGCCTGGGCGAGGTTCTCCCCGAACACCAAGCGGGATTGCACCTCCGCGAGGAGACCCGCACCCCGAAGGGCGGCTTCCGCGGCGCGTCCATAAGGCGCGACCTTCGGGTTGGCCAGGGCGATCCGACGGACGCTGGGATGCAGGACCGCCCGAAGCCCCGTCGCCTCCACCGGGATCGCGGACCCGGAAGGGACCCAGACCACGAGGTGCCCGAGGGCGTAGGTGAACCGGCCCTCCGGATGCGCGAGCCCCCGGGCCACCAGCTGATCCGGGTAGCCGAGGTCCGCGGAGAGGAAGAGGTCGAAGGGCGCCTGCTGGCTGGCCTGGGCGAACAGGGCCCCGGAGGCCCCGAAGGTGAGGGTGCAGGTGATCTCCGGATGCTTCACCTCAAAGGCGCGACGCACCTCCTCGAGGGCCCACTTCAGATCCGAGGCCGCGGCGATGCGGAGCGGACGTCCACCGGCCAGCAGAGGCATCGCCAGGAGGGCGGCGAGGCAGAGGCGGATCAGCGTGCGGATCATCAGGGGCTCCAGGGTGATCTTGCCCGAACGCGGAGGGATGCGTCATCCCGCAGGGCCCGCACAGGCCAAGGGCCCGGGTGATCGCGCATGCGGCCCGGGCCCTTGGGAGTCGCGGAGGACTTACTTCTTCTTGCCGGCCTTCTTGGGGGCGGCCTTCTTGGCGCCGGCGGCCTTGGAGGCCTTGAACGCCATGGACTGGCTGGCAGCGATCTTGATCGTCGCACCGGTCTGGGGGTTGCGGCCCGTGCGGGCGGCGCGCTTGCGGAGGCTGAAGGTGCCGAAGCCCACGAGGGTCACCTTGCCGCCCTTGGCGACGTGGCCCGCGATGGTGCCCGTGAGGGTGTTGATCGCCTCGGTGGCGGCGGCCTTGGTGATGCCAGCCTTGTCGGCGACGGCTTCGACGAGTTCTGCCTTGGTGAGGTTGTTGGCCATGGGCTCTGTCTCCTTGGGAGGTTGAGGCATCCTATCACTCGGTCTTCCGAAAAAGCAGCAAGGGCTTTCGCGGCTTTGATGCGCGTTACACCAGGTTCCACGGAGGTGGGGCACGCTCCGAAGAGTGAAGGCCCGATGGCCGCCTAAGGCGACCACCGGGCCTTCGCATGGGGGGAACCGCTTACTTCTTCTTGGCGGCCTTCTTGGGGGCCTTCTTCGCGGCGGCCTTGGAGGCCTTGAACGCCATGGACTGGCTGGCGGCGATCTTGATGGTCGCGCCGGTCTGGGGGTTGCGGCCGGTGCGGGCGGCGCGCTTGCGGAGGCTGAAGGTGCCGAAGCCCACGAGGGTCACCTTGCCGCCCTTGGCGACGTGGCCCGCGATGGTGCCGGTGAGGGTGTTGATGGCTTCGGCGGCGGCGGCCTTGGTGATGTCGGCGGCGGCGGCAACGGCTTCGACGAGTTCAGCCTTGGTGAGGTTCGTGGCCATTCGGCGTTCTCCTTGTTGGGAAGTTGCAGGAAACGTATCACGCTCCGAGGCCGGTGCAAGCGATTCTGCGCATGAATTTGAAAATTTCTTCAGGGCCCCACCCCCCTCAAACCCTTGTGGGGGGCCGATCCGTGAGGGATCGACCCCTTGCGTCGAGGATGCGGAATCCTTGGCGTCGAAGGAGGATGCCTGTGAAAAGCCGTGTTCCACAAGGGTTCCCGCGATTCCGGAAACCCTGAGTGAAGTCACGCGCCCTAAGGCACCGGTCGCATGCGGTCCCCAAAATGCATGAGTGCGTTTCGCTCAATTTACGCCATCCTCATCTCATGGCCCACCCCATGGACCGCTTCTTCGATCCCGACCAGGGACGCCTCTTCGCCTGCTTCCCGGGGGCGGAGGAGCGGCCTGGGCAGCGGCGCATGGCCGAGCTGGTGTGGAACGCCGTGGCCGATGGGCAGGCGGCCCGTGAAGGGTGGCGGCGCGAGGGGAGCCTTCCGGAGACCAAGCCCGACGCGGTGGTGCAGGCCATCGAAGCCGGCACGGGCACGGGCAAGTCCCTGGGCTACCTCATCCCCGCGCTGGCCTCCGGGCGCAAGCCGGTGATCGTCGCCACCCGCACCAAGCAGCTGCAGCGGCAGCTGCTCGAGGAGGACCTGCCCCGCGCCGTGGGCATCCTCGGTCGCCCCGTGAAGGCCGTGCTGGCCAAGGGCCGCGCGAACTACCTCTGCAAGAAGGCCTGGGAGGAGCTGCAGGCGCACCCCCCCAGTGAACTCACCCGCGCCGACTTCGGCCTCTGGAGCGCGCTGCCCGACTGGGCCGAGCGCACAGAAGATGGGGATCGGGAGACCCTCGGCCGGCATGGGGAGGGCGAGAGCCCCCTCTGGGACAAGGTCAACGCCCGGGCGGAGCGATGCACGGGCCGGCAGTGCAGCCTCTACGAATCCTGCTACCTCACCAAGCTGCGGGCGGAGATCCTCGAGGCCGACCTCGTCATCGCCAATCACGCCCTCCTGCTCGCGGACCGCGTGCTCCGTGAGAGCGCCTTCGGCCAGGTGCTCCCCGATGCGCCCCTGCTCGTCATCGACGAGGCCCATGAGCTCGAGGAGCAGCTCACGGAGAGCTGCGCGGAGATCTGGACCAGCCGCGCGATGTCGATGCTCCTGTCGGACCTGGGGGAGGCCGGGGGACATGCCGACGGCGGGGCCCTCGACCTCCTCCGGGATCCCTTCGAGCAGGCCTGGCTCGCCCTCATGGCGCAGGTGCCCCTGGAGCAGGGCGTCTTCCCCCTGGAGAAGGTGGACCTCCCCGCCCTGGCCGATGCCCTCGAGACCTGGATCGGCTCCGGCCAGGACCTGCTCTCGGAGCTCCGCCGCCTCGCCTCCCGGGACCGGGAGGAGCCCCAGTGGGGCCGCCTGGCGGAGCGCCTCCAGACCGCCTTCGGGCGCATGGAGCAGGTCTTCGCGCAGCCGGAGGGCTGGGTGAGCACCCTCACCCGCGAGGGGCCCCAGACCGTGGTGTTCAAGAGCAACCCCGTGGACGTGCGCCCCTTCTTCCACCAGCACCTCCGGCGGGGCTTCGAATCCCTCGTGCTCACCTCCGCCACGCTGCGGGATGGCCGCGGATTCAACGGCCTGGGACTCCGCCTCGGCCTGAGCCGCGAGGAGGTGGATGCCGGGGAGGTGGTGGAGAGCCCCTTCGACTTCGCGAACCAGGGCCTGCTCTTCGTGCCGCCCGGCATCCCCGAACGGCGCCCGGGCATCGGCGGCGTGGGGGATCCCGCCTGGGTGGAGGCCAGCGTCGCCGCGATGACGCGCCTGCTCACCGCGAGCCGTGGGCGGGCCCTGCTCCTCTTCACGAGCCGCAAGGCCCTCGCCGCCTTCCGGCCCCGCATCGAGGGGGCCTGCCCCCAGCTCACGGTCTTCGTACAGGGCGAGGGGCTGCACCGCCAGGCCATGCTGGAGCGGTTCAAGCAGACACCCCAGGCCGTGCTCCTGGGCCTCGCCTCCTTCTGGCAGGGGGTGGACCTGCCCGGCGAGGCCCTCACCCTCGTGGTGGTCACGGCCCTGCCCTTCGCCCCGCCCGATGATCCGGTGCTCTCGGCCCGCGTCCGCAAGGCGGACGCCCAGCAGCAGGGGCTCGGCTTCCGGGGCATCCAGCTGCCCCAGATGACGCTCAAGCTGAAGCAGGGGCTCGGGAGGCTCATCCGCACCCGGGCCGACAAGGGGGTCGTCGCCCTCCTCGACCCGCGGATCCTCCTGCCCCGGGAGGACCCGCGGGGCAAGGCCTACGCGGCCCAGGTGCGGGCCGCCCTCCCGCCCTTCCCCATCGTCCGCGACTGGGACGAAGTGGAGACCTTCCTCCGCGCCCTCTGAGGGTGACGGACCCCGGGTAGGGCCTATCTTTCCCGATGCGCCCGCCTGGAGGTGCCCATGGCCACCGTCACCCTCAACGGCTCTCCCCTGCTCACCTGCGGCGAGCTCCCCTACGTGGGGGATGCCTGCCCCCCCTTCACCCTCACCCGCACGGACCTCACCGAGCTCACCTCGGTGGACCTGGAGGGGCAGCGCGTGGTGCTGAACATCTTCCCCAGCGTGGACACCCCGGTCTGCGCCGCGAGCGTGCGGGCCTTCAACCAGCGGGCCGCGGGCCTCCCCGACACCGTCGTGCTCTGCATCTCGGAGGACCTGCCCTTCGCCCAGAAGCGCTTCTGCGGCGCAGAGGGGCTGGACCGGGTGGAGCCCGCCTCCGCCTTCCGCCACCCGGCCTTTGGGACCGCCCTGGGCCTCACGCTGATCGACGGCCCCTTGCGGGGCCTCCTGGCCCGGGCCGTGGTGGTGCTCGCCGAAGACGGCACCGTGGTGCACGCGGAGCTCGTGTCGGACCTCGGCCGGGAACCCGACTACGAGGCCGCCCTGGGCATCATCGCGCGTCACCACCACCCCTCCCCGGAGGATGCGCTGGAGGGCATGGAGTGATGGGGTCGGCCCGGGCGCCGATGAGGGGGGCATGACCCCCGACCTCCTCCTCGGACTCGACCAGGGCACCACGGGCACCACCGTGATCGTGGTGGACCGGGACCTGACCCTGCAGGGCCGGGCCACCCGCGCCTTCCCCCAGCACTTCCCGGAGCCGGGGTGGGTGGAGCATGACCCTGAGGAGATCTGGGTGTCCGTTCGCGGGGCCCTGGCCGAGGCCACGGAGGGCCTCGATCCCAGCCGCTTCCTCGCCCTGGGGATCACCAACCAGCGGGAGACCACCTTCGCGTGGGATGCGGCCTCCGGAGCCTCCCTGGGCCGGGCCCTGGTCTGGCAGGATCGCCGGACCGCGGACCGCTGCCGGGACCTGAAGCCCCAGGAGGCGGAGATCCGCGAGGCCACCGGCCTCCCGCTGGACCCCTACTTCAGCGCCACGAAGCTGGCCTGGCTCCGGGCGCGGCACCCGGACCGGCGGATCGCCTTCGGCACCGCGGACACGTGGCTGCTCCGCCGGCTCACGGGGGTGCACGCGACGGAGCCCAGCAACGCGAGCCGCACCCAGCTCTTCGACCTGCGCAGCGGGGCCTGGTCCGAGGACCTCCGCCGCCGCTTCGGCGTGGAGGACGTCGACCTGGCCGAGGTCCGGGCCTCCACGGGGCCCTTCGGGCGGGTCCGGGGCGTTCCGGAGCTCCCGGAGGGGCTTCCCATCACGGGCATCCTCGGGGACCAGCAGGCGGCGCTCTTCGGGCAGGGCTGCCTGGCGGTGGGGAGCGCCAAGGTCACCTACGGCACGGGGAGCTTCGTGCTGCTCAACACGGGCCCCCAGCCCGTCCGCAGCCGCCATGGCCTGCTCACCACCGTGGCCTGGCGCACCGGGGACCGAACCACCTTCGCCCTCGAGGGCGGCGCCTTCGTGGCGGGCGCCCTCGTGCAGTGGCTCCGGGACGGCCTGGGGCTGATCGGCTCCGCGGCGGAGATCGAGGCCCTCGCCCGGAGCGTGCCCGACAGCGGCGGCGTGGTGGTGGTCCCGGCGTTGGCAGGCCTCGGGGCCCCCCACTGGCGGCCCGAGGCCCGCGGGCTCATCCACGGGCTCACCCGAGGCACCACCGCCGCCCACGTGGCCCGGGCGGCCCTGGAGGGCATCGCCCATGCCCAGGCGGACATCCTCGAGGCCATGGCCTCGGACCTGGGGGCACCCCTCACCGAGCTCCGGGTGGATGGCGGGGCAGCGGCCAACGACCTGCTCATGCAGGTGCAGGCGGACCTGCTGGGGCTGCCCCTCCTGCGGCCCCGCCTCCTGGAGACCACGGCCCTCGGGGCGGCGCTCATGGCGGGCCTGGGCGCGGGGTGCTTCCCCTCCCTGGAGGCCCTCCGCCATGCGCTTCCCCTCGACCGGACCTTCCAACCCTCGGCCGGGGCCCAGGCGGTGGCCGAGGCCCGGGCCCGGTGGCGGGGGGCCGTCGCCAAGGCCTGACGGGCGTATCCTGCCCTCCATGGACCTCCTCCGACTGCGCCAGCTGGCCCAGGCCTCCCATCGGGCCTATGGGGAGGGCGATCCGCTCTCCGGGGCCCTGGAAGCCGGCGTCTCCGAAGGGGCCATGCAGGCCCGGGTGTTCCGACTCGGGCCGGAGACGATCCTGGCCTTCCGCGGCACCGATGCCGGGCAGCTGGCGGACTGGACGACGGATCTGGATGCCGCCTTCGCGCCCGCGTTCGGGGGGCAGGTCCACCATGGCTTCCTCACGGGCCTGCTGGCCCTCTGGCCCAAGGTGCTGCCCCTCCTGCCGGACACCCCCCTCTGGGTCACGGGGCACAGCCTCGGAGGCGCCCTCGCCACCCTCGGCGCCCTGCAGGTCGCCGGCACCGGCCTCCCCGTGGCGGGGGTCGCCACCTTCGGGAGCCCCGCCGTGGGCGATGCGGCCTTCGTGAAGGCCTTCACGGACCTGCTGGGGGATCGGAGCGACCGGGTGGTCCATGGGGCCGACCCGGTGCCCCGCTCCCTGGACGCCTACTGGGGCTACGCCCACGTTCCCTCACTCAGGTACCTGGACCGGGACGGCCGCCTCCTGGAGGCACCGGGATGGGCCCGGCGCACCTGGGACCGCCTCGCCGCCTACGGCCACCGCCCCGGGAAGGCCCTCACCCTGGGTGCCGGTGACCATCCCATCACCACGTACCGGCAGGCCCTGGAGGCCCTCCGGCCCTGACCCCTCACGGATGGCCCTGGTCTTGCCGACCGTATAATGGTCTGCCGATGCGCCGCCTCCTCCCGACCCTCACCCTGCTCGTGGCCCTGCCGGCCGCCTGGGCGGGCTCCGGCACCCGGGCCCTGAAGAGCGGCCGGACCTACCTCTACACCTACTACGACCGCAACGGACGCATGGTGATCAACAACCTGCCTCCGACCCACGTGGGGGGGCTCGGGCTCACCCTCAAGTCCGTGGGCATCGGGCAGGTGCGCCTGGCCATGAGCAGCGTGGAGATGGCCCGGGTCATCAAGAGCCCCGAGCTCATCAAGATGGTGGATGAGATCGCCGCCACGGAGGGGGTGGACACCCACCTGGCGCGAGCCATCATCCAGGCGGATGCTCAGCGGTTCCTGCGTGCTCTCGTCCGCGCCGAGAACGAGCCATGACCGGCGC
>CAZVKM010000077.1:0-663 GCA_964627685.1 uncultured Solibacteraceae bacterium | reverse complement strand
GGGCCCTGGGCCTCATGCAGCTCATGCCCGCCACCGCCGAGCGCTTCGGCGTGACGGACCCCTTCGATCCCCGGCAGAACATCACCGGGGGCGTGAAGTACCTCCGCTGGCTCTCCGACTACTACCACCAGGACCTCGAGCGGGTGGTCGCGGCCTACAACGCCGGTGAGGGGGCCGTGAACAAGTACCGGGGCATCCCGCCCTACCGGGAGACCCGAGCCTACGTGCCCAAGGTGCTGGGCCTCTACCGGGCCAAGGCCGTGCAGGCGGATCCCGGCGCCGCCGGGGCCATGAAGCTGCTCGCGGAGAAGGGGCGGGGCGGCTTCGAGGTGGAGGAGAAGGCGCCTGCCGTGCAGGTGGCCAAGGCCAACACCCGCATCTACCAATGGGTGGATGGCGAAGGTCGCCTCCAGATCAGCGACCAGCCTCCTCCGAAGGGCACCTCCGGAGTGCGGGTCTTCGGCGGCTGAGGGGCTCAGGACCGCAGGTACACCTGCAGCGCCGCCCGGGACTCGGTGTAGGCCTCGAGGACCTTGGGCAGGAGGGTCCCGGCATCCGGCAGGCGCTGCTCCCGGCCGGCCTTCTCCAGGTCGGCGCACAGGTGACGGAGCTGGGTCGCCCCCAGGGACCCGCTCCCCCCCTTGAGGGCATGCGCGTGCTCCG
>CAZVKM010000076.1:0-13870 GCA_964627685.1 uncultured Solibacteraceae bacterium | reverse complement strand
AGGCGGTCCAGGTTGTCCTCGTTGGGCTGCATCACGTAGCTCCGGAGCTGCCGGCAGGTGGCGGCCTCGGCGAAGGCCTGGCGCCACACCAGGCGGGTGCCTTCCCCCTCGGGGATCAGGTGGGCGGTCAGCGTGAACTCGGGGGCGCCCACATGCTCGATCGCGATGCGATCGGGCTCCACCGCCACGAAGCGGCAGACGTTGGGATAGTGCTTCCCGTCGGGGCCGTGCATGGTGAAGCGCCAGGTTCCGCCGGGCCAGGGTTCACAGACCTCGTTCGTGTTCGTGAAGCCCGCGGGCCCCCACCAGGTGGCCAGGCGCTCCGGGTCCACCCAGGCGGCGTGGACCTCTCCCTGGGTCGCAGGGTAGTGCCGGAAGGCCACCACTTCGCGGTCGGAGAGGGGCTCCCACACCAGCAGGTCCAGCCGGCGCAGGCTCTGGTCCCAGCCCTGGGCCATGCCTTCCAGGAAGTGGGCTCCTTCCTCGCGAAGGCCCGAGGCCTCGGCGGTGAGGGTGAGGCGGGTGTGGGGGCCATCGGCCTCCAGCAGCACTGTGGTGCGCACCTCGAAGAGGGGGCGGCCCTCGGCGTCCAGGGGCCATGTGAGGAAGACGAGCCGGCGGTCGGCTTCCACTTCCAGCATGCGGCCACCCATGGGGAAGACCTGGCCATCAGGCCCGCGCATGTGAACGTCCAGCTCGCCCTCGGGCTCGGCGTTCCAGAGGCAGCGCGGGTTGGTGAAGCGCTCGGGCCCCCACCACTTCTGCAGGTGCTCGGGATCCGTGAAGGCCTGGAACACCCGTGCGAGGGGCGCCTGGAGGAGGCGGGTGAGGTGCAGGGGCTCGGTCATGCCTCACTCCGCAAGGGGATCAGGGCCCGCACGCGCGGGTCCCGCAGGTAAAGGCCGCCCCAGAGGAGGACGCCCACGAGCACCTGGATGAACCAGGGATCTCCCACCCGGAGGTGGCAGAGGATCGCGCCACCCATGTAGCCCGTGAGGAGGATCGCTCCGAGCACGGCCGTGCGCGGCAGGAGGTAGATGAGTACGCAGGCAGCCTCCAGGACACCCAGGGGCCGGGCCAGGTGGACCGGGAGTCCCATGTGGCTCATGCCCTCGGCGAATCCGGGGGGCTGCGCGAACTTCATGAAGGCGCTGAAGGCCAGGAGAAGGCAGGGCAGCAGGCCCAGGGTCCAGCCCGTCCAGCGGGCTTTGGGGGAGAGATCGGTCATGGGGGCTCCGGATTCAGGAGAGGGTGGCGAGGTAGGCGGTGAGGCCATCGAGGGTACCGCCCCAGCCCTGGCCCAGGTTGGGCATGGCCTGGGCGAAGGCGGCCACCTCCTCCGCGGTGCCCTCCAGGGGGGCGGAGGAAAGGCTCAATCGGGTACCGGGGCCTTCGGGACGGAGGGTGACGCGGTTCAGCATGCGCAGGGGCCACACCGGCGCCATGGGGTGGCGGGTGAGCCCCCCCTGAGCGTCCGAGAAGGCGGTTGCGAACCCCAGGTGGTGGTGGGGGGCGATGTCCCTGTAATCCATGCGGCCCCAGAACTCGGGGCCCCCCGGCGGGGTGATGGCGTAAAGGAAGTGGCCGCCGGGGCGGAAGTCGTGGACCACCACCCGGGTGGGCATGCCCTTGGGACCCCACCAGCATGCGAGGGCCTCGGGATCCGTCCAGGCCTTCCAGACCCGGTCGACCGGAGCGGCAAGCTGTCGCTCCATGTGGAAGGTGGGACCCGCGAGGAGCACCACCTGGTCCACGAGGCGGGTGAGCATCTGCACGCCGCCCTCCAGGGCGCCGTACTTCTGGGCCACCAGGCGGCAGGCCTCCTCGCTCCGGAAGACCGCGCGCATCACCACGTGGGTCGCCCCGCCCAGGTCCAGCAGGGTGATGGTGGTCTCGAAGCCCTCGGGATCGTCCTCCTTGCCCGTGTCGTGGGTGTAGGTGAGGCGCTCGGGGGACACCACCTCGTGGAAGCGGATGCGATTGGGATACCCGGTGCCATCGGGGCCCCGCATGAGGTGGATCCAGGCCCCGCCGCTGTGGAACCCGAAGGACTCCGTTTCCAGGGAGAAGCCCAGGGGCCCCCACCAGTGGGTCAGGTGCTCCGGATCGGTGAAGGCCTGCCACACCAACTCGCGGGGAGCCCGGATCACCCGGGAGATGAGCATCTCGGGGCCCTGCAATCGGGCTTCGGGATCGGGGAAGGGCATCATTCGGGCGGCTCCTGGGCGTGGAGGGTGCGGAGGTAGTCCTCGAGGCGGTCGAGGCGGGCCTCCCAGAACTGGCGGTACTGGTCGATCCAGCCCTGGGCCTCCTGCAGGGGCCTGGCCTCCAGACGGCAGGGCCGCCACTGGGCTTGACGGCCCTTGGAGATGAGGCCCGCCCGCTCCAGTACCCGCAGGTGCTTGGTGACCGCCGGAAGGGTCATGTGAAAGGGCTCGGCCAGGGCCTTCACCGTGGTTTCCCCCGCCGCGAGGCGGGCGAGGATGGCCCGGCGCGTGGGGTCGGCCAGGGCGGCGAAGGTGGCACTCAGGGGATCGGGAGTCATGGGCTTTAATTAACCGAATGGTAAATTAAAGCCGTCTCCTGCCTGGGTCAACCCCTACCCCCTCCTCAAGGTGAGCCGGACCAGCTCCGGTCGGCAGCGGAACCGGAAGGGGAGTCCGGTGCACCCCAAGCCCCGGGTCACAAGGAGGCGATCGCCCCCCTCCTCGAAGGCCCCGTGCAGATAGGGAGTGCGGAGCCGGCCCATGTTGAAGAAGGGACGGAGGTCGATCTGGCCCCCGTGGGTGTGGGCCGCCAGGGTGAGCCGGGCCCCCTCCTTCCGGTGGATGGGCCACTGCTCGGGACCATGGCAGATCCCGATGCGGAACCCCTCGGGCCAGGGGCGGCCCGTCCAGTGGGCCTTGAACTCCGCCGGATCCCCGTAGGGATGCCGGGTGCCCAGCAGCAGCAGGCGGTCCTTCCCCCGCACCACCGGATGCACATCATCCAGCAGCATCACCCAGCCATGGGACCGGAGCCGCTGCGCCACCTCCTCCGTGGCCCGGAACCGATCATGGTTGCCCAGGACCCCCACCTTGCCGTCGCGGGGGCGGAGGGACGCGAAGGCGCGACCCGGCGCTTCGGCCTCCTCAGGCCAGTAGGCGATGAAGTCCCCCGCCCCCACCAGGAGGTCCCCCTGGAGGTCAGCCGCCGCGCGGACCCAGCGGTCCAGGAGCCCCTCCGAGGTGAAGGGGCCAGCGTGCACGTCGCCCAGGAGGACGATGCGATACCCGTCGAAAGCCGGGGGCAGGTCCGGGAAGGTCATGGAGACCTCGGTGACCACCGGGGGGCCGTAGGCCTCCGCGAGGCCCCAGGCATAGGCCCCGAGGGCCAGGGCCGCCCCCAGGGCCCGGACGACCCTGCGGCCGGGGAGCCTGCGGGCCAGCCCCTCCACGAGCAGGCCCGGCACCAGCAGGAGGTGGATCCCCATCCAGGCGGCCAGCGGGGGAAGGGACCAGGCTCCGGAAGAGCCGCAATCCTCCGCCGCCACCCAGATCCAGAGGGCCCAGAGGAGGTCCACGACGACCAGCGCCACCCCCGCCCCGCGCCGGAGGCGTGAGGGCAGCAGGACCCAGAGCCCCGCGTGGGCGAGGAGCGTCACCAGCGCCATGCCGATCAGCAGCGTCACCATGGGGCGACCTCCTTGGGGTGGGGCCGGGAGACCGCCGGATGCCCCGACTCGGCGAACCGCCAGGCCCGCAGGCGGTCCTCAGGCCCGGCGAAGTCGATCCCGACCCGGGGTCCCCGGACCACCGCCACCGGTGGGACGCCCAGCCTCAACCTCAAGCCACGGCGCCCCAGCAGGTCCACGCCCCCATGGGATCCATCCAGACCGAGCGCCTGCGCGACCTTCCCGGGCCCCGCACACACCTCGGGCGTCAGGCGGGGCACCCCCCGCCGGGCGCACACCACCTCGCCCCCCGCGAGCACCTCGGCCCCCCGGATGAGCACGGCGGCCGCCGATTCCTCCGGGCCCGTGACGACGTTCAGCATCCAGTGCACCCCGTAGCAGAGGTAGAGGTAGGCCCGGCCCGGGGGCCCCCACATGGGCGCATTGCGGGGGGTGCGCCCGTGGCGGGCGTGGCTCGCCGAGTCCTCAGGGCCTCCATAGGCCTCCACCTCCGTAATGCGGAGCACCACGGCGCCATGCGCCAGTTTGCAGCCCAGGAGGCCAAGGGCGGCCTCCTCCACGGGTCCGGCCAGCCGCGTCCTCAGGGGCACCGCCGGCCCTGCACGAAGGCCCCGCGCACCATGCCCGTGCGGGGACGGTGGAGGAGCCGGGCCACCACGGCCTCCGGCCGGCCGCCCTCCCGGCCGAGGGGATCCGCCAACGCCGGATCCACGAGGATGAAGTCGGCCTCCTTCCCCGCATCGAGGGTGCCGAGGCGGGACCCCCACCCCAGGGCCCGGGCCCCTCCAATCGTGGCGAGGTGCAGGGCCGTGGGTCCATCCACCGGCTCACCCAGCAGGCGGGCCGCCTGGCAGGCGAAGCCCATCTCCTCGAAGAGCGAGAGGCTGGGCCCCGCCGCCACATCGGTGCCGAGGCCCACGGAGAGGCCCTCCTCCCTCCAGCGGCGGAGGGGCATGATCCCGCTGCCGAGGAAGGCATTGGACCGGGGGCAGTGGACGAGGCTTGCACCCGCGGCGCGGATCACCTCCCGCTCCTCCGGAGCCAGGTGGATCCCATGGCCCAGGAGGGTCCTCGGCCCCAGGAGCCCCATGGCCTCATACACCCCCGTGTAGTGGGGCGCTTCTGGGAAGAGGTCCGCGACCCAGGCGACCTCCGCCGGGGTCTCCGCCAGGTGGGTTTCCACCACGGCCCCCAGGCGCTGGGCCAGGGCCGCGGCCCCGCGCATGAGGGCGGGCGTGCAACTGGGGGCGAAGCGGGGGGCCACCGCCAGTTCCAGCCGTCCGTGCCGGCCATGCCAGGCCTGGCCCAGGGAGGCCAGGTCCGCCAGGGCCCGATCCGCAGGTCGGAGCAGCGCCTCCGGGGCGTGGCGGTCCATCAGGGCCGGGCCCAGCACCGCCCTGATCCCCGCCGCCTCGGCCGCCTGGAAGGCCGCCTCACAGGCCTCGGGATGGCTGCTCCCGTAGGCGACCACGGTGGTGGTGCCCTCCTGGAGGCAGCCCCTGAAGAAGGCCCTGGCGATGGTCGCAGCATGGACCGGGTCCGCGAACCGGGCCTCGGTGGGGAAGATGTGGGCCTCGAGCCAGTCCAGCAGGGTGAGCCCCTCCGCCGCCACGGCCTCCAGCTGGGGCACGTGGGTGTGGAGGTCGATGAGCCCGGGCAAGAGCCAGAGGGGCCGGAGGTCATGCACCTCGGCCCCGGCGTGCCGCGGCAGGAGGCGCTCCGCCGGGCCGGCATCCCGGATGCGGCCGTCCCCATCCAGAAGGAGGGCGCCATCCGCGTGGAAGCGGAGGCGGCCGGGATCGGGGGCATCGAGCAGGGAGGCGCGGAGCAGCATCGGGTTCCAGTCTAAAAGCCGGGGGCCGCGGATGCGGCCCCCGGAGTGCGGAAAAGATGCGATCTACACTTCGTCGAAGAAGAAGGGCTTCAGCACCTGGATCCGGGTCTCCCAGTCGGTGTGCAGGTAGCGCACGGCGGCGGCCAGGCTGGAGAGCAGGCTGTTGCCGTCCTGGGGGGTGAAGCAGAAGCCCACGATGCGGTTCTCGCTGGGCATGTGCAGGGTGCTGGTGGGGATCACGGTCTGGTTGAGGATGCGGCCGAAGTGCCCCTGGTCGCGGCCGAAGGAGAACACGGCGTTGGCGTCCTTCTTGTCGGTCACGGCGATGCGGTCGTTGCCCTTGATCTTCTTGAGCAGCTCCTCCTTGGTGGTGGCCTTCTTCACGCGGAGGTCGAACCACAGGGAGTGCATGTACTGGGTGTTGAGCTTCACGGCGGAGCTGAAGAGGTTCAGCTTCAGGCCCTTGGTCTCGAAGAGGTGGTGGGCGTCGCGCGCGTGGTGGGTGCCGAACTTGCCGTCCTTGTGGGAGCCCACCTGGGGCGCGGGGCAGAAGTCCTTCACCTGGCTGATGTCGTTGGCGCGGCGCATGCACACGAAGCTGCCCTCGACGAGGTTGTCGTCGCCGTCGGCCAGCACGAGGGTCTGGAGGAGGCAGGAGAGGTTGTGGGTGTTGCAGCTCACGACGTGGACGTACTTGTCCTTCGTGATGTCGATGACCTCATCGTTGATGCCGCGGGCGTACATCTTGCCGAAGCCGAACTCGGAGCCCTGGGCGATGAAGCCGAGGGTGTTGTGCTCGTACTTGGAGTAGACCTTCTCCTTCATCTCCAGGCCCTTGGGGCTGCAGTCGATGACGACGGAGGCCTGCTCGAGCGCCTGCTCGTGGGTGTAGACGGGGGTGACGCCGTCGGCCTTGAAGGCGTCCATCTTGTCGGCATCCACGGCCAGCTTCGCGCCGCGGTTCACCAGGGCCTTCACCTTGGGCCGGTCGGAGACGGAGTGCTTGTGGAAGGTCACCTCGTCGATGCCCAGCTCCTTCTGGAAGTGGGTGAGGAGACCGATGAGGGGCTCGCCAATGGTGCCGGTGCCCACGACGTGCACGATCTTCTTGGACATTGCATCCTCCATGGCCGGATTCCTGGGACGCCCCGCCGGCCGAACCGGTCAATTTTCCCTTGGCGCCCGGGGAAAGGCCATGAAAAAAGGGGCGCCAGGCGCCCCTTGCAAAGTAAGTCGAACGATATCACCAGCCGCGCAGCTCGTTGGCCTTGCGCACGCGCTCCAGGGCCAGCACGAAGGCGCCGCTGCGGAAGGTGCAGGCGTGCTTCTTCACCTTCTCGTGCACGTCGTGGAAGGCCTGCACCATGATCTTCTCCTCCTTCTCGAAGACCTCGGCCTCATCCCAGAAGAACTGCTGGAGGTTCTGCACCCACTCGAAGTAGGACACGGTCACGCCGCCGGCGTTGGCGAGGATGTCGGGGATCACGGTGATGCCCTTCTCCTTGAAGATCTTGTCGGCCACGGGGGACGTGGGCGCGTTCGCGCCTTCCACGATGAGCTTGGCCTTCACGGTGGGGGCGGTCTCCTTGTTCAGGACGCCGCCAAGGGCCGCGGGGATGAGGATGTCGCAGTCCTGGGCGAAGATCGTGTCCTTGTCGAAGGCCTCGCCGCCGGCGAAGCCGTTCACCGAGCCCTTGTTCTGCTTCACGTAGGCCATGAGGGCGGCCACGTCGAGCCCGTTGGCGTTGCGCACGCCGCCGGCGTGGTCGGCCACGGCCACGATCTTGGCGCCCATCTCCACCAGGAACTTCGCGGTGAAGGAGCCCACGTTGCCGAAGCCCTGGAGGATCACGCGGGCGCCCTTGAGGGGCAGGCCCATCACGCCGCAGGCCTCGCGGGTGGTGATGGCCACGCCCTTGCCGGTGGCGGCCTCACGGCCCTGGCTGCCGCCCAGCTCCAGCGGCTTGCCGGTGACGCAGGCGGGCTGGTAGCCGTTCTTGCGGCCGAACTCGTCCATCACCCAGGCCATGGTCTGGGCGTTGGTGTTCACGTCGGGGGCGGGGATGTCGCGGGTGGGGCCGAGCACCATGGAGATCTTGGCCACGTAGCGGCGGGTGAGGGTCTCCAGCTCCCGCTTGGTCATGGTGGCGGGATCGCAGTTGATGCCACCCTTCGCGCCGCCGAAGGGGATGTTCACCACGGCGGTCTTCCAGGTCATGAGGCTGGCCAGGGCCCGCACCTCGTCCAGTTCCACCTCGGGGTGGAAGCGGATGCCGCCCTTCTGGGGGCCGCGCACGCCGTTGTGCTGCACGCGGAAGCCGTGGAAGACCTTCAGGCTGCCGTCCTCCATCTGGATGGGGAGGGCCACGCTCACCTCGCGGTAGGGCATCTTGAGCACCTCCCGCACGTCCGGCGTGATGCCGAGGATGTCCGCCGCCTCGTCGAACTGGCGGTTGACGCTTTCAAAGAGATTGATGTGGTCCGTCATGGGCACCTCGGCGCATTGACTCCCGTCAAGGGGTCGCGCAAAACAAGCCAGCATAGCAAGGGCCGGGAAAAAGCCCGGCCCCGCTTCCTCGGATGTGCCCGAGAGCACCTTTAGAATGTCACTTCACGGGCTTCTTCAGGCCGACCTTGTACTCGATGTTGGCGATGCCCCAGGCCTTGTCCGTCTTCTGGACGCAGGCGATCTTCATCATGATCGTGCCGCCCTTCCCTAGGGAGACGTCCATGATGCGGAGGTTCGCGGGATTCTGCCGCACCTCCATGACACGCATCTCGCTCCACTCCTCCGGGCTGAAGCCCTTGATGAGGCGGTAGAGGCCCGCGTAGAAGGCGGCCCGGGCCTCGGCACTGTCGTAGCCGGGGGCGGGCGCCGGGGGGAGAGAGTCCAGCTTGTCCTTGAACCCATCCACCTTCAGGTTCTTCATCTCTTCGTCCGTGAGCTCGATGCCGAGCTGCTTGGCCTGGATGTGGAACCAGCGGGCGGAGGGGAACAGCACCACCGGCTCCGCGGGGGCGATGAGCACCAGGTGCTGATAGTCCTTCTTGGCCGAGAGGTACTGCAGGTGGGCGAGGATGTCCCGGGGCTCCTTGGCCGCGAGGGGCGCGGTCTGCGGGCCACCCCCACTCCCATCACAGGCCAGGGTGAGGACGAGGGCCCCCAGGGGAGCGATGCGGTTCCAATGCGAAGCCATGACACCTCCGTGACACACATGTTCAGCTATGAAAGGATCGTGCCCTGTCCGGAGCCCCTTGCCAACGGGATTCTTCGTGACCCCGGTCCTATCCTGAGGGGATGCATCCCGTCTCCCTGCTCACCCTCGGCAAGCTCCGCACCGCGCCGCTGCGGGACTTGGAGAAACACTACCTCGACATGCTCCGCCCCTTCGCGCGGATGGAGGTGGTGGAGCTCACCGAGGGGAAGGGGGACCCCGCCCGGGCTCTCGCGGAAGAGGCGGAGCGGCTCCGCCCCCGCCTGAAGGCCGCCCGGTGCGCGGTGCTGCTGGATCCCGCGGGCCCGCCCCGAACCAGTGAGGCCTTCGCCCGGTGGCTGGGCGAGCGCATGGACCGCGGCGAGAGCCTGGCCTTCGCGCTGGGGAGCAGCCACGGCTTCGATCCCACCCTCAAGTCGGAGGTGAAGGAGAAGCTCTCCCTCAGCCCCATGACCTTCCCCCACGACCTCACGCGGGTGGTCTTCCTCGAGCAGCTCTACCGGGCCTTCGCCATCCTCCGCGGCAGCCCTTATCACAAGTAGGGCCGCTACCCGAACATGCGCAGGGTCTCGTCCACGGACTTCATCACCTTGAGGACGTTGAAGGGATCGACCACCACGTAGTCCACGGCCCCGGCTGCGATGGCGCGGTTCCGCTTCACCTGGGCGTCCTCCTCGGTGCCGCAGATGAGCACCGGCAGGGGGCATCCCTCGGAGCCGGAGAGCTGCTTCACCACTTCGAGAGGGCTCGCCGTGCGCAGCTGGTAGTTCACCAGAATGAGCTTCACGCGGCCCCAACCCCCCGCATCGGCCCCCAGCTGGGCCAGGGTGGGCTTCACGGGACCCTTCACGTAGTCCAGGAAGGCGATCCCGAACTTGCGGCCCAGGGCCTCCGCCAGGCGCCGGGGCACCGCCTCCCCCTCGGAGAGCACGAGGATCACGGGATCCCGATCCGCGAGCACCGTGGCCTGGGTGCCCAGCTTGGGAGCCTCCGCCGCCGCCTTCGGGGCGCTTCGGCCACTGGGATCGAAGCGCTCCCGATCGAGGCGCATCTGCTGGCGGCGGGCCTCCAGGAGCCACGTGCGGTAGCGGCCCATCACGTGGGGGTCGGTGTCCTCCGTGAAGCGCATGCCCCAGAAGCCGTCGCCGTAGAAGGCGACCTTCGCCTTGAGCACCAGGGTGGCGTCCCGCTCGTGGTGCAGCTCCAGGTGGCTGTGGGTGTTGAGCCGGAGCCGCTCCGGCAGGGTCACCTTCTCGTCGGGGGGGGTGAGCTCGAGCCCATCCTCCCCGAAGGCCACCGCCTGGCCCCGCAGCACGTCCAGGCTCTGGGTGGTGAAGGTGCAGGTGAGGGCACGGTCCGGCACATACTCCGCCAGGCGGTGTTCCTCCAGGGCCCGCAGGAGGCGGGGGATGCCCACGTGGCAGGCCTCCTCCCCATCCAGGCGCCCATGGCCGAGGAACTCCACCACCGCCTCGTAGGGGATGCCGCGATCCTTGAGGCGGAGGGTGAGCTTCAGCCCCGGCTTCAGGCCCCACTGCCCCCGGCTCAGGTCGGAGATGGCGAGCACCAGGCGCCCCCCGTCCTCCGCCAGCACCGAGAACTCCCCCTTCTGCTGGTTGAGCTGGAGCTCCACCAGCCCCCGGGCGTCACACAGCCTCTGGAAGACCATGCGGATGGCTTCGGTGTCCTCCAGATGGGGGCTTTTGCGGCTCACCCCCTCCCTATCGGCGGCCGCCCCCGAGGCTTTCATCCAGGAAGGAATGGACCGCCTGATAGGGGTCCTGGGCCCGGAGGGCGATGGCCTCCACCGCCGCCTCGACCCCCCCGGGGCCCGCGGCCCCCTTGGCGCGCCGGACCGCCTCCTCCGCCAGGAGGGCCTCGAAGCGCAGACGGGCCCGCTCCCGGGCCTTCCGGGCGAGCCCCTCCCCCTGGCGGAGCCACCGGCCGTGGGTTTCCACCGCGGCCAGCACGGCCTCCACACCCTGGTTCTGCTGGGCCACCGTCCGCAGCACCGGCGTATCCCAGGGACGCGGGGGGGAGAGGGCCTTCATCCCCTCGATCTCGGCCTCGAGCTGCTCCACCCCATCCCGATCCGCCTTGTTGAGCACGAAGAGGTCGGCCACCTCCATGATGCCGGCCTTCAGGGCCTGGATCTCGTCCCCCAGGCCGGGGACGAGCACCACGCAGCAGGAATGCACGCAGGAGACCACATCGACCTCGTCCTGCCCCACCCCCACGGTCTCCACGAGGATCCAGTCGAAGCCCGCGGCATCCAGGAGGTCGATGGCATCCTGCGTGGCCCGGGAGAGCCCCCCCAGGGCCCCGCGGGTGGCCAGGGAGCGGATGAACACCCCCGGATCCGGGGCGATCCGGCCCATGCGGATGCGGTCGCCCAGAATGGCCCCGCCGCTGAAGGGGCTGGTGGGGTCCACGGCCAGGATGCCCACCCGGAGCCCCCGGGCCCGCAGGGCCTGGGCGAGCCGGTCCGTCAGGGTGCTCTTCCCGGCCCCGGGCGCGCCCGTGAGCCCCACCACGGTGGCCCGGCCCAGGCGGGGCCAGAGGGCCGCCATGAGGGCGGGGGCCTCGGGGTGCCCGTCCTCCATCCAGCTGATGGCCCGGGCCAGGGCCCGGGCATCCCCGGCCAGGAGGGAGGGCAGCAGGGTCTCGGCGGTCCGCATGGGACCATGATCGCATCCGGGGCCCCCGGGGAAATTCCAAGCCCCGCCCCGGGGGGCCCCCCGGTCCATGGCACACTGGAGGACGGCCCCCGGAGGGCCGCCCAGGACATAGCGATGAAGCACGGGAAACCCTCCCCATCCGAAGCGGACGCGCCGGAGGCCGCCAAGCCCGGCGTCCGCCTGGTGAAGCGCGCCGCCGCCACCGCCCCGGCCCCGGACGCCCCCCGGGACAAGGCCTGCGCCAAGTGCGGAGGGCTGTTCAGCGTGCTGCCCGGCGAGAAGTACTTCCTCTGCCCCACCTGCTATCGCCGCACCTACCAGGGCCGGAAGGGACGCACCGAGACCCAGGTGCTCACCCAGATCTCCTGCGCCGCCTGCGGGGCCACGGAATACCTGCCCTTCCTGCCCGATGACCCGGCCAAGGCCCTCTGTCAGGCCTGCTTCCGCACCCGGAAGACGGAACCTTCCCACGACTGAGGCACACTGGATGTCTTGGAGATGACCATGCGTTCCTGGATGATTCCCGTCCTCACCCTGCCCCTGCTCGCCCAGGGGGCGAAAGCGCCCAAGGCCGCCGATCCCGGCGCCGAGGCCGCCCGGATCGCCATGACCAAGGTGCTCGAGGCGGTCAACGCCGGCTGGTTCGGAACCCCCTACCAGGGCGTCACCGCCGTCCAGATGAACGGCTCACTCAGCATCGCCCTCAGCGGCGCCGCCGTGAACGCCAAGGTGGACCAGCTGAGCCAAGGGGCGGTGAAGGCCAACAGCAAGGGCGGGAACGTCTCCCTCCGGGTCTCCAGCACCTACTTCGCCAATGGCGACTACAAGACCGTCCTCGGCGGGGACTTCGGCGACCTCACCGCCCAGCGCCGGGGCGACAAGGGCTTCATCTACAGCAAGCAGAGCAACGCCTACACCACCCGCATCGACCCCACCGAGCCCAACGCGCCGACCACCTACCTGGCCTGGTTCCGATCCACCCTCAACGACGTGAAGGCCGTTTACGTGGATGCGAACACCTTCAAGCCCAGCGTCGCCGGGGAGGAGCAGGTGAACGGGCGCGCGCATCAGCGCCTCGTCTTCACGGCCCCCACCAAGACCTGGGACCCCAAGAAGCGGGAGCAGAGCCTCACCGAATCCCTGGGCTTCTGGAAGCGGGGCCGCCTGGAGGTGGTGGCCGACAAGGAGAGCCACCTGCCCGCCCGGATGGAGTTCCGGAACGATGAGCAGGGGATCCAGACCCGCATGGACTTCACCTACGACGGCAAGGGCCGCGTGCAGAGCGTGACCATCGCCAACCAGAGCCGCGGCATGGAGGGTCCGGGCTACCTGCGCCTGGGCTACGGCGGGGATGGCCTCATCACCACCCTCGGCGCCGAGCTGAGCAGCGGCTCCAAGAAGGTGACCTTCGACCTCGGCTTCACCTGGTCCAAGTCCATCCAGTGGGCCTCCGTCACCACCACCCCCCCCTTCGGCGCCACCCAGCTGGGCCGTGAGGACCTGGAGACCCGCCTGCTCGTGGGCCTCGCGGGCCAGATCATGGACCTGCAGCGCAATGGCCTGAACCTGCGCAGCGTCACCCTGGCCGGGAAGTAACCCGCCCGGAATCCCCAGGCCCCGGCCCCGCTGGGGCCTTTTCATGCCCGGACCCGCCCCCGAACCCACTAGACTGGAGCCATCGGGGCGTGGCGCAGCCTGGTAGCGCATCTGCTTTGGGAGCAGAGGGTCGTAGGTTCGAATCCTATCGCCCCGACCAATCTCGGACCCGGATCCACCGTCCCAGGGCGATGGGATTCGGACCTGCGAGTGGGACCGCGGAGACAGCCCAGTGGGCTGTCGGGAGCGGGACCGGCGGATGGCGAAGCCAGACGCGGTTCGAATCCCGCTCGAACGCCACTCCCTCGCCAGCGACCCCCCCCGGGCGATGGGATTCGGACCTGCGAGTGGGACCGCGGAGACAGCCCAGTGGGCTGTCGGGAGCGGGACCGGCGGATGGCGCCGCCAGACGCAGTTCGAATCAGGCCAAGGCCCCGCACCCGAACCCGCCATCCCTTATCCTGGGACTGGGCACCCATAGCTCAGGTGGATAGAGCACGAGCCTTCTAAGCTCGCGGTCGCTGGTTCGAGTCCAGCTGGGTGCACCAAACCGGGCAAGGCACTCCCCTCTTCCGGGGCACCCGGCATGGGCAGGCCCTCCTTGTGGGCCGGTTCCTCGCCTCCCCGCCGCCGCATGCGGCTCCCGAGCCTTCCATGCAAAAGCCCCCGGTTCGGGGGCTTGGGTGGGGCGATTGGACGCTCACCGGCCCGCGTCCGGCTACGCCGTACGCCGGCTTTGCTCCACCTATCGGACGCTTCGCGCCCTCCCGCGCACCTCCGGTGTGCGGAGGCGGAGCCTGCCCGGCAGCCCACCGGGCTGCCTCCGCAAATCCACTGTCGCCGGTTCGAGCCCGGTCTGCCGCCCCCATGCAAA
>CAZVKM010000075.1:0-13983 GCA_964627685.1 uncultured Solibacteraceae bacterium | reverse complement strand
CATCCCCAAGGACGGCCCCAGCGCGGGCCTGGCCATGGCCACGGTGCTCCTCAGCGTCATCAAGGGCGTGAAGGTGAAGAACACCGTGGCCATGACCGGGGAGATCGACCTGCGGGGCGATGCGCTGGCCATCGGGGGCCTCAAGGAGAAGAGCCTCGCGGCCCTTCGCGTCGGCGTGCACGACATCCTCATCCCCAAGGCCAATCAGAAGGACCTGGAGGAGATCGACCCCCAGGTGCGCAAGTTCCTGCGCTTCCATCCCGTGTCCCACGTGGAGGAGGTCTTCGAGCTGGCCCTGGAGGGCTGGGTGCGCCCTGAGGCCCCGAGGAAAGCAAAAACCCCGGCCAAGCGCCCTCGCCCTTCGCGACGTTGACCACCAAAGCCTTTGTTTCTATGGTTTATATAGCGAGTTCCACGTGGAACCGTCTTCATCCCGCCCAAAATGGGGCTTTGAGGTGACCGTGGGCCTTCTGGGTGGCCTCCTCGACAAATTCAAGCAGGGCCTTCGACGCACCCAGGAGGTGGTCCTGTCCCCCCTGCAGGGACTGTTGGGCCTCCATCGGCTCGACGAGGATCAACTGCAGGAACTGGAGGACCTGCTCCTCCAGGCGGACCTTGGCGTGCACGCGGTGGACCGCCTGATGGATCGCCTTAGGTTCGAGATGAAGCGCTCCGCCCAGATCGACCCCCGGGCGGTTCTCCGGGATGAACTCCTGAAGATCCTCCGCCTGCATCCGGCCCATCCCCTCACCCCCCAGGGCACCCAGGTGATCCTTCTGGTGGGCGTCAACGGCGTCGGGAAGACCACCACCCTGGGGAAGCTGGCCTCCCACCTCAAGGCCCGGGGCGAAGGGGTGATGGTCGTGGCCGGGGACACCTTCCGAGCGGCCGCCATCGACCAGTTGGAGGCCTGGGGCGACCGGGCCGGTGTGCCCGTCGTCCGCAACCAGATGGGGGGCGATCCGGCCGCCATCGCCTTCGATGGGGCCGCCTCGGCGCAGGCCAAGGGACTTCCCTGGGTGCTCATCGACACGGCGGGCCGCCTGCACACCAAGGACCACCTCATGAAGGAGTTGGACAAGATCCGGCGGAGCCTCCAGAAGGTGATCCCCGAAGCGCCCCATCGGGTCTTCATGGTCCTGGACGCCACCACCGGCCAGAACGGGCTCACCCAGGCCGAGGCCTTCAAGCAGACCGCCGGGGTCACGGACCTAGTGCTCACGAAATTGGATGGGAGCGCCAAGGGGGGCGTCGTGGTGCCCATCCTGGAGCGGCTCAAACTCCCCATCGCCTACGTGGGGGTGGGCGAGGGCGTGGACGACCTGATCCCCTTCGAACCGGAAGCCTTCGTCGATGGCCTCCTCGGCGCCTGAGCTCACACCCGCCCTCGCCTGGGCCCTCGCCTGCGGGGGCCCCTGGCCCGATCCCAGCCTCCTGGAGGGCGACGAGCGCTTCATGGCCCTCGCCCTCCAGGAGGCCCAGCAGGGGGTGGGGCTCGCCAGCCCCAACCCCCCCGTCGGCTGCGTCCTCGTCCAGGGAGGACGTGTGGTGGGGCAGGGGGTCCACACCCGGGCGGGGGATCCCCACGGGGAGATCATGGCGCTCCGGGATGCGGAGATCCGGGGAGAGTCCGTGGCCGGGGCCACCGCCTACGTGACCCTTGAGCCCTGCTGCCACCACGGCCGGACCCCCCCCTGCACCGAGGCGCTGCTCCAGGCGGGCCTCGCCCGGGTGGTGGTCGGCGTCCGGGATCCCAATCCCCGTGTGGACGGGGGGGGATTAGCCATCCTGCGGGCCCATGGCCTTGCCGTGGCCGAAGGGGTGCTCGGGGAGGCCTGTGCCCGATTCCACGCCCCCTTCTTCAAGTTCATCCGCACAGGCCTGCCCTGGGTATCCCTCAAGCTGGCCCTGGGTTCCGAGGGGGCCCTCGGACCGACGGGCCAGCGGACCCAGGTCTCCCCTCCCGAAGTCCAGCACCTGGCCCATGCCCTCCGGCGGGCCTCCGAGGCCATCCTCATCGGCCGTGGCACGGCTTCCGTGGATGACCCCCAGCTCACGGACCGGTGGCCGGAGCCCATTCCGGCCCACCGCCGCTTCCGCCGGGTGGTGCTTGATCCGCGCGGGCAGCTGCCGGCGACCCTCAAGGCCTGGCAGCCCATCCAGGGGCAGCCGGCCCTTCGGGCCTTGTGTGCCGAGGCTCCACCCCTCCGCGGGGTGGAGGACCTGATCCTCCCTCCGGGGGAGGGAGGTTGCAGCCTGCGCCATCTGTTGCATGAACTCGCCGCCCAGGGGGTGGGTCGGGTCCTTGTCGAAGGTGGTGCGACCCTCGCCCAGGCCTTTCTCCACCAGGGCTTGGTGGATGAGTGGCATGCCTTCCAGATGGAGACCCCAGCCGGCGGGCCCGTGCCCCGCTTGGAACTCCCTCCATCCTGGCACCGGGTCGCCGAGGCCCGTTACCCGGGCGGGACCTGGCGCGTGTGGCGATGAACTCCCTCTGGCATGGCCTTGGCGTTGGGAGAACCACCCCCATTGGAGCGACCATGCCCTCCCGAGCCCGCCTCGCCCTCCTGCCCCTCCTCCTCTTCCTCCCGGCCTGCACGGTCGTGCACGAAGACTCCTCCGGCACCTCCACCCGGGTGAACCTCCAGGGCCTCTACCGGGATCCGGGCACGGGCACCACCCGTCCCACGCGGTACTGCTGGGCGGAGGTCTACGATGTGAACACGGGCGCAGTCGCCGCCGATGGGTACCTCGACGCCCAGGGTCAGGGGACCTTCACGGCCCCCGCAGGGGCGCCCCTCCAGGTGAGGATCTTCGCCCGGGTCGAGGTCCCCGGAACCGGCGCGGACTTCACCCTCCGGGGCAGCATGAAGGCGGCCAGCCTCCCCGCCTCCTTCACCTCGGTGGCCTCCTTCAACGCCCTCGAGGACGTGAACGTCACCAGCAGTGTCGGCTCCGGCACCTCGATCACCCTGACCGCCGAGCCCGATGCCCAGCAGCGGGCGGGCGCCTTCAACGCCGTGGATCAGATGGTCGCCTTCGGACAGGGGGTACACACCCTCGAGCCGGGCTTGAAGCTCCCCAACCTGCATGGTTTCTACACTTCCAGTGGCAATACCACCTCCTACCCCCTCCTGGCGGTGGATGGGGGCGGCGCCCCCCTGAAGCAGGCCAGCGGCCGGGCGGTCTTCGCCCTGCCCGTGGCGGGCAATGCCACGGGAGGGGCGAGCACCAACAACGACCTCGGGGATGATGCGGTCCTGCTGGAGGCCTACAGCCACCTCCTGCTCGCGGATCGGAGCTACCCCTCGGACGCCAGCGCCGCGGGGACGGTGATCCGGAGGGACAACGACGATGTCTGGGTGGATCGGGACATCCAGAGCGAACCGAGCGTCGCCTTCACCGATGGGCTCGGGGACTTCCTCGCCTGCGCCTTCCGGGCCCTGGATGGGGCCGCCTCCCCTGAGCTGATCACCGATGCCTATGTGGCCGGGTCTGGAAGCGCGGCCACGGCCACCTTCGACCTCTCGCGCCATGACCAGTTCGCACGGGCCGCCGGCCAGGGCGAGTTCTACCGGGGCAGCGTGGCCATCTGCCTGTGGCGGACGTGGCGTCAGGCCCTCGGCGGAACCCCCTCGGGGCTCCAGACGCTCTGGGCCGCCACCCTCCGGAACCAGTCGGGGGAGTACCTGAACGCCCCCCTCGGGGCCTATCCCACCTACCTGGTGGGTCTCCGCGGCCTCCTGGGGTCCGGAAGCCTGGCCTGGAGCAACACCCTGTTCGAGCTGGGCCAGGAGGATGTGCCCAACCCCGATGCCGCCTACTTCGCCGGTTCGGCCCTGTGGACCACCCAGCCCGTCCTCCCCTTCACCGTCAGCGGCAGCCTGGTCGCCTATGCCCCCGGCGCCAACATCTACTACGACCGGAACCAGGCCGCCACCTTCCGGTTCGTCCATGGGGGCGGGGCCCGGACCCTCCAGGTGGTCCCCACGGGCGGCCAGGATGTCTTCCTGGAGCTCATCGGCCCCTCCGGTGTGGTGGCCCAGAGCCTGAACAGCCAGGGGGTGGGCACCCGCACCTTGAGCTTCACCAGCCTCGCGGCCGGGACCTATGCCGTGCGGGTCCGGGTGGGGTACACCACGGCCAATGCTTCCGCCGGCTACTCCCTCACGGTCAACTAGCCCCCGCCCACCAGTCGGACCACCTCCAGGCGATCCCCCTCTCCCAGGGGGGTCGTCCCGTGGTCGGCCCGACGGATCACCACCCCATTCAGCTCCACGGCGCTCCCGAAAGCCGGGAGCTCCAGCCAATGGGCCAGGTCCGCCACGGTGGCCAGAGGTGGGGCGTCACGGGATTCCCCGTTCAGGATGAGGCGCATCCCCCTAGTCTAGCGTCCCGCGGCCTCGAAGCCCTGGGCCAGGTCCGCCTGGAGATCGGGCAGATCCTCGATCCCCACGGAGAACCTCAGGAGGCCATCCGTGATGCCGAGCGCCGCCTTCACCTCCGGCGGGGTTTTCAGGTGGCTCATGGAGGCCGGGTGCTGGATGAGGCTCTCCACCCCTCCCAGGGAGACCCCCCGGGTCACGATCTGGAGCGCCTCGCAGAACCGACGGCCCACCTCGAGCCCCCCCCGGACCTCGAAGCCCATCATGGCCCCGAAGCCCCCTTGCATCTGGCGGGCCGCCACGGAGTGGCCCGGGTGCTCGGGCAGCCCGGGATAGTCCACCCGCGAGACCATGGGCTGCCAGAGGAGCCACTGGGCCAGCGCCTGGGCGTTGTCACAAGCCCGCCGCATGCGGAGGGGCAGGGTCTTCAGGCCCCGGTGGAGAAGCCAGCAGGCGAAGGGATCCAAGGTCGGTCCGTGCAGCTTGGCAACCTGCCAGCAGGCCACCACATCGGCCTCGGAACCCGCCACCACCCCGGCCAGGACGTCGCTGTGTCCCGAAAGGTACTTCGTGGCGCTGGACACGCTCAGGTCGAACCCGAGCTCCAGGGGGCGGGTGAGCACCGGGCTGGGAAAGGTGTTGTCGGCCACCGCCCGGATCCCCTGGCGCCGGGCCAGCGCCGCGAGCCCCTCCAGGTCGGTGAGGGCGAGGGTGGGGTTGGAGGGGGTCTCAGCCCAGATCATCCGGGTGTTGGGTCGGATTGCGGCCTCCCATTCGGAGAGGTCCAGGGTGTCCTTCACCCACGTGACCTCGAGGCCCCGATCGGCCATCCAGCGGCGGATCAGCTGCTCCGTGCCCAGGTAGATGGCGGCCGGCGCCACCAGGTGATCCCCACCCCGGAGGAAAGTCTCGAAGACGAGCGCGAAGGCCGACATCCCGGAGGCGGTCACGAGCGCGCGCTCGGCCCCTTCGAGGGCGGCGAGGCAGGCCTCCACCTCCGAGGCATTGGGGTTGCCCCATCGGGTGTAGAACGTGGGGGGCTCGATGGCCGCCGCGAACTCCGCTCCCTCCCGGTTCTCCTTGAGCTCGAAGACGGAGGTCTGGAAGATGGGCGTCGTGACCGCCCGGGTGGGGTTGTGGGCCCGGCCCGCATGGATGGCGGTGGTGCTGAAACCCATGGGGTGCTTGGACACGATCGACCTCCACGCCCAGGATCGCATGACCGCTGGGGTCTCGGTCACCGCCTGGGAACCGCTCAGCGCCGGCCGAGCACCAGGGCAAGGGCCGCGATGGCCACGAGGAGGAGCGCCACCGCGCGCCAGGCGGTGGGCTGTCCTGGCACCGGGGCTTCCCTAGGACTCGTATCCTCCAGGGCCGCCCGGGTCAGGTCGTCCTCGGCGGGCGGGATCTCCCCGGAACACGTGGGACAGACATAGGCATCCCCGGTGACGACCGCCTCGACCACCTTCTGGCGGCAGACCGAGCACACCTCCCCCACCCCATACACATAGGCCTGCAGGCTCTCGGGGATCTGGCTCATGGAACTCCCAGGATGGGGCCGGACTCAGGCCTCGGCCAGGGCCTGGTCCAGGACCTCATTCACCAGGCGGGGGTCCAGGCGGCCCTTCCCCGCCTTCAGGATCTGACCCACCAGGAACCCGCGGAGGCTCGCCTTGCCTCCCTCCCGGAGCTGCCGCACCGGATCCGGATGCGCGGCGAGCACCGATTGGACCAGGGCCTGGATCGCCCCCACATCGGAGACCTGGCCCAGGCCATGGGCCTCCATGTAGGCCCTGGGATCCGGCGCACCCGCGATGAGGGCTGGAAGCACCTGGTCCCGGGCGTTCCCGAGCGTCAGGGCCTTCGACTCCACGAGGGCGATCAGGGCCCCCAGGGTCTCGGCGGGCACCGGGAACGACTCCAAACCGACGCCCCGCTCATTGAGCCAGCGGCTGACTTCACCCAGCATCCAGGTGGCGGCGGCCTTCGCACTCCCACTGACGGCCGCCACGGCTTCGAAGTAGGCGCTGAAGGCAGGCGACTGGAGCAGCGTCAGCGCCTCGGCCTCCCCGAGGCCCGCCTCCTTCCGATAGCGGGCGGCCTTGGCTTCCGGAAGTTCCGGAAGAGAGAGGGGGTGGGCCGCCAGGTCGAGGACCAGGGCCGGGAGGTCGGGCTCCGGGAAGAACCGGTAGTCATGGGCCCGCTCCTTGGCGCGCTGGATCCGGGTCTCACCATGGTCGGCGTCCCATCCACGGGTCTCGGCCTCGATGGCCCCGCCACGCTGGAGCAGGTCCCCCTGGCGTTGGATCTCGTAGGCCAAGGCCCGCCGCACGTTGTTGAAGGAGTTGAGGTTCTTGATCTCCACTCGGGTCCCGAAGCCCGTCGTGCCCTCGGGCCTGAGGCTGATGTTCGCGTCGCACCGAAAGGAACCCTCCTCCAGGCTGCCATCGCAGATTCCGAGGAAGACCACGAGTCGGTGCAGGGCCTGGAGGTAGGCCATGGCTTCCCCGGGACTCCGCAGGTCGGGCTCCCCGACGATCTCCACCAGGGGGACGCCGGCCCGGTTCAGGTCCACCAGCGTGGCGCCGGGCTGGAGGTCGTGATGGCTCTTGCCCGCATCCTCCTCCAGGTGGGCCCGGGTGATCCCACAGGCGAGGACCCCTTCCTCCCCCCGCACCTGGGGATCGCCCGGGAACCGGAGGCGCCCCTGCTCCACCAGGGCCACGGGCCCCTGGGTGATCTGGTACCCCTTTGGGAGGTCGGGATAGAAGTACTGCTTGCGGTAGAACTCGGTGCGGGGCTCAAGGCGGGCCTCCAGGGCCCTCCCAAGTCGCAGGGTCTGGACCACCGCTTCCTGGTTCAGGGTCGGCAGGGCCCCGGGCAGGCCGAGGCAGACCGGGCAGGTGGCGCTGTTGGGCGGCAGGCCATAGGCGTTCGGGCAGGCACAGAAGAGTTTGGTCCGGGTGAGGAGCTGGACGTGGACTTCCAGTCCGATGACGGCTTCGAAGGGCATGCCCCAGCATCGCACGGCCCTCGGCGGACCCGCCTATTTCCCGAGGCAGAACCCTGAGAAGACCTGATCCAGGGCGCTCTCGGCCCGGTCCTCCCCGGTGAGGCGCTTCAGGAGCCCCCAGGCCCCCTGAAGCAGGGAGGCGGGAAGCTCGGGCGGTCCTCCTTCCGGCAGACCAAGGAGGAGCTCCACCTGCTCGAGCAGCTCCGCGAGGAGCTCCCGTTGGCGCTCGGTGGCCAGGGCCCCCAGCAGGGCCTCCGGGCTCTGGCCCATGAGGAAGCGCTCCCGCAGGGCCCGGTCCAGGGCCTCCAGATCTCCCTTCAGCGCCGAGATCCGGACCTCCCCCTCGGGCCGGGGTCCCGCGGGATCGAGGCGGTCGGCCTGGGTTCGAACCATCAGGGTGCGCCCCTCGAAGGGCGACAGCACCCGTGCGGCCTCCGGGTCCACCTCGGTCCCCAGGGGAACCAGATGGAGGATCAGGTCCGCCCGGGTCAGCACTCCGTGGACCCGCGCCACCCCCAGGGACTCCACCCGGTCCTCGGTGGCCCGCAGACCCGCCGTATCGAAGAGGTGCAGGGGCAGCCCCCGCCACTCACACACCACCTCGAGCACGTCACGGGTGGTCCCCGGCACGTCCGTCACGATGGCCCGGTCCTCCCCCACGAGGACGTTGAAGAGGGTGCTCTTGCCCGCATTGGGGCGACCCACCAGGGCCACCCGGATGCCCCCTTGCAGCCACTGGGCCGCCTCCGCCCGGCGGCGTTCCACGTGGAACTGTCTCCGAAGTCCTTCCAGAACCGCGTTTAGCTCACTTCGTGGGAGGCTGATCCCCTCTTCCTCCCCGTAGTCCACCGCGGCTTCGGCTCGGGCCATCCAGGGAGCCAGGACCCCCTGGGCCTCCTGGAGCCAGGCCGGCTGGGCGCCTGCCCGGGCCTGGGCCTGGCGCACCTGCTGATCCGTCTGGGCGACCATCAGATCCCGAAGGGCCTCCACCTCCAGGAGCCCCTTCTTCCCATGCAGGAGGGCCCTCCGGGTGAACTCGCCGGGCTCCGCCAGCCGGATCCCCAGGGTTCCCAGGTGCGCCATGAGGCGCCGGACGAGGAGAGGGTTCCCGTGGAGCTGCAACTCCACCACATCCTCGCCGGTGTAGGAATCCGGGGCCGGGAAGTGGAGCACCAGCGCCTGCTCATTGAAGCCCGCCCAGCGCAGGTGGCGCACGGCGGCGCGGCGGGGGGCCGGCAGGGAGACCAGGGGTGCCAGCCGGGCCTCCAGGTCCACCCCGGAGATACGCAGCACCGCCACCGCGCTGGGGAGCAGCGGGGTGGCGGGGGCGCAGATGGGGCCGGACATGGCCCGTTCAGTGGGCTTTGCGGAGGACCTTCACGGGCTTGAAGTGGCCGGTTCCTTCGCTTTCGGTGGTGAGGTCCTCGGCGGTGGCCCCGATGGTCAGGTGGAGCCAGCGGCGCTCGCGGGGGCTCATGGCCCCGAAGGTGTAACTGCCTAGCTCCCGGGCCTTGGCGGCCCCGAAGGCGGCCATGGAAACCACTTCCCGCATGCGGAAGAGGCGCATGCCTTCCGCATCGAGATACACCAGCTTGTCCTCGTCCCGCTCACCCTGAAGCTCATGCAGGAGGTGCTGCAGGGCATCCAGGGCCTGGCCACGGTTGGCCTTCAGGGCGCCCGCATCCGCGCCGCTCACGGCGATGCGGTTGGGAAACAGGGCGTCGTGGCCGGAGGGCTCGAAGGCGGCCGTCACCTCGAGTCCAAGCAGGCCCGCCCAGCGCTCCACGAGGGCGGGGACTTCTTCCTTCTTCAAGCCGCGCTTGCGCATGGTCCGCTCCTTACAGCCGCACGGGCTGGGGCACGTAGTGCTTGAGGGTCCACCAGGTCTGACCCAGGTGCACCAAATTGAAGACGAAGTAATAGAGCGTCAGGCCCGCCGGGGCGGAACCGAAGAAGAGCAACATCATGCCCGGCATCATCCACTTCATCATCTTGGCCTGGGCGGGGTCTCCAGCCGTGGGCGTGATGTGGCTCTGGACCAGCATGGAGACGGCCATCAGCCCGGGCAGGATGAAGAAGGGATCCTTGGCGGAGAGGTCGTGGATCCAGAAGATCCAAGGGGCGTGGCGCAGCTCGAAGACGTTGTTCAGCATGGACCAGAGGGCCATGAAGACCGGCATCTGGAGGAGCATCGGGAGGCAGCCACCCATGGGGTTAAAGCCGTTCTTCTTGTACAGATCCATCAGCTCCTTCTGCATTTCAGCCTTCTTGGCCATGTCGGAGCCGAACTTCTCGTACTTGGCCTGGATGGCCTTCTGATGGGGCTCGAACTCCTTCATGCGGACGGAGGAGAGGATCTGCTTGGTGTTCACGGGCCAGAGGGTGAGGCGGAGGAGGATCGACAGCACGAGGATGGCCCATCCCCAGTTCCCGAGGACCTTCTGGGTGGCCTTCAGGACGACGAAGAACAGCTTGGCCACGGCCCCGAAGAAGCCGTAGTCCACGGCCTGGGCGAAGGGGGCTTCGAAGGCGCCGAGGCTCTCCACGGTCTTGGGGCCCAGGTAGAGGCGAGCTTCCAGGTGGGAGCGGCCCTCGGCCTGGGGGGTGGGCGCCAAGTGGTAGCCGAGCTCATCCCGCTGGGGCAGGGAGGGCAGCTTCCAGAAGGCCGCGAAGTAGTGGTTGCGCTGGTTCCCGTTCTTCTCCACACCGGCATCCATGCCCAGCCGGAGCTCCGTCGGGGGCAGGGCGGTGCGCTTGGCCCCGAGGAAGCTGAAGAAGGGGTCCTTCAGCATGCTGGTCCAGGAGGCCTCGTGGATCTTGGATTCGCTCAGGGTCATCACCCGGCCCGCCTCCATGCCCTTGAGGTGATCCAGGGAGGCGGGAAGGGGCAGAGCGCGCAGGTGGGTGCCGCGGGAGGTGGTCCAGGACACGAGGAGGCCATGACCCCGGGCGGGCAGCGTCCAGGAGAGGGCATCGCCGGAGGCGTTGGTGAAGTGGACCTGGGTCCCCAGGGGGCCCGCTTCCGTGCGGGCACCGTCGAAGGTGGTGGCCAGGATGCCCCCCAGCCCACCGAAGCCCTCCGGGAACAGGGGGGTGCCATCCTTCCACACGGCCTGGACCACGGCCCCGGTGGCCTGGGACCAGGTCACCGTGAGGTCCTCGTTTCGCGCGCTCACGGTGGGCCCCGAAGGCACCTCCTTGGCCTGGGAGGTGGACGGGGTGGGCTGGGTGACCGGCGAAGGCTGGGAAGGGCCTTGCTGGGCCACCTGGGCGGCCACGGGCTTCTTCGCCGCGTATTTCTGGCTGACCCACAGCTGCAGGCCGATGAGGCCCATGCTGCCGACGAGGAAGAGGATGAAGTTTCGCTGGTTCATGGGGTTCCGCGGACACGGGAAAGGGCCAGCCGCAGCTGGCCCTCGATCTCGGCGTAGGTGAGGCGACAGCCCTGGGGGGACCGGCGGGAGGGACGCACCCAGACCACGGCGGGCCGGGCCAGGGGCGTCGTTTCAAGGACGTGCATCAGGGCCATGCGCACCCGTCGCCGGAAGGTGTTCCGGGCGACAGCCGGTCCCGTCTTCCGGCCGGCCGCCACGAGGAGCAGGGGCTCGGTCAGGTCCTGGCGGGACACCACGCGCACATCCAAGCTGGCCTCCGAAGGCGTCAGGGACCGCACGGGACCCTCCGGCACCGGGCGATCGGCGCGCCGGGCCGGGCGGAAGTGCCCCCGGAACGGCACGGCCTTAGAGGGCGAGGACGTGGCGGCCCTTGGCCCGGCGGCGCTTGAGCACCAGGCGGCCGTTCTTGGTCTTCATGCGGCTAAGGAAGCCGTGGGTCTTGGCGCGGCGACGGTTGTTGGGCTGGAACGTGCGCTTCATGGTCCACCTGTGGGTCCATCCGCTGGTTACGGACGAACCTTCGAGCCTACCAGGGGTCCCTTCTGATCACAAGCCCAGGAAGTCAGGATCGCGGTCGGGGGTGCGGTGGTAGGCTGGTCCTCCCCCCTACCAGGGTCCCCACGATACCCCGCGTCGCAGGCCCGCGCCTGGGCGCGCTTTCCACTGGCTTTCCCATGTCCTCCAACGACGCCGCGTCCCACTGGGACCGCATCCGCCAGGGCCTCTCCGAGCGCCTGTCGGAGGCCTCCTTCCGCGAGTGGATCCTCCCCTGCGAGGCCGGCTCGCTTGAGGGGGAGCGCCTGGTCCTGCAGGTGGCCAGCCCCGCCGCGAAGCTCTGGATCGAGCAGCAGTTCGCGGAGGAGCTCAACGACGCCCTCGTGGCCGTGGGCCTGCCCGACCTCCAGCTCGCCTTCCAGGTGGCGGGCACCCGGGCGCCGAAGGCGGATCCGAAGCCCGCCCGCAAGGCCCACGTGGGCACCGCCCAGGGCGTGGGAACGAGCGCCTCCAGCAGCTTCCCCTCGCTGTTCCAGCGCTTCACCCTCGATCGCTTCGTCGTGGGGCCCGGCAGCCAGCTGGCGTTCAGCGCCGCCAAGGCGGTGGTGGACAACCATGGCCGCACCAACGCCTCCTTCTCCATGAACCCCTTCTTCGTCTACGGGGGCGCGGGGCTCGGCAAGACCCACCTGATGATCGGCATCGGGAAGGCCCTCGAGGCCCGGCACCCGGGGCTCCAGATCGCGTACCTGAAGGTGGACAGCTTCTTCCACGAGCTTACGGCGGCCATCAAGAACCGAAACACCGAGCCCCTGCGTCGGAAATACCAGCAGAACGACGTGTTGCTGCTCGATGATGTGCAGACCCTCGGCCGAATGGAGCGCACCCAGGAGGAGATCTTCTACATCCTCGAGTACCTGCTCCAGCACGGGAAGCAGATCGTCCTCACCTCCGACAACCCGCCCCAGAAGCTGGAAGGGCTCCACGAGCGCCTCGTCACCCGCTTCAAGTGGGGGCTCACCGCGGATGTCCAGCCTCCCGACTTCGAAACCCGTGTGGCGATCCTCAAGAAGAAGCTTGAGGAGGCGGATTTCCAGGCCCTCCCGTCCGTCCCAGAGGATGTGGTCACCTTCATCGCCCACAAAGCCAAGGGGAGCGTCCGGGACCTGGAGGGGCTCCTCAACCGCGTGATCTTCCAGGCCAGCTTCCTGGGGGTGCCCGTGAGCCTGGAGGTGGCCCATCAGGCCTTCCAGGGGACCAGCGGAGAGGAGCCCACCGCCGCCATCCCCGTGGATCGCATCTACCGGATGACCGCCGAGACCTTCAATGTCGCCTTCGCCGACCTCATGAAGAAGAAGAGTCGGCAACAGGCCATCCTCGTCCCCCGCCAGGTGGCCATGTACCTGGCTCGGGAGCTGGCCGCGGCCAGCTACCCGGCCATCGGTCGCAGCTTCGACATGCACTACAGCACGGTGATGAACGCCATCGACTCCGTGAAGCAGCGCATGAAGCGGGATCCCGAATTCCACAAGATGATCGAGTCCCTGCTCAACAGCATTCATTGATTCCGCTTGTTTTGCCGGGTTTTCCACACGGGGTTCGATCCTGACCTGTGGGGAGCCATGGAGCCCGTGGCCCCGACCGGTTCGGCCGCTCCGGGAGTGTGGATTCCGAGCGGGGTTTTCCACGCATCATCAACACCCCAAAGCGAATCAGAAACTCCGCTAGACTAAGGCTTTGACACCCTTTTCCACAGTCCGGGATCGCTCTTCAGAAGAATCAATCAGGGGAAAGATATGAATCTTCAATTCCAGGTTTCCAAGGAACGGCTGGACCGCACCCTCGGCATCCTGAAGCACGCCCTCGATCGTCGGGTCACCCTGCCCATCCTCCAGCACGTGCTGATGGACCTGCATGGCAAGGAGCTCACCCTCAAGGCGACGGACATGGAACTGGCCTTCGAGGCCTCCATTCCGGTGGATGGCCAGGGGGACAAGGTCCTCGCGGTCCCCGGGAAGAAGTTCATCGAGACCGTGCGCGCCTTCCCCGAAGGGGTCCTCTCCGTGGAGGTCCCGGATCACGCCCATCGCCTCTGGCTCCGCGCCAAGGGCATGAACTCCGAACACAACCTCCAGCCCGGTGAGGGCTTCCCCGAGCTGCCCAAGCCCAACCCCGAGCTGCCTTCGGTGGCCCTGCCCGTGGGCAAGCTGAAGAAGGCGATCCACCTCGCCTCCGTAGCGGTGAGCAAGGACGCGACGAAGCCCACGCTGAGCGCCGTGCTGCTCCACCTCACCAAGACCAACATCCGAGTGGTCTCCACGGACGGCTTCCGGTTGGCCGTCGCGGAGGTGCCCTGCGAGACCGAGCTGAAAGACGAGGTCCGCCTCATCGTTCCCAAGCGGGCCCTGGACCTCTTCCCCACCCTCCTGGGGGACGAGGGGGATGTCACCCTCCGCTGGGATGCCACGACCCTCTTCCTGGATCAGCCCGGCCTGAAGTTCAGCACCCGCCTGGTTTCCGGAGCCTATCCCGCCTACGAGAAGGTGCTCCCCGCGGATCTCCCCAAGCGGGTGATCATCGACCGCGAAGGGTTCCAGAAGACCCTGCGCTTCGTGGGGCTGAAGAAGGACGACTACAACACGAACGTCCGCCTCTTCTTCGAATTCCCCAACCTGAAGGTCCTGTTCCAGCACCC
>CAZVKM010000074.1:0-14029 GCA_964627685.1 uncultured Solibacteraceae bacterium | reverse complement strand
GGGCATCCTCCTCACCATGGCCGAGGAGCGCACCAACCTGGGCGCCGCCGTGGCCAACGAGGTGCGTCAGGCCTTCCCGGGCAAGGTCTTCAACACCATGATCCCCCGCAACATCCGCCTGGCGGAGGCCCCGAGCCACGGCAAGCCCGTGGCCTTCTACGACCTCAAGTCCAAGGGGGCCCAGGCCTACCTCAACCTCGCCAAGGAGTGGCTGGGCCTCGAGTACGCCGGAGAAGTCCGATGACCACGAACGTCGCCCCCAAGCGCCCGGCCCTCGGCCGCGGCCTGACCTCCCTCATGAGCCAGATGGCTCCCGAGGACGCCGCCCAGCGCGAGCTCCCCATCGGCAGCCTCAACCCCAACCGGCAGCAGCCCCGCACGTACTTCGACGAGCAGGCCATCGCCGACCTCGCCTCCAGCCTCAAGCAGCACGGGATGATGCAGCCCATCGTCGTGCGGAAGGTGGGCGAGAAGTTCGAGATCATCGCCGGCGAGCGCCGCTGGCGGGCCGCCAAGCAGGCGGGCCTTGCCATGGTGCCCGTCATCGTGAAGGAGGTCCCCGATGACCGCCTCCTGGAGTTCGCCCTGGTGGAGAACATCCAGCGCCAGGAGCTGAACCCCATCGAGGAGGCCCGGGCCTATTGGCAGCTGGGCGAGCACCTCCGCCTCACCCAGGAGCAGGTGGCCGACCGCGTGGGCAAGAGCCGCCCCCAGGTGGCCAACACCCTGCGTCTCCTTCGCCTGCCCTCCGACCTGCAGTCCATGGTGGCCACGGGCGAGCTGAGCACCGGCCACGCCAAGGTGCTGCTGGGCGTGGACAACGTCCGCCTCCAGGAGCAGCTGGCCCTGGAGGTCACCGACAAGCAGCTGAGCGTGCGCGCCCTCGAGTCCCGGGTGCAGCAGCTCCAGCAGGAGCGCAAGGCCAAGGCCCCCAAGAAGAAGCATCCCCAGGAGCTCTTCATCAAGGCCGCCGCCGAGGAGCTGACCCAGGCCTGGCACACCAAGGTGGAGATCCACGCGAAGGGCAAGACCGGCTCCGTACTGCTGCACTTCAGCAGCGAGGCCGAGCTGGATCGCCTCTTCGAAGGGCTCAAGGGCGGACCGCGGAAGTAGGGGCCCCGGCCCCAGCTACCCCGGGTTAGACCCCGGACCCCCAAGGTGGGACAATGGTCCCCTGAGGAAACGCCATGTCCTGGTTCGTCAAGAAGCGTCAGCAGAAGATCGCCGTCGAGGAGCGCACGGTCCGCGTGCCCGAGGGGCTCTGGATCAAGTGCGAGGCCTGCAAGGAGCTGATCTACCGGGCGGAGCTGCAGAACACCCACAACGTCTGCCCCAAGTGCGGCTACCACTTCCGCATCGGCGTGGACGAGCGGGTCGCGAACCTGCTGGACGAGGGATGGACGCCCCTCTTCACCGAGCTCAAGAGCGTGGATCCCCTCGGCTTCGTGGCCACGAAGGCCTACAAGGACCAGCTGAAGAAGCTGGTGGATGCCGGCCAGGACCAGGACGCCGTGATGGTGGTGGAAGGCACCCTGGGCGGTCATCCCGTGGTGGTGGCCATCATGAACTTCGACTTCCTCGCGGCCTCCATGGGCAGCGTGGTGGGCGAGAAGCTCAAGCTGGGCGCGGAGCGCGCCCTGGCCACGAAGAGCGCCTATCTCATCGTGAGCTGCTCCGGGGGCGCTCGCATGCAGGAGGGCACCCTCTCCCTGATGCAGATGGCCAAGGTGAGCGCCGCCCTGGCCAAGCTCGACAAGGCCGGCCTCCCCTACTTCAGCATCCTCACCGACCCCACCACGGGGGGCGTGAGCGCCTCCTTCGCCATGCTGGGCGACCTCAACATCGCCGAGCAGAAGGCCCTCATCGGCTTCGCGGGCCCCCGCGTGATCGAGCAGACCATCAAGCAGAGCCTCCCCGAGGGGTTCCAGCGCGCCGAGTTCCTCCAGCAGCACGGCATGGTGGACAAGGTGGTGAGCCGCGATCAGTTGAAGGACTTCATCGCCAACGCCCTCGCCTGGATGATGCCGGAGCGGGCCTAGCGCCCCAGGGAGCCCGTGAGCCGCCCGCAGCCCACCCCGAACCTCGACCGGCTGTCGGAGCGGGGGCACCTGGGCATCAAGAAAGGCCTGGAGAACATCCGGGCCCTCATGGCCGCCCTGGGCGGGCCCCAGGAGGGGTACCCCATCGTGCTCATCGGGGGCACCAACGGGAAGGGCTCCACGGGGGCCTTCCTGGCGCACATGCTGAAGGCCACCGGCCTGGTGGTGGGGTGGACCACTTCCCCCCACTTCCTCCATCCCCGGGAGCGGATCTGGATCGATGGCGCCCCCATCGGTGAGGGGGCCCTGGAGCTGCTGCTGGGGGAGGCCCTCGACGCGGAGGCCCGCTGCGGCCTCACCGCCACCTACTTCGAGCTGATGATCGCCGCGGCCCTCTCCGCGTTCCGCATGACGGGCGTGGAGGTCGCCATCCTGGAAGTGGGCCTCGGCGGGCGGTGGGACGCCACCAACGCCACGGAACCTATGCTGAGCGCCCTCACCAACATCGGCATGGACCACCAGCAGCACCTCGGGTGGACCCGGGAATCCATCGGCCGCGAGAAGCTCTGCATCGCACGGGATGGGCACTGCCTTGTGCTGGGCCCCAGCATCGATCCCGAGTGGGCCAAGACCCTCCTGGAGCGGCACCCGAAACTCTGTCCTGCCCCCCGGCTCAAGGCCGAGCGGGTGGCCTTCGATCATTCCGTGGTGCAGGGCCGGAAGGTGGGCCTCGCCGGCCTCCACCAGGTGGAGAACCTCTCCGTGGCCTTCGAGATCGCCCGCCAGCTGTCCGCCTTCGGATTCCCCATCCACCCGGACCGCCTCTGGGAGGGCGTGTCGGAGACCCGCTGGCCGGGCCGCCTCTGGAAGGTCCCGGGCCTCGAGAACCTCTGGATGGATGGCGCCCACAACGCCGATGGCGCCCGGGTGCTCGCGGACCACGCCGTGGCCACCGGCTTCCGCCCCCACCTCTACGTCGGGGCCATGGAGGACAAGGACCTCGAGGCGGTGGCGCGGGAACTCAAGCGCATGGCCCCCCGGAGCCTCACCTTCATCCGGGGTGACATGCCCCGCTACGCCACCTTCGGGGATCTCACCGAAGCCTTCGGGCAGGACGCCCCCGGACTCACCGTGCAGGCCGCCGCCAAGGCCCTGCGGGCGCCCAGCGACCAGCCCCGCCTCGTGGCCGGGAGCCTCTACCTCCTGGGGGACCTGCTCCGCGCCATGGAGCTGGATCCCTGGCGCTGATCTTCAGCCCGGGCCTCCGGAGCCGATAAGGGCCTGACGTGCGCGCCCTGCCCCTCCTCCCGCTCCTGACCGCCCTCCTCCTGGGCCAGGCCCCCCTCCGGATCCAGTCCGTGGATCGTCGCGGGCTTCCCCCCTACGACGAGGGCTCTCCGAGGCTCTATCGCCTGGACGGGGGGGAGAACCGGGGCCTGCGGGCGGGGGACCGCCTGCGCGTGCGTCGCCCCGGGGAGGGCACCCTGGCCCACCTGCGCGTGGTGGAGGTGAAGGCGGAGTGGTCCCTGGCCGCCCTGGATCAGATCCTGGCGGACTACCCCCTGAAGGGGGATCTGGTCGTGCGCGAGGACCTCCCCCCCCTGCCCACCTTGCCCGTCCTCGGTCCCGCCCCCACCCTGGGAACCCCGGAGGCCGCCGTCGGCAGCTCCATGGAGGCCCCTCCACGCGAGGGGCTCCTGTGGTTCCTGCCCGGAACCCGGGACCTCAGTCCCGCCGGAGAGGGCAAGCTCGCCGCCTGGGTGGAGGCCTGGGGGCGCGAGGGGCACTGGGCGGTGCTCCTGCCCGAGGAGGACGCCCTGAGGGAGGCGCGTTTCGAGTCCATCCGCGAGGCCCTCGCCCGCCTGGGGGTCCACGAGGCGGCGAACCAGACCGCCTCCCGGAAGGCCGAAGGGCCCAACCAGCCCGCCTGGATCCAGCACCGGGACTGAAGGCCGTTCTAGACTGGCCTCATGTCCGCCAGCTCCTCCCAGGCCGTCCTCCTCGCCCTCGTCGCCAATGGCGGCATCGCCCTCTCCAAGTTCGCGGTGTTCCTCCTCACCCGCAGCAGCGCCATGCTCACCGAGGCCATCCACAGCACGGCGGATTGCATCAACCAGGTCCTGCTGTTCATCGGGATGAGCCAGGGACGCAAAGCCGCCGACCCCCGCCATCCCCTGGGCCTGGGCCAGGCCCCCTTCGTGGCCTCGTTCCTGGTGGCCCTCCTGCTCTTCAGCGTGGGGGGCCTGTATTCCCTCGTCGAAGGCCTCCACAAGATCCGCCATCCCGAGACTCCCCACCACCTCGGATGGGCCGTGGGGCTGCTCGTCTTCGCCATCCTGCTGGAGGGCTATTCCCTCCGCGGGGCCCTGCGCGCCGCCGCGGAGGAGCGGGGCCGCACCCCCCTCCTCCGCTTCATGCGCCAGAGCTCCAGCACCGAGCTGGTGGTGGTGCTGGCGGAGGATGTGGCCGCATTGCTCGGCCTGGCCGTGGCCCTGGCCGCGGTGCTCCTCGTCATGGCCACGGGCAACCCGGTGTGGGACGGCATCGGATCCGTGATCATCGGCCTCCTCCTCATCGCCGTGGCCCTCTTCGTGGGCGTCGAAGTGACCAGCCTCCTCCTGAACGAGGCGCCCCCCCTGGCCCTCCGCGCCGCCCTCCGGGAGGCCGTGGTGGAGGATCCCGAGGTGCTCGGCGTGCTCAACCTCATCGCCGTGGTCATCGGGCATGACCGCCTCATGGTGGCCCTCAAGGTCCGGTTCAGGGACCAGCCCTCCGGCCAGGCCCTCGTCGAGGCCATCAACGCCCTCGAGCGCCGCCTGCGCGGCCGCTTTCCCGCCATCCGCCACCTCTTCGTGGAGCCGGACGACCATTGAGGGGTCCCCACAGGAATCAGGCCCCGCCGGGATCCCCCGATAGGGAGGGGATGTGGCGGGAGGTGATCCGGACCCAGACGCTCCGCAGCGCGGTGTTCCGCCCCTCGCTGCGGCGGAGCCTCGCCCTGGTGGTGCTGGTCACCACGGGCACCGGCCTCGCCCTGTCCGCCGCCGCCTTCGTGATGGAGACCTTCCTGCGCAGCCGGCGGGGCGTGGAACGGGGTGCCCAGGCCCTCCTCCACGTGGCCGAGAGCACCTGCGGGAACGCCCTCCTCCGTGGGGATGCCGCCGCGGCGGAGGAGGCCCTCGCCCCCATCGCCCTCCAACCCCAGGTGCTGGGCGCCGCCCTCTACCTGCCCGATGGGCGGCCCCTCGCCAAGGTGGCCAAACCCGGCATCTTCCTGCCACCACGGCCTCCGGCCCTGGCCGGCCCCGTGGTGCGCGACGGCAAGCTGACCGCCGTGAAGGCCCTGGCCGTGCGCGGCGATGGGGTGGGGTGGGCCCTGATGGTGGTGGACGCCTCCTTCCTCGGCTCCCAGTTCCGCGGGGCGGCCCTCGTGGCGGCGGGCATCGGCGGGCTCAGCTTCCTCTTCGCCCTCGTCCTGGCCCGCCGCCTGGCCCGGCGGCTCCTCACGCCCCTCGAGGCCCTGGCCGCCTCCGCCCGCCAGGTGGCCCAGGGCGGCTCCTTCCGCCACCAGCTGGCGGAGGAGGGCACCGAGGAGCTGGGCCCCCTGATCCCCCACTACAACGCCATGCTCCGGGCCCTGGAGCGGCAGGACGATGAGCTCCGCCTCTCCCGGGACCACCTGGAGGCCCTGGTCATGGACCGCACCGCGGACCTGGAGGCCGCCAACGAGGCCCTGGCCCGGCAGACCATCACCGATCCCCTCACGGGACTCCACAACCGGCGCTACGTCGACATGGTGGTGCCCGAGGTGGTGGCCCAGGTGGACCGCGCCTACTCCGATCACATCGCGAAGGGTTCCCCCCTCCCGCCGAACCCCGACCTGGTCTTCCTCCTGGTGGACCTCGACCACTTCAAGGCCGTGAACGACCGCTTCGGCCATGCCGCCGGTGACCGCGTCCTCCAGCAGTTCACCCGGCGCCTGCACGTGGCCCTGCGCGAGTCCGACACGGTGGTCCGGTGGGGCGGGGAGGAGTTCCTCATCCTCGCGCGGGGCCTCCGGCGGGACCAGGCCCCCATGGTGGCCCAGCGCATCCTCACCGCCGTGCGGGCCGAGCCCTTCGACGTGGGCAGCCCCTTCCCCCGCACCTGCTCCGTGGGGTTCGCCCCCTTCCCGCTGGATCCGGAGCACCCCTCCACCATCCCCTGGGAGCGGGTCGTGGCCCTGGCGGACCGCTGCCTCTACGCCGCCAAGACCACGGGGCGCAACGGCTTCGTGGGGCTCGAGCGCGGCCCCGTCGACGCCCCCGCCCAGGAGGCCTTCCTCGCCCGGGGACCCGATGGGCCCGGCTGGGAGCTCCGCCAGAGCTTCGATGATGCCCTCTACTGGGCCCGGGGACCCCGCACCTGATCAGGGCAGGAGCGGCGCCTCCAGCCGCCGGGTGGGCCCCAGGGCGCCGTAGTTGGGCCCCGCCACGGCCCCCAGCCGCGCCAGGGGCTGCCACCGCGACGCGTCCGCACAGTCGAGGGCCTCGTCGTAGAGGCGGGGATCCACGTGGGCCCGGAGCACATCCAGGAGCACGAGGGTGCTCTCCGGCGCCAGCTCCACCTCCCGGTTGAGGCGGCACTCCAGGGCCACGGGCGCAGCGGCGAGGCGGGGCGGGGCCACCAGGTCCGAGGCCACGGTGGCGAGCCCCAGACGCTCCACCTCGCTGACCTCCGGATCCACCTCCTCCGCGCTGGCGTGCAGCGCCTCCAGCTGCGCCAGGTCGGCCAGGTGCACCACGGCCTCGCCCTGCTCCCGGAGGTTGCGGTGGGTGTCCTTCAGGGCGCCCCCGCGGCGGCGGGCCAGGGTCATGGCCACCATGGGCGGCCCGAAGATGCCCTGGAAGGAGCTGAAGGGCGCCAGGTTCAGGTGGCCTTCCCCATCCCGAGTGAGGACCCAGGCGATGGGCCGGGGCACCACGAGGCTGGAGAGGATGCGGTACACATCCCGCTTGGGCATGCCCTGGAAATCCCGGGTGATCATCGCTGGCCTCCGGATCCAGTGGGCCGTGCCCCGAGGGGGAAGTCAAACCACCCCGATCGCCTCCGGCCCACCCAGCTTCCGGCCCCTTCGCCCCAGCCTCCTGGCCCCGGCCTCCGGGGCCCCCCATGCTGGCGCCATGCCGGGAGGTCCCATGTCCCTCGCCTTCGCACTCGGCCTGCTGATGGCCCTGCCCGCCCTCCACGCCCAGGAGGCCGCCATGTTCCGGGGAGGCCCGGAGCATCGCGGCGTGGCCCCCGTGAGCCGTGCCCCCCACCTGACCACCGTGAAGTGGAAGGTGCGCCTCGGTCCGCGGGTCCTCTCGTCGCCCGTGGCGGCGGAGGGGCTGATCTTCGTGGGCAGCGCCGACCATCACCTCTACGCCCTCGAACCCGCCACCGGCGCCACCCGCTGGCGCTACGCCACGGAGGGTGAGGTGAACAGCTCCCCCGCGGTGGCCGACGGCCTGGTGGTGGTGGGCAGCCGGGACGGCCGCGTGCACGCCGTGGACGCCCGCGGCGGGAAGGGGGTCTGGACCTTCCGCACCGGCGGCGAGCGGAGGTTCACCGCCCCCGGGATCCATGGCGCCCTCCCCGCCACGGAGCTGATGCCCGACCCCTTCGACGTGTTCCTCTCCTCGCCGGCCGTGGACCGGGGCACCGTCTACATCGGCAGCGGCGACCAGCACGTCTACGCCCTCGACCTCAAGACCGGGGCCCTGCGGTGGAAGTTCAGGACCGGAGACGTGGTGCACGCCTCCCCGGCCGTGGCGGGCGGAACCGTGTACGTGGGCAGCTGGGATCGGCGCTTCTACGCGCTGGATGCGGCGACGGGCGCCCCGCGCTGGTCCTTCCTCACCGGGGATGACCCCGACCTCCACAACCAGATCGGCATCGCCAGCTCCGCGGCGGTGGTGGAGGGTCGGGTCTTCTTCGGCTGCCGGGATGGCCACTTCTACGCCCTCGACGCCGCCACCGGTTCCCTCCTGTGGAAGCACGACAACCACAAGGGCTGGGTCATCGCCTCCCCGGCCGTGGCCCAGGGCACCGTCTACTTCCCCACCTCCGATGGCCGTCGCTTCAAGGCGCTGGACGCCGCCACCGGGGCCCTGCGCTTCGACCGGGAGAACCCCGCCATCTCCTTCTCCTCACCCACCCTGGCGGGGGGCCGCCTCTACTTCGGGTCCAGCGACGGGTGGCTCCATGCCCTGGAGGCCGCCACCGGCCGGGAGCTGGAGGCCTTCCAGAGCGAGGGCAATCGGATCTACGGCCCCGCCTACCTCGACGCGCAGGGACGCTTCCGGGGCGAGGCGCTCTACCCCTCCCGCACCCTGGAGGGCCTCTTCATCGGCATGGACCGGATGTTCAGCCTGGGCGCCATCCTGAGCTCGCCGCTCGTGCTGGAGGGCGTGTGCATCGCCGCCTGCGCGGACGGCACCGTCTACGCCCTGGAGTGAGGGCCTAGGCCCCGATGATCTTGATGAGGACCCGCTTGTCCCGGCGGCCGTCGAACTCCCCGTAGAAGATCTGCTCCCAGGTCCCGAAGTCCAGACGTCCCGCGGTCACCGCCACCACCACCTCGCGCCCCATGATCTGGCGCTTGTGGTGGGCGTCGCCGTTGTCCTCCCCGGTGCGGTTGTGCAGGTAGCCGCCCTTCGCGGGATCGCTGCCTGAGTTGAAGGGCGCCAGGCGCTCCAGCCAGCGAAGGTAGTCCTGCTTGAGGCCGCTCTCCTCATCGTTGATGAACACGCTGGAGGTGATGTGCATGGAGTTCACCAGGCACAGCCCCTCCCGGATGCCGCTCTCCCGCAGGGCCTCGGCCACGTCATCCGTGAGATTCACGAAGCCCGTGCGCTCCGGAAGGCGGAGGGTGAGGACTTTCCGGAATGATTTCATCGCTGCTCCACGTCCTGATGCTTCATGATCTGCTCTCCTCATCGTTGATGAACACGCTGGAGGTGATGTGCATGGCGTTCACCAGGCACAGCCCCTCCCGGATGCCGCTCTCGCGGACCGCGGCCTCCACCTGCGCCGTGAGGTTCACGAAGCCCGTGCGCTCGGGGAGGTGGAGGGTGAGGACCTTGCGGTGGCTCTTCATGGTTGGTCGCCTTGGGGCGTGGGCACCCGGCGGAACGTGAAGGAGGGGTCCCCCAGCACCACCCCATCCGGACGACCCTCCAGTCCCGTCGTGAACCCGACCATGGACCATCCGCCGCGGCCGTCGCCGAGGCGCACCCGGAAGGTGTCGTAGTGCCAGTGCTCCAGGCGCCCCGCGTTCCGGGGCGAGGGCCCCATGCGGAGGATCAGGGCCTCGCCTTCGCGGACCACGCTCAGCGGCCCCCAGGCGGGATGGACGTACGTCCCCGCGTAGGCCTCGAGCGGGTGACTCGGCCGGGTGCCCTCCACGCGGCGCTTCGCCGCCTCGGCCTCCGTCTGGGTCCCCTTCCGCTTCAGGTCGCCGTAGAGTTTGAGGCACTCGGCGCTCCAGTCCCGGTCCGGGGCCCCGGTGCAGAGATCCAGGACCTTCCAGAGCAGGGCGTGGCGGAACTCGGCGTGATCCAGGTTGCCGAAGATGAAGACGCCGACCCTCGCCTCGGGAATGAGCCCGATGATCGCCGTACGACCATCCATGCTGCCGGTGTGCATCGCCACGAACTGGCCCCGGTAGTCCTGCAGGAACCACCCCAGGCCCTAGGAAATCCAGCGGGAGCCCGTGAGCGTGAGGGTCGGATACCCCCACTGCCCGGCGGGGACCGCCACCTGGGGGGTGAACAGCTCCTTGAAGGCGCGCTCGCTCACCAGGCGCCGCTCGCCCACCACCCCTCCCGCCAGCAGAAAGGACAGCCACTTGCCCGCATCGTGGGCCGTGGACCAGATGGCCCCGGCCGCGGGGACACAATCCACGCCCACCTCCGCGATGGGCCTCACCTGGCCTTCGATCTCGAAGTGCGCACGCGACGTGTTCGGGTCCTTCAGGGCCTGCATCGACGCCAGCGTCGGCGTGCTCCGGGTCATGCCCAGCGGCTCCAGGATCCGGGTCCGGATGAACCGCTCCCAGGGCTGGCCCGAGGCCGCGGCCACCACCTCGCCGGCCACCTGGTACATCACGTTGTGGTAGAGGAAGTCGGAGCGCAGGGCCGCCGTGGCGGGCACGCGATCGAGGCGGGCGATCACCTCGGCGGTCGTGAGGTCCTCCCGATCCCACAAGGGGTCGGCGTTCTCCACACCCGAGGTGTGCCGGAGGGCATCCCGCACGGTCACATGCTCCGTGAGGTAGGCGTTGGGGAGCCGGAAGGTCGGCAGGTGCTTGATCACCGGGTCGTCCCAGGCCACCTTGCCCTCATCCACCAGCATGGCCAGGGCCAGCGCCGTGACGGCCTTCGTGGTCGACATCATGCCGAATCGGGTGTCGCCATCCACGGGGCCCGGCCGCCCCAGCTCCCGAACCCCGAATCCCTTCTCGTAGAGCGTCTTCCCATCCTTCACCACCACCACCGAAAGGCCGGGGATGTGCCAGTCCTTCAGGCCCTGGGTGATGAATCCGTCCAGCCGGGTGGCCACCTCCGGAGGCGTCTGGCCGGTCAAGGCGGGGAGGCCCCCGCAGAGCAGGCTGAGGGTCAGGATGAGGGTCCGCATGTCCCCGCCACGCATATGGATCAGCCGAGGATGCGGGCCAGCAGGTCCGAGTGGAGCTGCCACTTGAGGAAGCCCGCCAGCCCGAAGAGGATGCCGATGCCGGCGAAGGTGCAGGCCACACCGAAGAGCCAGCGCTTCCGTGTGAGGGCCGTGACGCCGGCGAGGGCGATGCCCACACTGAGGCAGGCCTCCGCGAGGTCGAACTGGTCGTCGTGCACGTTGAGGGCCTCGTACTCCCTGCCCGCGGCCTCCGCCTCGGCCTTGATCTGCTCCTTCTCCTTCTCGTACTTCTTCGCGGCGGCATCGAGGGCGGTGACCTTCGCCTCCACGTGGGCCTTTACGTCCGGCTTCAGCACGGTGATCATCTCCAGCTGCACCCGGAGCATCTCCGCCGAGTTCTCCGCGATGTGCTGCTTGGTGCTCTTGCTCTGGTAGAAATTCCACTGGTCCATCTGCCTGGCCTGAGCCTGCTGCATGGCCTGCACCACGTTGCCGTCCTTCACGTTGCAGAGGGCCATGAAGGTGGCCACCACCGCCACGAAGAGGGCCACGAAGCCGTTGAGGCGGCTGTCGCCTGCATGGTCCTGGATCTCGTCCTGGATCTTGTCGAGCCCTTCGCTCATGGGGCCTCCCCGATGCTCCGACATTGAACCGCGGTCCCCGGCGCGACGCCACCGGGCCGTGCCATGATGCCCCCATGCCCACCCTCGCTGCCAACCTCCGCCGCCTCTGGTGGGTACCCCTCCTCGTGATGCTGGCCGGGGACCTCTGGTTCATCGTCCTGTTCCGGGCGGGCCTGCCGGACCTGCTGCGCCTGCGCCAACTGCTCATCTACGGCCCCCTGGCCCTCCACCTGATCCCCCGGCTCCTGCTCTTCGCCGCCGTGTGGCCCCGCCTGAAGGACGGGGGCCCCTTCCAGACCCTGTTGGCCGTCCAGGGCGCCCTGCCTCTGGGCTTCCTCGCGGCCTCCCGCCTCCTGGTGCCCATCCTGGTGGGCCGGGGCCTGATCCAGGGGTGGCCCCTCCAGGCCGCCCTCCACTTCCTCCCGCCGGCCCTGGAGCTGATCCTCCTCTCCCTGGCCTTCCGCACCCGACCCCGGGCAGGCGAGGAGGGGGAGCTGAGCGTGACCGCCTCGGCGGGCCTGGCCCTCCTGGGCGGCGGCCCCCTGGCCATGGGGCTGATGCCCCTCCTCGCCCGTCTCCAGGGGGACCCGCTCCTGGAGGAAGTGGCGGGCCGGGACGCGCGGCGGGCTTCCCGCGCCGCCTTCATGACCGCCGCCTTCCTTCCCTTGGGCCTGTTCTTCCAGGTCTTCCGAGGGGGTGGCCTGAGGTGGATGGCCGGCCTGGGGCTGCTCCAGGTGCCGACGCTCCTCCTCGGCGCCGTGATCTGGCTCCGGGAAGCCCGGCGCCTGGGGCCCGAGGGACGGGTCTGGCGGGTGCTCACGATCCTGGCCCTGACCCTCCTGCCCCTGGCCCTGCTGGCCGCAGGCGGGATCCTCTACGTCCTCTCCGGGCTGCGCTGACCCACGCGGTGCTCAGTCGATCCAGATCTCCTGGGGCACCGCGTGGCTCAGGAAGTGGGTCATGGCCTCGGTGAATCCATAGGCCCCCGCCATGCCGAAGGCCAGCAGGTCGTCCGGCGCCAACTCGGGCAGATCCACCTCACCCAGCCGGTCCAGGCTGGTGCAAAGCGGCCCCGCCAGCGTGGTGCGCACACGACCTTCCCCTCGCCCCACGGCGCGCACGGGGAAGGGCTGACCCGTGAGGGCCGGGCGCAACAGGTGGTTCACGCCCCCTTCAAGGATGGCGAAGGTGGCCCCACGGCTCGCCTTCACGCGGATCACCCGGGCCAGGTAGACCCCCGTGGGGGCCGCCAGGAATCGCCCGGGCTCGAGGATCAATTCGCCCTTGAACCAAGCATGCCCGCTCAACAGATCGGCGAGATTGCGCCCGAAGGCGTCCAGGTCCAAGGGGGCTTCCGAGTCCCCATAGGGAACCCCGAGGCCTCCACCCAGGTCGATCTGATCCAGCTGCAGCCCATGCTCCCGATGGAGCCGCTCCGCCAACTCCAGCACCGCGGCATGGGTGGCCTGAAGGCGCGCCGCGTCCCGCTGGTTGGAGGCCGTGAAGCAGTGGAGACCCCGCAGGCGGATGTTGGGCAGGGTCGCCACCCGGGCCAGCAGCTCCGGCAGGTGCTCTTCATCCACGCCGAAGGCCGAAGGCCCCGAGCCACCGAGGATCCGCGTGGCCTCCTCCCCCGCCGCCAGGGGATGCACCCGCAGGTTCACGTCGATGGGCCCCGCCGCGAGGGCCTCCAGCCGCACCAGGTCCTCCCAGCCCTCCGCCTGCACCCGCACCTCCTGGCGGAGGGCCAGGGCCAGCTCCTCGGTGCGCTTGCCTGGGCCCGCGTAGAAGGTCCGCCCCGCCGGGAGGTGGAGGGCCGCCACCCGCGCGAGCTCCCCGCCGCTGGCGCAGTCGAAGCTCAGGCCCTCCGCCGCCAGCGCCTGGAGCAACACCGGGTGGGGGTTGGCCTTCACCGCATAGGCGAGGCGCACACGCTCCGGCAGCACGGACCGGAGGCGCCGGACCTGGGCCACCGCCTCCGAGGCGCGGTAGACGAAGACAGGGCTGCCATGCCGCTCCGCCAAGCGGGCCAGCTCCCCATCGGAGAAGGCGAAGGTGCGGGTGGTCTCGGCGAGCAGGGTCATGCGGGACTCCAGAAGGGGGCGAGGCGCTTCACACCCTCGGTGATCTGTTCAGGCCGGGCGGCGAAGCTGAGCCGGGCGTGGGCGCGGCCGCCTCCGCCGAAGGCGAGGCCGGGCACCAGCACGACCCGGGCCTCGTCACGCAGCCGCAGGCAGAAGGCCATGGGATCCGCCAGGGCCGAGGGGGGTAGCGGCATCCAGTGGTAGAACGCGCCGGCAGGAGGGTGGAGGTCCGAGCCAAGATGCGTCCGCCAGGCGGCACGCAGCGCCTCGAAACGGACGCCCACTTCCTGCCGGGCGGCCATGAGCACGCGGTCGGAGTGCTCCACCAGCGCCGTGGCGGCCCGCTGGGAGGGCGCGGCCGTGGCGGTCACGGCGAACGCATGCACCGTGCGCACCGGCGCCAGCAGGTCCGCCGGCCCCACCAGCCAGCCCACCCGCAGGCCCGGGGCGCCCCAGCCCTTGCTCACGCTGGAACTCACGAGGGCCCGGTCCGTGACTTCACGCAGGCTCGGCGGGCGAACCCCGAAGTGCAGCTCCCGGTAGACCTCGTCGGAGATAAGGAGCACGCCCCGGGCCTCGCAGAGGTCCGCGATTCGGGCCAGGTCCGCCGCCGTGGCCCCGCCGC